>JBGPDX010000009.1:0-30862 GCA_041482475.1 Candidatus Limnocylindria bacterium | reverse complement strand
GGCGCTTCCCGGGTCGCGACAGCCCGAAGCCACCAACGACGCGACGGACGACGGGCAGCCATGCGGCGGCTCCCAGGGCCTGGATCAGGATGATGATCCCGAGGATCAGCCCCGTGGCGCCGATGGCCAGGGCCGGGACGCTGAGTCCCGGGAACGTCTGCGAATCGCCTCCCGCGGGTCCCGTTCCAGCGCTGATCGGCTCTCCGCTGGTCGTCGGCTGGGACGGCACGGGACTGACGGCAGCGGGCACGGGCGCGGCCGGTGCCGGCGATCCGGAGGCTGCAGCCCCGACGCTGGCGCCGGGCGAGGTGGGCGCCGGCGACGGCAGGAGGGGCAGGGAGGGGGTTGGAAGCGGCAGCGACGCCGAGGGGAGTGGGAGCGGCACGCTCGGCAGCGCCAGGGAGGGGGTTGGAAGCGGCAGCGAGGAGAGCGAGGGGGACGGCACGGCGGACGCCACCGGTCCGACGATCGGCGCGACGAGCGATTCGACCGGCGCGATGATCGACTGAACGGGCGCCACGATCGGCGACAGGAGCGGGGCGATCGGTGCCGGCAGGGATGGGAGGGGCAGCCCGGCCGTCACCCCCCCGGCCGAAGCGGCGGCAAGACCCGCAGCCCAAAGGACCGCCAGCAAGGCGACGGCGCCGGCCGGCCGACGACGCCTGCGCGGACCGGCCGGGGACGGCACTCTCGATGCGCGCGTCGTCGCGATTTGGCGGCCCGGGGCGACGTCAGGCAATGAGCTTCTCCGGGGTCCAGATCCGGTGGGTGGCTCGCCCGTCGCCCGGAAGCGGCGCGTCGGCCGCGGTTTCGATGCCGCCCACGAAAGCGGTCACAAGCGAGCTGTCGAGCTGCGTGCCGGCGGCGTCCTCGAGCCGCCGAAGCGCCTCGGACACGGTCAGTGCCGTGCGGTAGGGACGCGACGTCGTCATCGCGGAGAAGGCGTCGGCCACGGCCAGGACGCGGGCGACCAGCGGAATACCTTCGGCCTCGAGTCGATCCAGATAGCCCGTGCCGTCCCAGCGTTCGTGGTGGTGCCGGATGCCTGCCCGAACGGTGTCGAGATCGGGCAGGTCGCGGACGATCAGATCGCCCAGCGCGACGTGCTGCTTGACGATCTCGTACTCCTCCGTCGTGAGCCGTCCCGGCTTGCGCAGGATGACGTCCGGGATGCCGATCTTGCCGACGTCGTGCAGGAGGCCGGCGGCCTGGATCGCCCGCCGAACATCGGCGTCGAGGCCCATCCGCGCCGCGAGGAAGACTGCATAGCGGGCGACGTCCTCGGAGTGGCGCTTCGTGTAGCGGTCCTTCGTGTCGACGGCGATGACGAGGCCGGCCAGGACGTCGAAGCTCGTCCGCCGCGCGGCGGCGACTTCGTCCGCACCGTGCTCGGCGACGCGAACGGCGTTGCCGCCGCTCGCCTTGGCCTCCGACAGCGTCGCCGCGGCGACCGACAGCAGCTCCGCCGCGGCTCGGCCGTGGAGCGGCGCGAAGCAGACCGCCGCGCTGATGGTCAACGGCAGCCGCTCGGACGACCCGAAC
Organism: Candidatus Limnocylindria bacterium; assembly: GCA_041482475.1. GTDB lineage: Bacteria > Chloroflexota > Limnocylindria > Limnocylindrales > CSP1-4 > JACDAV01. The sequence continues at coordinate 29,320 of JBGPDX010000009.1, read as the reverse complement.
TGGAGGCTCAGCCCGGCCAGGCGGTCGCGGACCCGCTCGATCGCGGCTTCGAGATGGGTGGCCGCCCCGACCGGCGCCACGACCAGGAACTCGTCGGGCCCAAACCGCCCGACGAGCAGCGGCGGCGCCAGTTCCGCGGTCATCACCGAGGCGACCTGGAGAAGGGCGGCGTCGCCGGCGGCGTGGCCATGGGTGTCGTTGAGGAGGCGGAAGTTGTCGATGTCGAGAAGCCCAACGGCGAGCGACGCTTCGCTGTCCCGGAGGCCATCGAGCATGGCGGCCAGCGCGCCGACCATCGAGCCATGGTTGTAGAGACCGGTCAGGGCATCGCGGCGGGTCGCCTCGACGAGCTCGGCGGTCTGGCGGCTGAGCCGTCGTTGCGCCGCCCGGAAGATGAGGTAGAGCAGGACGGTCAGGACGATTGCGGCCGAGACGGTGACGAGGATTACGTCCCGTCGGGTCGCGTCGATGTGGCCCAGGATCGGCGCGGCGTCGCGGTAGACCTCGAAGACCGCACCGACGCGGCCGTCGATGACGACCGGGAGATAGGCCTCCAGGATCGGCGAGCCGACGGGCACGCGAAGCGTACCGCTGTCCCCGTCGCCGGCTCGCTCCAGCCCGATGCTAGGCTGACCCTGGTCGATCGCCTGCTCGAGCTCGTCGCTGGCGCCCGGCGTCCCGACCACCGCGGCATCGTCGCTGAAGAGCACCGTCCCGTCGGGGGCGTGGACCTTGATCTGGAGGATGCCCCTGCCGTCCCGATCGACGAGCTGGCCGAGGTCTCGCCCGATCTCGGCCACGCGGGCGGCCTCGAGGGGCGTTCCGGCCAGATCGCTCGGGCGGAGCGTGCTGGCAACGAAACCGCGCACGAGCGAGCGGTCACTGGAGACGCTGGAATCGATCGCCGTCCTCGTGACGTCGTCGGACACCAGCCAGGCCAGGGCGGCCGCGGTCACGACGACGAGCATCAGGCTCGCGCCGAAGACGAGCACCAGGAGGTTCGAGCGCCGTCCGGACGCTGATTGACCCGAGATCACCGTCGACTCCTGGGCGGGAGAGGGACGCCAAACGTACGGCCCCGATCGGAAGGGTGTCGATAGGACTTTCGACGGAGCCGCCCGCTTGGATCAATCCCGGTCGCTGGTGGGCCTCAGAGCCGGATGACGTGGGTGACGTCGATGAGGATGTACAGCACAGCCAGCACGGCAAGGAGGCTGCCACCGACGCGGGCGATGCGGATGACGTCCCGCCGGACATAGGCGTATTCGTCGGCTGCCCGCGCGGCCAGGGGCGCCAGCTCCCGACCCCGGGACAGGGCGGGTTCGGCCGACCGGTCCCGGTCGCGCGTCCGTCGCGTCGCCTGCTGGGCCGCCCGCTCTTCCGCGAGGAGCGTCGCCTCGATCTCGGCGGCTCGAGCCTCCTCCTCCCGGGTCAGGCCGCCCGGTCGACGCGCCGCCGGCTCCGCCGGCCGCTGCGGGGCGCGCTGGAGTCGCGACCGGTGGCCGGGGCGGGTGGAGCCGCGGATGCGCTTCGCCATGCGGGCGGTGGCCTCCTTGTGGTCGTCGTCAGGCGGGACGGGGGCGGGCCGGCCGAGGCGAGAGGATAGCACCGGCATCGGGGAGTGAGTCCGCGGTGAGCCGGCTTTGCTAGACTCGGCCGGATCCCCGGCTCGGAGGCCCCACGATCGATCTCAACTCGCTCGTCGAGCCCTACCTCGCGGCGATCATCATCATCCTGGCCACAGTGGTCATCGCTTTGCTCGGACTGACGATCGTCCAGGGCGATGGGCAGGAACGCGCGAGAGCGGCGTCCTGACAGGCAAGGTGTCACGCCCGGCGCCGAAACTCCTGCCATGCACCCCCACGCACCCACGCCCCCGGATGCGATGACTCGCCTGCGCATCCACCACGAGCCCCCACCCCTCGATCAGCTACCCGTCTGGGAGGGGCTCATCGAGGCGGTCCCGGTCGACGCCCGAGGGGACGCCCCGGCCGGGCTGGATGCCCTGCTCGGTGGTCTCAACCCGGATCAGCTTCGGGCCGTGACGCACGGCGAAGGGCCGCTGCTCGTCGTCGCGGGGGCAGGCACGGGCAAGACGCAAGTCATCACCCGGCGGATCGCCTGGCTGATCGCGACGCGTCGGGCGAGGCCGGCGGAGATCCTCGCCCTGACGTTCACCGACAAGGCCGCGGAGGAGATGCAGGTTCGCGTCGACCAGCTCGTGCCGTACGGCTACACGGACAGCTCGATCGGGACGTTCCACGCGTTCGGCGACCGGCTGATCCGGGAATTCGCCCTCGAGCTGGGACTGCCCACGGACGTCCGGGTCCTGTCGCGGCCGGAGGTCGTCATTTTCCTGCGCGAGCACCTCTTCGAGCTCGGGCTCGACGAGTACCGGCCCCTCGGCGACCCCACCCGGTTCCTGTCCGCCCTGGCCACGTTGTTCAGTCGCTGCAAGGACGAGGACATCGCGCCGGATGCGTATCTCGAGTACGCCGAACGGATCGGGGTCGAAGCGGCCGCCCTCCAAAACGCCGTCGTGGTTTCGACCGACGGCGAGGGGAACAACGATCGGGCCGAGGCGGCCGTCGAGACCGCCCGGCGCCAGCTGGAGCTCGCTCGAGCCTACCGGCGCTACCAGGAGCTCCTGGCGTCGAACGGCTTCATCGACTTCGGCGACCAGGTGGCCCTCGCGCTTCGCCTCGTTCGCGAGTCGCCGTCCGTCCGAGAGCAGCTCCAGGCCCGGTTCCGCTACGTCCTCGTCGACGAGTTCCAGGACACCAATCGCGCCCAGTCGGAGCTCGTCGCGGTGATCGGGCAGGCGCATCGAAACGTCACCGTCGTCGGCGACGACGACCAGTCGATCTACAAGTTCCGCGGTGCCGCGATCAGCAACATCCTCGACTTCCAGGACCGCTACCGGGGGGCTCGCGTCGTCGTCCTGCGACGCAACTACCGCTCCCTGGCGCCGATCCTCGAGGCCGCCTACCGGCTGGTCCGCTTCAACGATCCGGACCGGCTCGAGGTGCGCAGCGGGATCTCCAAGCGGTTGCACGCCGAACGGTCGGCGGGGGAGCCGGCGCAGGTCCGGCTCGAGGCCTTCGCCAGCGGCTCGGAGGAGGCCGACTGGATCGCCGCCGAGATCGCCCGGCGGATCTCCTCCGGCGGGCGGCCGCGCGATCACGCCATTCTCGTCCGGGCCAATGCCGCCGCGGATCCGATCCTGCGGAGCCTCAACCTGGCCGGCGTTCCGTGGCGCTTCTCCGGCACCTCCGGCCTGTATGCCCGGCCGGAGGTCAGGCTGTTGCTGGCGTTCCTGCGCTCGGTCGCGGATCCGGCCTCCAGCGTCGACCTTTACGCCCTGGCGGCGTCGGACATCTACGAACTCGCCGGCGCGGACCTGACGGCGATCGTCAACAGCGCCCGGCGGCGCAACCGGTCGTTGTGGGAGGTCCTCGAGGAGCTCGATCGGCAACCCGGCATCCTCCGGTTGTCGCCGGAGACACGGGCGGCGGTGACCCGACTCGTCGCGGACTTCCGGTCGTTCGTCGAGCTGGCCCACGAGCGGCCGGCCGGAGAGGTCCTCTACGCGTTCCTGCGCGGGACGGGGCTCCTGGCGCGCCTGGCCCGCGCGGAGACGGCCGCCGCGGAGGAGGCCCTCCAGAACGTGGCCCGGTTCTTCGAGATCGTCCGTGCCCAGTCCGCCCTCCTGGCGGACGATCGCGCGATCTTCGTCGCGCGTCACCTCCAGACACTCATCGAGGCGGGTGACGATCCGGCGACCGCGGATATCGATCCGGACGCCGACGCCGTCGCGGTCCTCACGGTCCACAAGGCGAAGGGCCTGGAGTTCCCGGTGGTGTTCCTGCCCGGCCTCGTGGGCGACCGGTTCCCGGCCCGATCCCGGCCCGACACGCTCGCCCTCCCGCTGGCGCTCGTCAAGGAGACCCTGCCGGAGGGCGACTTCCAGCTCCAGGAGGAGCGCCGGCTGTTCTACGTGGCGATGACACGCGCCCGCGACGAGCTGATCCTGTCGCACGCCGCGGACTACGGCGGGGCCCGGGCGCGGCGAGTCTCGCCGTTCGTGCTCGAGGCGCTCGACCTGCCGCTCGCCGCCGGGGCGCCGGGCAGCGGCGCGCGGGTCGCCACACCCCTCGAGCGACTCGCCGCGTTCGTCGAGTCCGGACCGGTCCCGGCGCCGCCCGCGGAGGAATCGAGCGAGCCGCTGATGCTCAGCTTCTACGCCATCGACGACTACCTGACGTGTCCGCTCAAATTCAAGTACGCCCACGTCCTGCGGGTCCCGCTGGCGCCGCATCACGCGATTATCTACGGCGCGGCGCTCCACAAGGCGGTCCAGGAATTTCACCGGCTCCAGGCGCGCGGCCAGGCGATGAGCGAGGCGGAGCTGTTCGAGGCCTTCGAGCGGGCGTGGTCGAACGAGGGTTTCCTGTCGCGCGATCACGAGGAGGCGCGACTCGCATCGGGTCGGGCCGCATTGCGACGCTTCCGCGAGGAGCAGCTCGCACCGGGGGCGGTCATCCCGACCTACGTCGAACGTGAGTTCAGCTTCAGTCTCGACGGCAATCGCGTGCGCGGCCGCTGGGACCGGGTCGACGTCGAGCCGGCGCGCGGCGCGGCACCGCCCCCGGCGGCGGAGCCCGTCTCCCCGCAGGCTGACGTCGTGACACCCACGCTGCCGCTGATGGGCAGGGAGCGGGTCACGATCACCGACTACAAGTCGAGCGACGTCCGGGATCCCGTCCGGGCGCGACAGCGGGCGCGAGACTCGCTGCAGCTCCAGATCTACGCCATGGGCTACGAGGCGATGACGGGCCGGTTGCCCGACGCGCTGCAACTTCATTTCCTCGAGTCCGGCCTGATCGGCCGGGTGGACGTCGACCCGAAGCGGCTCGACAAGGCGCGCACCCGGATCGCCGAGGCCGCCGCCGGGATGCGTGCCCGTGACTACACCGCCAGGCCCCGGTTCCTGTCCTGCTCGTATTGCGCGTTCCGCGAGATCTGCCCATCCAGCGCCGTTCGCTGAGGCCGTCGCGTTGCTGAGCCAGGTCGAGGCGATCACGTTCGACTTCGGCAACACGCTCGTTCCGATCGACCGGGCGGGCCTTCGGCGTGTCGTTCAGCTGACCGCCCGGGAGGTCGCCGTGCGGCTGGGTCCGTTCGGCGTCGACGAGTTCCTGGCGATCTGGGCGGAGGAGCGGGAGCGCTAGTTCCGGGAGGAGGTGCCGAACTTCCGGGAAGTGGATCTGGCCGACCGGTTCGTGCGTGTGCTCGCCCGCCTGCGCGGCATGGCGGCGCCCGCGCCGGACCGTCGCTGGGACCAGGAGGCCGCCCGGGCGCGGTCGGACCCGGGCGAGATCGGCTGGGCCGTCGAGGTCTACAGCGGCGCCTTCCTGGAGGCTGTGCCGGTTCCACCGCTCGTCGGCCCGCTGCTCGATCGGCTGGCCCGGCGCCATGCCCTGGCGATCCTGTCGAACTGGCCGTTGGCGACGACGATCGATCGATACGTCGCCGCGGCGGGCTGGGACCGGCACCTCCGGGCGATCGTCGTGTCCCAGCGGGTCGGCACGATCAAGCCCCACCCGGCCATCTTCGCGGCGGCCCGCGCCGCCCTGGGCAACCCCGAGCCACGCCGCGTCCTGCACGCCGGCGACGACTGGGCCGCCGACGTCGTCGGCGCGAAAAGCGCCGGCTGGCTGGCCGCCTACATCACCCGGCGGCCGGCCGATTCGCCGCTTCCATCGAGCCACCGCGACGGCGAGGTCCACGCCGACATCGAGGTCGAGAGCCTCGCCGAGCTCGAGGCTGCGCTCAGCCGCTGAAGCCCCGCGACGAGTTGGGGCCCACCGGATACGGAGTTCGCCCTACTGGCCTCGTCCCAGCCCGCGAGGCACGCTGGTCGCCGCCACCGCGGAGGGGGCGGTTTCCTCGTGGGCACGGAGGGCGATCACCGATGCGGGAGGCCGGTTCACGGACTCCGCGAGACGCCACGCCCCAGCCCGGCGCGCCGGATCCGGACGTCTCTCCGGGCGCGCCCCCGGCGACACGTGAGCCGGCGGCGATCGGCCCGGAGACAGGCGCCGCCGGCCCGCCCGCCCGGATCCTCGTCGTCGACGACGAGCCCGCCGTTCGCCGGTTCATCACGGACGCGCTCCGCTCGAAGGGCTATGAGGTGACGGCTGCCTCGAACGGCCGGGAGGCCCTGACGGTGGTGTACGGCGAGAGCCGCTCGCCGACCCTCCTCCTGACCGACATCGAGATGCCCGGTATGAGCGGGGTGGAGCTGGCCGCCCGGATCCGTGCCGACCGGCCCGCGATCCGGGTGGTCCTGATGACCGGCCGGGAAGCGAGCGCAGCCCGCGCGCGAGAGCGGGCCGGCCTGGTCGAGGGTGTGCTGCTCAAGCCGTTCGGCCCCGCCGAGCTGCTTCACGCCGTCCTCGACGCGCTGGGCCGACCGCCCGACGAAGGGTGATCGCGGTCGTGACCCAGTATCGCGGCCGGCTGTACGGCATCGCCGCGCCGAATCGCGCGGCCCGACCGGCCCACCGCATAGACTCGCTGGTCATGGAATCCCGGGACCGTCTCGCCAACCTGGCCGTCTTCGGGGCCGCGGCGGTCGTGTGGGTCCTCGTCGGCCTGGTCGTCACGTCCCGCGATCCACGGGTCGACAGCGGCGCGGGGTTCCTTGGCGCGGGCCTCATCGGGCTGGCCGTCGGCCTCACGACGATCCCGCTGTTCTGGCTGTCGGTCTTCGCGCGGCACCGGCGGATCGCCTATCGTGGTGACTGGATGCGGGCCGTCCGGCGCGGCGCGTGGGTCACCATCGTCGTCGCCGTCCTGGTCGTCCTCCGCCTCCAGAACCTGTTCCAGCCGCAGATCGCACTGTTCATCCTGGCGATGGTCTTCGTCGCCGAGGCGACCCTGTCCGTCGAGCGCTGAACGCGCTCCGCCGTGAAACCTGGCGCGAGGAGGATTCGTTGGCCTTGCCGCTGACCGACGCGCGCCCCGCCGGGCCTCACAGCGACATCAAGCGGCGAATCGCGGAGGCCGTCGAGGCGAGCCGCGCGGAGATCCTCGAGCTGTCCCATCGGATCCACGCCAACCCCGAGCCGGCTTTCGAGGAGCATCAGGCGGCCGCCTGGGTCGCGGAGGCGATCGGCCGTCATGGCTACGTGGTCGAGCATCCGGTGGGGCGCCTGACCACGGCGGTCCGCGGCCGGCTCGTCGGAGGCCGCGGAAAGAAGGGCCCGCGGATCGCGGTGCTCGCCGAGTACGACGCGCTGCCCGGGCTCGGCCACGGCTGCGGCCACAACACGATGGCCGCCTCGGGGGTCGGCGCGGCGATCGCCCTGTCGGCGGTCAGGGACGCCTTCGCCGGCGAGGTCGTCTTCCTGGGCACGCCGGCCGAGGAGCGCGGCTCGGGCAAGCAGATCATGATCGACGACGGCCTGTTCAAGGGCGTCGACGCGGCCCTCCTCTACCACCCCTGCGACCGGACCCACGTCGAGATCGCGCCGCTCGCATCGGAGGACGTCAACGTCACCTTCAGCGGGCTCCAGGCGCACGCCGCCTCGGACCCGTGGAAGGGGAAGAACGCGCTCGACGCACTGGTCCTCCTGTTCAGCTCCGTGGGGCTGTGGCGCCAGCAGCTCCGGACCGAGTCGCGCGTCCACGGCGTCGTCACCGACGGCGGCACCGCGGCCAACATCATCCCGGAGCGCGCGGCCGCCTGGTTCATGCTCCGGAGCGCCGACCGCGACTACTACGTCGAGATGAAGCGCCGGTTCCAGGCCATGGCCGAAGCGGCGGCGATGGCGACCGATACGACCGTCGAGGTCGTCTTCTCCGGCGGCGCGACCACGATGCACCACAACCGGACGCTGGCCGAGCGCTGGCTGGCCAACCAGGCTGCCTACGGCATCGAGGACGAGGGCATGGACCCGTCCTCCGGCAGCACCGACATGGCCAACGTCAGCTGGGTCTGCCCGGTGATCCACCCCGACATGGCGATTGTCGACGTGCCGACGGCCGGCCACTCCACGGCCTTCCGCGACGCGGCCGTCCGGCCGCGTGCCGACGAGACGACCCTCCTCGCGGCGACGCTCGTCGCCCAGACCGCCTACGACCTGCTGGCCGACCCGTCGCTCGTCGAGGCGGCCTGGCGCGAGTTCCGCGCAACGGCCTGAATCCCGCGGGTGGCCGGCACGACGGGTGCTAGCATTCGGGCGCGCGCCCCGCTGGACGACGGATCGAACCGGCGGCGCCCAGTGAGACGGACTCGAAGTCCGCGGGCGCCGATGGCTGCCCGCCACTGTCTCGCGGAGGTCAGCCTCGTGGCCAAGCGCTCCGATCCAGCCGCCGACAAGCCCGGGCAGCGCGACTTCGCGGCGCTCAACGGCTGGGATCGCGAGTACGAGACCTACGCCGATTTCGACCTGCCCGTCTACGTCGGCCCGAGCACGTTCCAGAAGCTGCCGTGGGTCACCGACCCCGCCGAGCTGCGCGCCCGGCGGGTCGACGTCGCCATCGTCGGGGCGCCGTTCGACGACGCCGTCAGCCACCGGCCGGGGGCGCGGTTCGGACCACGGGCGATGCGCGAGGCCAACTACGGCACGGGCTCGCTCAACTCGTTGCAGCTGGGGGTCGAGCCGTTCGAGATCCTGACGGTCGTCGACGCCGGCGACGCGAACATCGTCCCGGCCTGGCTCGAGCGCGCGCACGCCCTCATCTACCGCAAGATCCGCGAGGTAGCGGGTTCCGGCGCCATCCCGATGATCCTGGGCGGCGACCATTCGATCACCTGGCCGTCGGTCACGGCGATCGCCGAGCTGCGCGCGCCGGGGAGTGTCGGGATCGTCCATTTCGACGCCCACGCGGACACGGCCAATGACGACTGGGGCGTCCTCGCCGGGCACGGCACGCCGATGCGACGGCTCATCGAGTCGGGGGCCGTGGCGGGCCGCAACTTCGTCCAGGTGGGCCTGCGCGGCTACTGGCCGCCGGTCGCGACGTTCGACTGGATGCGGGCAAACGGGCTGCGCTGGCACTACATGCGCGAGATCGAGGAGCGCGGCGCCGACGCGGTCGTCGCCGACGCCATCGCCCAGGCGCTCGACGGGCCAGACTACGTCTACCTGAGCCTCGACATCGACGTCATCGACCCGGGCATGGCGCCGGGAACGGGCACGCCGGAGCCTGGCGGAATGCTGACCCGGGAGGTGCTCAGGGCGATCCGCCAGGTCGTGGCGGCCGTCGACCTGGCCGGGATGGACGTCGTCGAGGTAAGCCCGCCCTACGACCATGCCGAGACCACGGCGATGGCCGGCAACCGGGCGATCCTCGAGGCGATCAGCGCCCTGGCGGTCAAGAAGCGGGGCGGCGCCACCGTCCGCTGGGAGGGGCCGCCCGGATGACGGGCCGGCCCGACGCCGGCGACGAGGCGGCGAACCTGGCGCGGCTGTACGACCTCGACCTCGTCGACGATCCGGGCGATCTCGACCTGTACCTCGCCGTCGCCGGCCGCACCCAGCGGCCGATCCTCGAGCTGGCCGTGGGGACCGGTCGACTGGCGGTTCCGCTCGCCGCGGCCGGTCACCGGGTGACCGGCGTCGACCGCGACCCGGCGATGCTGGCCCGGGCGCGGGCCGCGGCCGCCGGCGCCGGCGACGAGGCACGGTCCCGGCTCGACCTTGTCGAGGCGGACCTGGTCGGTCTCCGGTTGCCGTCGGCCGGAACCTTCGGCCTGGCGTTCGTCGCCCTCAACTCGCTGCTGTTGCTCGGCGGCCGCACCGCCCAGCGGGAGGCGCTGACGACCCTTGCCGCCCACCTCGCCCCCGGCGGACTGGCGGTCGTCGATATCTGGCTGCCCGACGCCGACGACCTGGCCCGGTTCGACGGCCGGCTCATCCTCGAGTACGGGCGCGTGGACCCCGCCAGCGGGGCGACGGTGACGAAGGTCGGGTCCGCCCAGCACGACGCCGCCAGCCAGTCCGTGACGCTGACGACGATCTACGAGGAGTCGGAGGCGGGCGCCGCGCCGCGCCGTTGGCTCCGCCGCGACACGCTGCGGCTCGTCTCCGCCGACGAGCTCCGGGCGATGGCGGAGGACGCCGGACTCGAGGTCGAGGTGGTCGGTGGCGGCTACGACCTGGAGCCGATCGGCCCGGGCAGCGAGCGTGCGGTCCTGGTCGCCCGGCGGCCCTGATCGGGGCGGTCGCCGGCCGCGGTCGGGAAGGGGACCGGGAACGTGACCTTCGGGTCGGCCCGTTCGGCCGGCCACGCTTGGTATAGTCGGCCGGATGGCATCCGCTGATCAGACGCGCCTGCTGCTCGTCGAGGATGTCCCGCAGGTGGCGCAATACATCCGCGGGCTACTCGCCGCGCAGAACTCGATCAAGCTCCTCGACGTCCTGACCGACGGCAGCAAGGTCATGGCCCAGATCGGCCAGCTCCGTCCTGACATCCTCCTCGTCGACGCCCTGCTCCAGGGTCGGACGAAGGGCCTCCAGCTGGTCGAACAGATCCGGGCGGCCGGGCTCGGCATCCCGGTCATCGTCCTGACCGTCCCCCAGAACCCGGTCGAGGCCAACAGCGAACGGGGGATCCACGGCATCCTGGCGATGCCGTTCTCCGGCTACGACCTCGTCACCCGGGTCAACGAGGTCCGCAAGTCGTACGTCCTCGCCTCGACCGTCGGCTCGTCGCGGGTCATCAGCGTCTTCGCCCCGAAGGGCGGCGTCGGCAAGACGACGATCGCCTTCAACCTCGCCTGCGCCATCGGCCAGCTCGACCAGCAGACGGTGCTCATCGACGGCAGCCTCCAGTTCGGCGACCTGCGGGCGCTCCTCAAGGTCCCCGTCGACGCGCCGTCGATCCTCGACCTGCCGACCGACCGCATCGCCGAGGCGGATCTCCAGGACGTCCTGTGGCGGGACCCATCCGGGATCGACATCCTGCTCGCCCCGCCGCGGGTCGAGATGGCGGAGATGGTCACGACGCGCGACCTCGACAAGATCCTGTCGCTGCTGCGTCGCGTCTACCAGGCGATCGTCATCGACATGTCGTCGGCGGTCAGCGACATCAACCTCGCCTTCCTCGATACGAGCGACACCATCGTCGAGATCGTCACCTACGACTCGACGACGATCCACAACACCGTCGCCGTGGCCGACACGTTCCGGATGATCGGCTACCCGGCGTCGAAGGTCCGCTATCTCATCAACCGGTCCGACTCGCCCGGCGGAATCCACCCCGACGACCTGGCCCGGGCCCTCGGGCGGGTGCCGGAGCACACGGTCGTGTCCGACGGCCGGCTCGTCGTCCAGTGCAACAACGAAGGGGTTCCGTTCGTGCTGGCGAGCCCGGACGCGCCGATCAGCCAGGACGTCCAGCGGATGGCGACCGAGATCATGTCGCTGAGCCGGACGCCGGTCGGCGCGCGGCGGTAGGCCGGCGGACGTGTCGGACCCACGACCGATCGGGGTATTCGACTCGGGTGTCGGCGGGCTGACGGTGCTGCGCGAGATCGTTCGGCGGCTGCCCGGCGAGTCGACGATTTACCTCGGCGACAACGCGCGCGCCCCGTATGGGACGCGCCCGGACGAGGAGGTCCTCGCCTTCTCGAGCGAGTCGGTCGACGCCCTCGTCGCCCGCGACGTGAAAGCCGTGGTCATCGCCTGCAACACGTCCACGGCCGTCGCCCTGCCGCTCCTGCGGCGCCGCTATGACCTGCCGATCCTCGGCGTCATCCGGCCGGGCGCGGCAGCGGCGGCGCTGGCCAGCCGAAACCGCCGGGTCGGCGTCATCGCCACACCGGCGACGGTTCGCTCGCACGCCTATTTCTGGGCGATCAAGGAGGAGAACCCGGCGATCGAGGTCTACGAGCACGCCACGCCGAGCCTGGTCCCGCTCGTCGAGGCGGGCCGGCTGACCGGCCCCGACGTGGAGGCCACCGTCGGGGAGGAGCTGGCGCCGCTGCTCGGCGAGCGCGGCGCCGGGGGCGAGTTCATCTTCCCGTTGCCGGCCTCGGCCCGGATCGACACCCTGCTCCTTGGCTGCACCCACTACCCGTTGCTGCGGCCGGTAATCGCGGCCATCGCCGGCGAGCGCGTCGCCATCGTCGATTCGGCGACGGCGACGGCGTCCGCCCTGGCCGAGCTGCTCGGCGTCAACGGCCTCGAAGCGCCATCGGCCGCGCCGGTCCATGCTCAGCTGACCACCGGCGACGTGGCGACCTTCGCGGCGCTCGCCGCGCGGCTGTTCGGCGAGGAGTTCACCGACGTGGGGCGGATCGAGTTGCGCGGCGATGAGCCGGCGATGAGCAGCGGGCGGCGGCCGTGATCGGTGCCGCGAGGATGGCGGACGGGGGCAGGCGATGAGCGAGCGAGCGACGCGACGCGGCGGCTGGCGAGACGACCGGATCTGGCAGGCGGGGTTCCTCGTCGGTTCCGCGCTGGGTGCGGCGGCCACGGTCATCGGGCGGCACGCTGAGCGTTCGGCCCGCCGCGGACTCGTCGACTGGCCGGCCGCGGAGCGGGTCGCAGTCGCCCGGCTGAGGCAAGCGCCGGGAGCGCTCTCCGCCGACGAGCTGCGGTCGACGGAGTCGAGCTACGCCCAGGCGATGGCGCGGATCGTCCCGCGCCTGTCGGCGGCGCTGGGCACGGAGTTGCCGGGGGTCGTGGAGCGGGCCGGCGTCGTCGATCGGGCCGGCTGGGTGCGGGCCAACGTCGCCACGTTCGCCACGCTCATCTCGCGGATCGAGGGTGACCTGCTCGACCAGGTCATGCCGGTGGGCGGCGGTCTCGGCAAGGCCGCGATGGCCCTCGCCAACCGCTATGTCACGACGCGCCAGCTCGGATTCCTGCTGGGGTTCATGGGCCAGAAGGTGCTTGGCCAATACGACCTGGCGCTGGTTTCCGCGGAGGCCCGCGACGGCAGGCTGCTGTTCGTCGAGGAGAACATCCGGGCGACCGCCCGAAGCCTCGACCTGCCGCTCGAGCCGTTCCGGACCTGGATCGCCCTGCACGAGACGACCCACGCCTTCGAGTTCGAGGCTCATCCGTGGTTGCGGCCCTATCTCGCCGAGCGCCTCGAGCGGCAGCTGTCGCTGTTCAGCCGCGATGCGTCGTCCCTGGGCCGCGACGCCATCCGGGCGGTGGGTCGCGCGATCCGCGGCGAGGGCGACGGCGAACACTGGATCGAGCGGCTGATGGGACCGGAGCAGCGCCGGCTCTTCCGCGAAACGCAGGCGGTGATGAGCCTGCTCGAGGGCTTCTCCGACTACGTCATGGACGAGGTCGGGCGCGATCTCGTACCTGACGTCGAACGGATCAGCACGCGTTTCCATGAGCGTCGCGAGCGCCGGACGTCGTTCGAGCGAGCGATCATGCGGCTGACCGGCATGGACCTCAAGCTCGAGCAATACAAGAAGGGGGAGCGCTTCGTCCGCGCGGTCGCGGAGGCCGGCGGGCAGGCCGGCCTGCGACGCCTGTGGGAGGGACCGGAGTCGCTCCCACAGCACGGCGAGATCGACGATCCGTCGCGCTGGGTCAGCCGGGTCCTGGGGGGGGCGGGTCCTCGCCCGCCGGCCGCATCGTGACCGGGCGGGCTCCGACCGCGCGGGCCACCGCCGGCCCCGGCGGCGGTCCGGGTGGCGCCCCGCTGGCGATCGCCCTCAGCCCGATCCTCGCCGCGCGCTACCGCGCCCGCGATCTCGAACGGATCCGCGCGGCGGCTCCCGGCTCGCGGCTCGTCACGCTGTCCGTCGAGGGCCTCGCCGACGGCCCGCTCGACGACGTCGAGGTCCTCCTCCGGGGCTGGCTCTCCGCGGAGGCCTTCGACCGGCTGCTCGCGCGCGCCCCACGGCTGGCCTGGGTCCACAGCGCGTCGGCGGGCGTCGAGCGGGCCCTGACGCCCACGGCTCGCGAGCGCGGCATCGTCATCACCAACGCGCGCGGCGTGTTCAGCCGGCCGATCGCCGAGTACGTGTTGATGATGATCCTGGCCATCAGCCGGCGGTTGCCGCAGCTCCTCGAGCTCCAGCGCGAGCGAACGTGGCAGCCGCTCGAGGGATCGGAGCTGCGTGATCTGACGATCGGCATCGTCGGCCTCGGCTCCATCGGACGCGCGGTCGCGGCGCTCGCCTCCGCCTTCGGCTGCCGCGTCGTGGCGATCCGGCGACGGACCGAGGCGGGCAGCGCGGCGCCGTCGGGTGACGGCGACGACGACACGCCCCGCGCTGTGGCGCTCGACCGGGTGCTGGGCCCGGAGGGCCTGCCGCAGCTGCTGGCCGAATCGGACTTCGTCGTCCTCGCCGCGCCACTCACCCCGGAGACGGAAGGGATGATCGACGACGCGGCGCTGCGTGCCATGAAACGGGGATCGTGGCTGATCAACGTTGCCCGTGGACGGCTGATCGACGAACGGGCCCTGCTGCGTGCCCTCGCCGAGGGGTCGATCGGCGGCGCCGTGCTCGATACGTTTGCCGAGGAGCCGCTGCCGCCCGACTCGCCCTTCTACGACCTGCCGAACGCCATCATCACGCCGCACACCTCGTGGTCGAGCGGCCGCGTCCTCGACCGCAGCGTCGGGTTGTTCTGCGACAACCTGCGTCGCTTCGCCGCGGGCGAGCCGCTGCTCAACGTCATCGACCCGAACGCGGGGTACTGACCGCCGAAGGTTCGGGGTCCGCCGCCCGCTACCCTTGCGACATGCAGATCGCCATCGTCGGGCTTGCCGGAGCCGGCAAGACGACCGTCTTCAACACGCTCACCCGCGGCCACGCCGAGACCGGCGGCTTCGGCGGCCTCCAGCTCAACGTCGGCGTCGTCAAGGTGCCGGACGAGCGGCTCGCCAGGCTGGCCGAGATCTTCAAACCGAGGAAGATCGTCCACGCCGACGTCACCTACGTCGACCTGCCCGCGCCGCCCGCGTCCAGCGAGGGTCGCGTCGGGACCGAGGAGCTGCCGCCCGAGCACCTCGCCCGGCTGCGCGAAGCCGAGGCGCTCGTCCATGTCGTCCGCGCCTTCGACGACCCGTCGTTCCCGCATCCGGCCGGGTCGGTGAACCCGCTGCGCGACCTCGAGCAGCTCGATCTCGAGTTCGTCCTGGCCGACCTTGCCCTGGTCGACCGGCGGCTCGAGCGGCTCAGCACGAGCGGTCGTCACGGCACCGCCGCGGAGCGCGAGGCCAACGAGCGGGAGGAGGCGATCCTGCGGCGTCTCAAGGCGACGCTCGAGGCGGGCCGGCCCATCCGCGACGCGGGCCTGGCCGACGACGAGGAGAAGGCGATCCGCGGCTTCCGGTTCCTGACCCAGAAGCCCGTCCTCGTCCTGCTCAACGTCGGCGAGGCGGACCTGCCGAAGGCCGCCGACCTCGTCTCGTCGATCGCGGCGGCGTATCCGCACCAGCATGCCCTCGTCGACGCCCTGTCGGCGAAGATCGAGATGGAGCTCGGCGAGCTGGAACCCGACGAGGCCGTCGCCTTCATGGACGAGCTAGGACTGCGCCAGTCGGGCCTCGACCGCGTGATCGCCCGTTCCTATGAGCTCCTCGGCCTCATCTCGTTCCTGACGGCCGGACCCGACGAGGTCCGCGCCTGGCCTGTTCGCGATGGATCGACGGCAGTCGATGCCGCGGGCACCATCCACACCGACCTGGCCCATGGATTCATCCGGGCCGAGACCGTCGCCTACGACGACCTGCTCACGCTGGGGTCGATGGCCGAGGCGCGCAAGGCCGGCCGGCTGCGGTCGGAGGGCAAGACCTATCGCGTCCGCGACGGCGACGTGATCGAGATCCTGTTCAGCCGCTGAGCTTGCCGGCGACGTCCTCGCCCCGCCGGGGCCGGTCAGTTCGGTCGCGACGTCGCGTCCCGATCCAGCTCGGCGGTGATCGTCACGTAGTCGGCGTCGAGGTCGTCGTCGGCATCCTCGCCGGCATCGGTCCGGATGAGGAAGTTCTCGTCGTCGTCCCGCGACACCTTGACCGCGGCGGTCAGGCGCTCGTCGGAAACGAACGTGAAGCCATGGTCTCGTTCGAGGGCCGCGGCGATCGCCTCGATGAGGGTATCGTCCTCGAAGCCGGCCTGGACCCGCCGACGAATGGACTGGACGAGCTCGAAGAACTCGTCGGGCTCGTACTCCTCTTCGTGGGCCAGGAGGACGTCCGAGAAGACCTCGTCGTCCCCTTCATGGAGTTCGTAGAAATGCATCGCGGTGGTGCTCCGGGCGGCGGTCTGGCGGATCGGCAGTATACGGTCGCCCGCCCCGGGCGGCCGTCGTGACGGACGGGCACGATGGCTCGGGCGCCACGACGCCCGACGTCGTCGTCGTCGGGGCGGCCGCGCGCGACATCACCGACGACGACCCGCGCGGCTGGCGGCTGGGTGGCGGCGTCTCATATAGCGCCCTGACGACGGCGCGGCTCGGCCTCCGAACGGCCGCCCTCATCGGGCTCGATCGCGAGGCGGTCGAGGCCCGCGAGCTCGATCTCCTGCGCGAGGCCGGCGTCGACGTCCGACTCGTGCGGCTCGATCACGGTCCCGTCTTCGTCAACATCGAACGTCCGGGGGGCCGGTTGCAGCTCTGTCGCGACCGGTCCGATCCCGTGCCGGTGGGCGCCGTCCCGCCCGAATGGCTCGGGGCCGCCGGCTGGATCCTCGCCCCCGTCGCCGCGGAGCTGCCCGATGCGTGGGCGTCCGTGCCGGCCGCGGGCGCGATCGTGGCGGTCGGATGGCAGGGACTGCTGCGGGAGCTCGTGCCGGGCGAGGCGGTGCGGCACGTGAAGCCCGGCCCGACGCCCATCCTCGCTCGCGCCGACCTCGTTGGGCTCAGCCGCGACGACGTGGACCCCGACCTGCCGCTCGTCGAGCTCTATCGCTCCCTCCGACCCGGGGCGCTGCTGGCGATCACGCAGGGCGACCGGGGCGGCCTGGTCGGCGACGGCATCGACGGCGACACGCTTCATCTTCGACACTACCCGGCGGTCCCGAGTCACGCGATCGTCGATCCGACCGGCGCCGGCGACGTCTTCCTGGCGGCCCTCGCCGCGGCGCGCATCGAGCCGCGGCTGGTCGCCGGCCGGATCGCCCAGGGGCTCGACCTGCTACTCGCCGCCGCAGCCGCGTCGCTCGTCCTCGAGGCGCCCGGCATGCTCGGGGTGCCGTCGCGCGATGCGGTGAGACGACGGATGGCCGAGGGTCTCGTGCGGTCGGCGGCCGAGTAGGGGAGCCTGGTCGCTCGAAGACAGAAAAACCGGTGGGCGGGTGGGCGCGGTCGTCGCCCCCCTACGGCTCGACGATAGTCTTGCCGGCCTCACGATCGCCCAGCCCTTCGAGCGCGGCGACCATCCCGTCGAGCGGCACCGTCGCGCTCACGATCCGATCCATCGGCAGGCGGCCGGCGGCCATCAGGTCGATCACCCGTCCGAAGGCGCCGGACCCCGAATGGCCGATCGACCCCGACATCGACCCGCCCCGGACGATGAGATCCTCCGGGTCGAGCTGGATCGTGTGCGGCCCGCGCCCGATGAGGACGATGCGACCGCCGGGGGCGAGGCTGGCGGCCATCGATTCGGCGACGCCGCGCGCGCCGCTGGCCTCGACCCATCGGTCGATGCCCCGTCCGCGACTCGCATCCCGGGCCACCGCGACGAACCCGTCCCCACCCAGCTCGCGCGGGTCGTGCGTGGTGTCCGCGCCCATCGCGACCGCCAGCTCGCGTCGCGCCAGGCTCGGCTCGAAGGCGACGATCCGGCTGGCGCCGGCGGCCCGCGCCAGGGCAATCGCGGCGAGCCCGATCGGCCCTGCGCCGGCGACCCCGACCGTGCTGCCGGGGAGGAACCCGCCGGTCGTCACGAACAGCCCGATGAACGCGACGCTGGCCGGCTCGACGAGCGCGCCGAGGTGGAACGCGCGCCGCTCGTCCACCCCGGCGTCGAGCAGGGGTCGCAGGGACCAGGTGTACCGGGCGCGCACGGCGACGAATTCGGCATGGGCGCCATCGAAGGTGAAGCCCAGCTCCTCGAGCCGCGTGCAGTTGTTCGGCAGGCCGGAGCGGCAGGCGAGGCACTCGCCGCACCACGCGATCTCCTCGGCACAGACGGGGTCGCCGGGGGCGACGCCGACGACGTCCGGGCCGGCGGCCTCGACGATGCCGCTGAACTCGTGGCCGGTGGTCACCGGCGTCCCGATCATCCCCGGATAGACCATGTAGCCGTCGCGGTCGCGCTCGTGGAGGTGGACGTCCGAGCCGCAGATGCCGCAGGCGCGGACGCGGATGACGACGAGATCGCGCGCGGCGGCCGGATCGGGCTTCCGCTCCACCGAGAAGGTCGGGTTTCGCCAGGCCGCATTGCCGCGGGAGGCGATGCGTCGGGCGGGATCGGTCGCGTCGAGCCTGGCAGTGGTGCCGTCGCGCGGCGCCCATTCGGCGCGCAGGACGACAGCCCTCACCGGCCGTGCTCGAACGTCACGAACTCGATGAGGTTGCCGAACGGGTCGCGGGCGAAGAATCGTCGCCGGCCGGGGAGCGGGAAGTCCTCGTCCTCGGTCTCGACGCCGCTGGCAACGAGCGTCGCGCGAAGCGTCGAGACATCGTCGACCTCGAGGCACGGGTGACGCCGCGAGCGCGGGTTGAGGTCGACGGCGCCGTCCTCGACGAGCAGATGGATCTCCTGCGACCCCGCGTCGACCCAGACGAGATGCTGCGGCAGCGTCTGCGGCACGGGCTTCTCCGGCAGGCCCAGCAGATCGACGTAGAAGGACCGCGCCAGATCCTGCCCGCCGGGCTCGATCGGCAGGCTGACGTGCTGGACGCCGACGATGCGGAACGACGCCGAAGGCTTCACCGAGACGGCCGTGCCCGTCGCTCGGGCGGGCGCCGTCGACGCCCGAACCTCGAGGCGGACCGGCAGCATCACCGTCTCGGCGACCGCTGGTCCGCCAGCCAGGCGGTCGAGCAGCCGGGCGACGGCCCAGCGGCCCATCGACGCCGTCTCCTGGACGACCGTGGTCAGCGGCGGGTCGGCGTACGCGGCGAGGTCGACGTCGTCGAAGCCGACGACGCTGACGTCCTCCGGGACGCGGAGCGCGCAGGCACGGATCGCCCGGACGGCGCCGATGGCGGACAGGTCGTTGTAGGCGAAGATCGCCGTCAGGCGCGGATCCGCACGGAGGAGCTCTCCGGCCGCGTCCGCGCCGCCGGCCACGTGCCCGTCGCCCTCGGCGACGAGCAGCGCGTCCGGATCCAGCCCGGCGGCCCGGAGCGCGTCGCGCGCTCCCTCGAGTCGCTCCGCGGCGGCCTCGTTGCGTGCCGGGGCCGTGACGTGTCCGATCCGGCGGTGACCCAGGGCCACGAGGTGCTCGATCGCCAGCGCCGCGCCGGCGCGGTTGTCGCTGAGGATCGTCGGCAGCGGCACCGACGGCGAGGCGCAGTTGACGAGGACAACCGGCAGCGGCGCCTTGGCCAGCCAGGCCCGGTGTCGCCGACCGACGCCGCTCGAGGCGATGACGACGCCGTCGACGCGTCGCTCCGCGAGCAGCTCGAGGTAAGCCGCCTCGCGCCCGGTGTCCTCGCCGCTGTTGCACAGCAGGACGCCGTAGTCGCGTTCCCGCGCCGCATCCTCGACCGCGCGCACGAGCTCGGGGAAGAACGGGTTGGCGATGTCGGTGATGATCAGGCCCAGCGTCCGCGTCGTCCGTAGCTTGAGCGAGCGAGCGACGCCGGACGGTCGGTAGCCCAGCTCGCGCGCCGACTTCATGACGCGCTTCCGGGTGTCCGGCCGCGCGCCTCCCGCGCCGGTCAGCACGCGGCTGACGGTGGCGGTGGAGACGCCGGCGCGCGCCGCGACGTCGCCGATCGTTGTCGTCATGACAATCGCAACGACCGCGACCCGACGGCGGCTCAGCCGGCCGGCGAAGGAGCGTCGTCGGGTGTCGTCTCGACCGCTTCCGCCGCCGTCGCCGCGGCCTCGATGGTGCCCGCGTCGGACCTCATCAGCTCGTCGAGCTCATGCGCCAGCTCGGTCAGCTCCTCCCCGCCACCCATCAGCCGCAGCAGCTCGTCCTGGCCGACCTCCCCACGGACGAACTCTCCGGCCAGCTGGCCATGGGAGAGAATCGTGAAGCGATCGCCCACCGGAAGGGCGTGCTGCACGTTGTGGGTGATGAAGATGACGCCGAGGCCCTTGGCCCGGGCTCGGATGACATGGCGCAGGACGATCGCTGCCTCCTTCACCCCGAGGGCCGACGTCGGCTCGTCGAGGATCAGGACCCGGGCGCCGAAATACTCGGCCCGCGCGATCGCCAGGGTCTGGCGCTCGCCGCCGGACAGGGTGCCCACCAGCTGCGACGGATCGCGCACCTGGATTCCGATCTCGAGCATCTGCACCGTCGCAATGCGGCCGGCTCCGCCAACGTCGAAGGCCTTGAACGGGCCCCAGCCCGTCGTGGGCTCGGAACCGATGAAGAAGTTGCGGCTGATGCTCATCAGGGGCAGGACGGCGAGGTCCTGGTACACGGTGGCGATCCCGCGGTCGAGCGCGTCGCGTGGCGACTGGAGGGTTACCGGCTGGCCATCCATGTAGAGCGAGCCCGAGTCCGGCATGTGGACGCCCGAGAGCGTCTTGATCAGCGTGCTCTTGCCGGCGCCGTTATCGCCCAGAAGGCAGTTCACCTCGCCCGGACGGACCGACAGCGACACGTGCTCCAGTGCGGTGACTCGACCGAAGTACTTCGAGATGTCGCGCGCCTCGAGGACGGGTGTCTCGCTCGACGGGGGCCGGGCGGCCTGCTTCCCGTAGTTGGCGATCCGCCTGGCGGTTTCGGCCGGCATCGTGAACGGGGCCGTGTCGTGCGGGACGGATGGGACGCGGTCACGCGGGCTGGTCATGATCGTGCCCCCGAGGCTCGGCGCAGCAGGTAGGTGTTGGCGAGGACGGCCAGCAGGAGGATTGACCCCAGGACCACCTGGTACCAGTCGGAGTTGATCCCGACGAAGTTGATCCCCAGCTGCGTCGTCCCGAGGATGAACGCGCCGAACGCGGAGCCGAGCGCCGACCCATAGCCACCGGTCAGCAGCGTGCCTCCGACGACGGCGGTGATGATCGCCTCGAATTCCTTGTTCTGGCCGCGCAGCACATCCGCCGACCCGACGCTGAGGACCTGGATGCAGGCGAAGAGTGCCGCCGAAGCGGCCGTGGTCATGAACAGGATCACCTTGACCCGGTTGACCGGAACACCCACGTAGCGAGCCGCCTGGTCGGAGCCGCCGACGGCGAAGATCCAGTTGCCGAAGCGCGTCCGGGTCAGCACCCACGTTGCGGCGGCTACGGCAAGGATCCACCACAGCAGGACGACCTTGAACTCGCCGCCTCCGATCGTGACCGACGCGGTGAACAGCTTCGCCACGGGATCATTGGCCGTGTAGGTATTGAGTCCGCTGACGATGGTGTTGCTGGTGATTGTCCGAGTGACCCCGATGCCGGCGCCCCGCAGGATCAGCAGCATGCCCAGGGTCACGATGAACGACGGCAGGCCGGTCTTGACTCGGAGCCAGCCGTTGAAGGCGCCGACCGCCAGAGCGAAGGCGAACGTCAGGATGATTGCGAGAGTCGGCGGGATACCGAACTGGACGATTAGAAGGCCGAGAAGCAGGCCCGCGGCCCCGATCATCGAGCCGATCGACAGATCGAATTCGCCGGCGATCATCAGCAGCGACACCGCCGCG
The DNA here is from genome assembly GCA_041482475.1 of Candidatus Limnocylindria bacterium. Lineage (GTDB taxonomy): Bacteria > Chloroflexota > Limnocylindria > Limnocylindrales > CSP1-4 > JACDAV01. The sequence continues at coordinate 7,574 of JBGPDX010000009.1, read as the reverse complement.
CCGAGGATGCCGACCTGGGCAGTGACCTCGAGCCATCCTGCCGCCCCCTGGACCGACAGAAAGCCCTTGCCGACGTCGCCGCGAAGGATCGACAGCACGGCGAAGATCAGGAACACGATGACCGCCCCGACGACGGCACCGAACTCCGGCCGTCCCAGCAGGAGGCGGAGAGGGCTGACGTTCCGCAGCCGCTTCGTTCCGGCGGACGCTGAAACGGTCGTCATGGCGGGGCCTCGTCGTATCAGATGGAAGTGCAGGGGCCGGCGTCAGTGCCGGCCCCTGCCGATGGTCGGGCTAGCGGGTCGTGCCCGTGTTCGCGAGGACCTTGTCGACGTTGGTCTTGTCAACGATGCCCGGTCCGGTGAGGACTGGCTGGCCACCACCGGGAACGAGCCCGTAGAGGTTGTCGTAGGTGAGGAAGACGATCGGCAGGTAGCCCTGCAGGTACTGCTGCTGGTCGATGGCGAACAGGGTGTCGCCCGCCTTGATCGAGTTGAGGACGTCCTTCGAAAGGTCGAACGTACCCAGCTTGATCTTCGAGTTCAGGTTGAGCTGCTTGAGCGCCGCGATCGCCGGCGTGGCGCCGGTTGGTCCGAGCGCGAGAACGCCGTTGACGCCGGCCGCGCCCTGCACGGCGGCGGCGATCGACTGCTGCGCGCCGGTCGGATCCTTCAGGTCCACCTGGACCACCTTGACGGTTCCGCCGAGGCCCTCGGTGAAGCCCTTGCAGCGGGCGTCGAGACCGGCGTTGCCGACTTCCTGGTTGATGCACAGGGCATTCGTCACGCCGGCGGCCTTCATCAGCTCGCCGGCCTTCTTGCCCGCGATCGACTCGTCCTGGCCAACATGGGTAAGCACGCCCAGGCTGGCGTAGACGTCCGAGCCGGAGTTGGCGGAGATCACCGGGATCCCCGCGGTGACGGCTGCCTTGATGTGGGACCCGAGGGCCGTCGCATCAGGGATCGAGACGACCAGGCCCTGGGGCTTCTTGGCGACGGCGGCGTCGATCAGCTGGCCCATCTTCACCATGTCGAAGGTGTCCGGGGCGCTGTATTCCACCTTGACGCCCATGTCCTTGCCGCCCTGGTCGACGCCGTTCTTGAAGATCGACCAGAACGGGTCGGAAGCCTGTCCATGGGTGACGACCTCGATGAGGATCCCCGAGCGGTCGGCTCCTCCGCTCGTGCCGCCCGACGGAGCCGCTGCCTGGCATGCGCCCACCACGAGGGCGGCCACGCCAAGGGCGGCGAGGAACTTGCGTACCTTCATTTCCTTGGATCTCCTCCGTATTGTCGCGACGGGCGCCGCGACCCTCTCTCAGTGCGCGGGGACGATGGTCACGGACTCGCCTGCCTGACGACGGGCGCGGCGAGAGCCTCCACCTCCTTCCGTGCTCGCGCGATGGTACGGCCGGACGGCAGCCGCGAGAAGGGGGAATCCGCTCATCGTGCGATCTCCGCGAGCCGCACGATTCGATGCTCCTTGACGGCGATCGTCGCGGCCTCGGAGACCCGCAGCGCCTCGACGCCGTCGCGCGCGGTGCACGGGCTCGGGAGCTCGCCCCGCGCGACGTGGATGAAGGCCCCGAGCTCGGCGCGGTAGGCGTCCTCGAAGCGAACGAGGAAGTTCTGCCAGACGGGACCGGCCGGTCCGGGGACGCCGGGCTCGACGGACCGCAGCGGGGTTCGGGGGCCGAGCCCAACCGACACACTGTCCTTCGAGCCGAATAGCTCGGTCCGGATGTCGTACCCCAGCGGGTCGTGGCGGGCGACCGTCAGGACGGCGAAGGCGCCGTTGACCAGGCGGAACGTCGCCACCGCCGTGTCGACGTCGCCGTATTTGGCGAACACCTCGAAGCCGCGAACGCCGCCGTCGGCGTAGATCTCATCGACCTCGCTGCCGCTGAGCCAGCGGAGGACGTCGAAGTCGTGGATCGAGAAATCCCGGAACAAGCCACCCGAGGCAGGGATGTACGCCTCGTGGGGCGGCGCCGGGTCGTGGCCCGCCATCCGGACGATGTAGAGCGTGCCGAGCTCACCCGTCTCCACCAGCCGCCGCGCTTCGCGGTAGGCGGCATCGAAGCGCCGCTGGAAGCCGAGTTGGAAGGGGACGCCGCTGCGCTCGATCTCGCTGCACAGCGCGATCGAGTCGCCCAGGTCGAGGGCCAGCGGCTTCTCGCAGAACGTCGGCAGCCCGCGACGCATCGACGCGCGGATGAGCTCGGCGTGGGCGTCGGTGGCCGCGGCGATGACGACGGCCTCTGCGCCGTCGAGGGCGGCGTCGATCGACGGAGCCGCCTTGGCGCCGACCTCGGCCGCGACGGTCGCGGCACGGTCGGGCATCGCGTCAGCGACAGTCAGCTCGCCGACGCCGTCGGTCGCGGACAGGAGCCGCGCGTGGAGCGTCCCGATCCGCCCGGCGCCGATGAGTGCTACTCGCATGGTCCGCGACCTCCTCTAGCTGGCGATCAAGCTGCCGAGCAGTCGCTCGGTCAACTGTCGCCCCTCACGAGCGACCTGCTCCGGGTCGCGTTTCCAATAGTCAGGGTTGAACGTCTCGAGACTCCACGGGCCGTCGTAGCCGGCGGATCTCAGCTCGTCGACGAGCCGGCGAAGCCTGATCACACCCAGCGTCGGGAGGAGGCGGTCGGCGTCCTCGACCTCCCGTGGCGGCTTCGCCGGCGCGTCGTTGAGGTGGACCATCCGAAGCCGCTCTACCGGGAACCTATTGAGCGATTCGCTGCCACTCGCATGCCAATGGCATGAATCGAGGACGAGGTCGACCCCGGCCAGGCCGTCGACGACCTCTGCCGCGCGGCTTGGGGAATCGATCGGACAGTCGGCGAAACCGAGGAACTCGAAGGCAACCCCAACCCTCGCAGATGCCGCCTTGTCGCGGATGAGCGCAAGGGCGGTCCGCATCCCCTGGATCGCAACCCCGGGTGCGAGACCCAGGATGCGTGGCGGGACGACGAGCAGGTACCCGGCGCTCAGGCTCCGGCAGATTTCGAGCCGGGGCGGTAGCTCGTCGTCGAGGAGGTCGCGCCGCGGTCGGCCGTCGGCCGCCAGCTTGACCTGCAGGCCGTTCAGGCTCCAGACCTCGCCGCGCCGCACGATGGACGCCGCCGCGCGGACCTCGTCGGGCGCCCCCAGCAGCCGCTCGGCCCGGACCTCGACTCCGACGTAGCCAGTTCGGCGCGCGATCAGGACGTGATCGCTCGTCGGGGTCGTCATGATCGTCGCCCCGTTCAGGTGGAGGCCACGCCTGGAGGCGCGCCGGGGCACCTCGTTGAGCGCCATGGACGAGTCCTCTCCGGTAGCGGTCATTTCTCGCGAATGACCCCGAAGGTCAGTCCGCTCAGGACATAGCGGCGCGCGAACAGCATCAGCCCGAGGGGAATGACGATGGCGATCACACCAGCCGCGGCCATCTGGTTCCAGATGATCTCGAACTGGGTGACCAGGCCCTTGACCCCGACCGGGAACGTCTGGCCCCGCGGTGTCGCGGTGAGGATCAGGGCGAACAGGAACTCCGACCAGGCGAACGCGAAAACGATGATCCCCGAGGCGAGGATGCCCGGCGTGGCGAGCGGGAGAAGGACGGTTCGGAAGGCCTGCCAGCGACTGGCTCCATCGACGAAGGCGGCCTCCTCCACCTCGCGCGGGATCTCGGTCAGGAAGCCCTTCAGCATCCACAGCGCAAAGGGCAGGTTGAACAGGGTATAGACGAAGATCAGCGCGAGCGGCTGGTCGTACAGGCCCATGAACCGGACGATGCCGAAGTACGGCACCACGACGGCGATCGGCGGCAGGAAGCGGAGCGACAGGGCCCAGTTGAGGACGTTGGTCCGCAGCCGACGCGAAACCACCAGCCGGGTGATCGGGTACGCGATCGCCAGCGCGAGCGTCAGGGCGAAGACCATCGTCGCCGCGCAGACGACCACGCTGTTGATGAGCAGCTGGATGAAGTTCTGGTCGATGAGGACGCTCCGAAACGCTTCCAACGTCGGCCGCTGCGGCACCAGCGTCGGATTTTCGGCGAACAGCTCCGCCTTCGTCTTGAGCGACGTGGCGACGAGCCAGTAGAGCGGGAACAGATAGAGCAGCCCGACGACGGCGAGGACGGCCACGGCCAGGATCCGGCGAGGCCCGAAGTGCCGGGACGAACGGATCATCGCCGTCACTCCCGCTCGACCGGCAGGAACCGGGTGATGATCGTGTAGCCCAGGGTGATGACGACCATGACCATCACCGCCAGGGCCGCCGCCTGTCCCGCGTCGGAGAACTTGAATGCGATCCGATACAGGTACAGGCTGAGGAACTGGGTCGTCGACCCTGGGCCGCCGCCGGTCAGGACGAAGACGTGGTCGAAGACGCGGATGACGTCGGCGATCCGAAAGAACAGGACCAGCAGCAGGAGCGGCCGGAGGTACGGCAGCTCGACGTGCCAGAACTGTTGCCATGAGCCTGCCCCGTCGACCTGTGCCGCCTCGACGGTCTCGTGCGGCACCGTCTGCAGGCCGGCGAAGATCACAAGGTAGACAAACGGCGTCCACTGCCAGATGTCGGTGCTGGCGACGGCGAACATGGCGCCGACCGGTGTCGACAGCCACAGGATCTGCTGCTGGATGACGCCAGCCAGCGACAGGAGATAGTTGAGGACGCCGTAGTCCGGACCGTAGATCAGCCGAGCGATGACGCCCAGGGCGACAGGCGGGATGACGATCGGGATGATTGCCAGCACGTAGAGCGACGCCCGTATGGCGTCGGACTGGATCGTTCGGTGGACGAGCAGCGCAAGGCCGAGCCCGACGAGAATCTCTGTCGGCAACACGATCCCGGCATAGATCCCAGTCGCGATGAGCGAATCGATCAGCCCGGAGCTCGTCAGCGCCCGGCCGTAGTTGGTGAAGCCAACGAATTCGCTGTGTCGTCCCTGGACGGAGTCCGACAGGGCGATGAGGAACGGCAGGGTGACGATGACGACGACTACGCCGAGGACCGGCAGAAGCATGCGGTAGGCGAGGCGCTCATCGCGCGTGGATGCGTTCCGGCGCCCCCGTCGGAGCGGGGGCGCCGGAAGAGCTCGACCGGATGTCTCGATCACGATGACGGCTCCGGTCCGCTGATGGGCGGACCGCCTGCCTTACTTGGTCGGGTAGCCCGCGTCCTTCATGATCTTGCGAATCTCGTCGGCCGCCTTCTTGATGCCGTCCTGCTGGGTCTCCGTCCCGGCGAGGATGGCGTTGAGGTGGGTGCCAAGGGCGGTCTCCACGGCGTTCCACTGATCCGTCCGCGGCCGCCAGTTCGGACCGGCTGCCAGCGAATCGGCGAGCGCCTTGAAGTAGGGGTTCTTCTGGTTGAGCGTCGCGTCGGTCAGAATGCTCGTCCGTGACGGGATGCCACCCGCCTCGGCGTACTTCTGCTGGGTGTCCTTGTCGGTCATCCACTTGATGAAGTCCGCGGCGGCCTGACCGTTCGTCGCGGCCTTCGGGATCGCCAGCAACCAGTTGCCCATCATCCCGACGCCCTTGCCGCTTGGACCTGCGGGCATCGGGATGAAGGCGACCTTGCCGGCGACCGTGGTCGTCGCCGGGTCGAGAACCTGCGAGTTGACCTCACCGGGCCAGACCGTCGACTCGAACCCCTTGCCGAGGGCCATCGCGGTCGAGCGTTCGCTGGCGTCGGTCTCAGCCGGCCCCTGCTGGGCAACGGCCTTCAACTTGTTGGTCAGGAAGTCGACGGCGGCCATCGACTTGTCGTTGTCGATGACGACGTTCCAGTTCTCGTCGAACACGTCGCCGCCGAACGACCAGAGGATCGGCAGGAAGTCCGCCACGACGGGGTTGGTCGCCTTGCCCCGGATGATGTAGCCGGCGAAATTGCTCTTCTTCTGGGCCGTCGCGCTCGCGAGTACGTCGTCCCAGGTCTTCGGTGCCGTGGGTGACAGGTCGCTGCGGTACATGAACATCTCGACGTTGCCGACGACGGTCACCCCGAGCAGCGCCGCGGCCTTGCCTTTCTCCGATGGTGGCACGGCCCCGCGCGGAGGCGGCCACGTGCCGACGTCGTAGATGACGCCCGCGATATCCGAGTCGCGGGTGATCCCGAACTTGCCCAGGTCCTGCAGCGAGCCGTCCGTGCCGAACTTCGGCATCCAGGGATCGTCGAGCATGACCAGGTCGTAGGTCGCGTCGTTGGCCTTGAACGTCGTGACCAGCTTGTCATACAGGTCGGAGTAGGGGAGCTCGACGAAATTGAGCTTGATCCCCGTCTTCTGCTCGTACAGGGGGGCGACCGCCTTGAGGCCGGCGTCCTCGACGCCCTTGACCGCCGCGATGGTCAGCTGGGTGGGTTTGGCGCTCCCACCGCCGCCGGTATTGCACGCACCGACGATCACGACGGCCGCGACGAGGGCTACGAACCAGCGCGCGTATCTCATCGTTTTCTCCTCCAGTCGGGGATGAGCCCACCGCGGATCGGGGCGGGCGCTGACCTTACGTTTCGAAGGCACCTCCCTGTTCTGATCTCAAGCCAGCCCCGGGCCTCCGCCGGAGCTCCTGGGCGAGCACCCGGCGCCCGATGGCCGCGCTCTCGGCCGGCGGTCCCCAGCAGCTGTCCTGCTCGACCATCAACCAGCCGGCATAGTCGCGCTCGGCGAGGACCGCCAGGATGCCTGCCAGGTCCACGACGCCGGCGCCCAGCTCCGTGAACAGCCGCGCCCGGATTGCCGCATCGAAGTCGGCGAGGCGGCCGGCCCGGAGGTCGGCCAGGACGTCAGCATCGACGTCCTTGAGATGGAGGTGGGCGACGCGATCGCCGTAGTGCCTCAGCGCCTCGACCGGATCGCCGCCGCCGACGGTCCAGTGCCCGACATCGAGGCAGATCGCGAGCAGCGCCGGATCCGTGACGGCAAGCAGGCGGTCCAGCTCGCGTGGCGTCTCGACGAATGTGCCGGTGTGCTGGTGAAAGGCGACCCAGTGTCCGGCGGCAATCGCCTCACTGCCGATTCGATCGATGATCCCGCCCAGCTTTCGCCACCCATCGTCGCTCAGCCGCGGGGTCGAGGGATCCGACGCCCGTCCCGAGGTGGCGGATCGGTCGGCGGATCCGTCGAGCGCCACGACGAGCACCTCGCCGCCGCCCTCGTGGAGCAGCGCCAGCCGTTCGCGTCCCACGTCCAGCGCGTCGTCGGCCGGCCCGTCGGCCGAGCAGGGGAGCGAGGCGTACACCTCGGCGAGGCGGAGGCCGCGTTCGGCCAGCATCTCCTTGAGCACCGCCCCTGCCGGGAACCCATTCCCCAGCTGGGTCCCCTCGTAGCCGGTTCGGGCGATCTCGTCGAGCACCGTGGCGGCGTCGACGAGCGGGGCGAGGTCCGGCTGGTCGACGTTGTTCCACAGGATGGGAACCGTGCCGATCGAGGCACGCGGCAAAGCGTCCCCCGGCCGTCGCAGGGTTCGCCTCAGCCGCGCTGCCTCCGGGTGGATCGCCGGCAGCGTCACTGGTGCTGCTCCTCCGCGCGGCCTTCGAGCTGTCGCGCACGGCTCTCGGGATGGGCTTCGGAAACGGGTACGT
>JBGPDX010000008.1:0-31221 GCA_041482475.1 Candidatus Limnocylindria bacterium | reverse complement strand
CCCGGCGCGATGTCGATGACGAAGGCCGCCAGTAGGAAGGCACCGCCCAGGATCCCGACCAGGCCGAGCATCCGGCTCGACGTCGACGGCGATGCGGCAAGCGAATGACCCACGGTTCGATCCCTCCGTGAATCCTCGGACACGGCCGTGACGGCCAGGTCGCCGAGAGTGCTCAGCCAGGTTCTCGCGGTCCCGGCCGGCAGACCGTCGGTTCGCGCGTCGCGGAGCTGGTCGCTGAAGAGCTGCACCATCTCGTCCGCGAACCGGGCTCGGAATTCGGCCGGGTAGAGACGGAGGAGCCTTCGGTACACGCGCTCGTGGCCCGCATCCCGTGGAATCACTCGGCGGCCTCGCTCGCCCACGGCCGTGCGGCGCGGACGAGGATCTCGAGGCGGCGGACCTCCGCTCTGGCGACGGCTCGTCCGACCGCGGTGAGCCGGTAGTAGCGCCGGCGCTGATCGTCCAGCTCGGGGTCCGGACGCTCGTCGCACTCCTCGATGAGCCCGTCGTCCAGGAGGCGCTTGATCGTGGTGTAGACGCCGCCAGGTCCGAGCCGCATCGCCCCCTCGGTCATCCGCGCGATCTCGCGCATGATCGCGTACCCGTGTCGCTCCCCAGGCCCGATCGCGATGAGGACATGCATTGCCGTCCGTGACAGCGGCGGGACTCGCTCGGGATGGTCGATGGCTTCCACAGCCCGAACTATATCAATGTCTGATGCATTGTAAACGGACACATTGCGACTGACGGGGCGCAGCGAACCACGCCTCGACGAGACTCGGCTACTGGGGCCAGGCGAGGACCATGATCCGGATCTCGGTCATGTCCTCGATCGCCCAGCGAAGCCCCTCGCGGCCCAGCCCCGAGTCCTTCACCCCGCCGTACGGCATGTGGTCGATCCGGTAGGTCGGGACGTCGTTGACGATGACCCCGCCGACCTGCAGCTCGTGGAACGCCCGCCAGGCGCGACCAAGGTCGTTGGTGAAGACGCCCGTCTGGAGGCCGAAGAAGCTGTCGTTGACCTGCCGGATGGCGTCGTCGAAATCGGAGAAGCGGAAGGCGACGACGAGCGGCGCGAAGGCCTCGTTCGAGCAGACCTGGGCGTGGGCCGGCACGTCGGTCAGGATCGTCGGCGGGAAGAACTGCCCGTCGGCCTTGCCGCCCAGCAGGATCCTGCCGCCCAGCGCCACGGCCTCATCGACCCAGCGCTGGGTCCGCGACGCGGCATTGGCGTCGACCATCGGCCCGACGTCCGTCGTGGGATCGAGCGGATCGCCCACCTTGAGGGCCTGGGCTCCCGCCCGGAGGCGCTCCATGAACGGGTCCCAGACCTCGTCGTGGACGAACATCCGCTGGACGCTGATGCAGACCTGGCCGGCGTAGGTGTAGGCGCCGACGAGAATCCGCTTCACGGCCCAGTCGAGGTCGGCCGTGCGGTCGACGATGACGCCGGCATTGCCGCCGAGCTCGAGAACGATCCGCTTCTTGCCGGCACGCTCCTTCATCCGCCAGCCCACCGACGGGCTGCCGGTGAACGTCAGCAACTTGAACCGCTCGTCCTCGACCATCCGGTCGCCGAGCTCGCGCGTCATCGGCAGGATGCTGACGGCGCCCTCGGGGACGCCGGCCGCGTCGACGATCTCGGCGACCGTCAGCATCGTCAACGGGTCCTTCGACGGCGGCTTGAGGACGATCGAGTTGCCGGCGGCGATGGCCGGGGCGAGCTTGTGCGCGGCCAGGTTGAGCGGGAAGTTGAAGGGGCTGATGCCGGCGACCGGGCCGATCGGAAAGCGGCGGGTGATCCCGACCCGATCCCTGGATGCCGGCATGAGGTCGAGGGGGATGACCTCGCCGACCATTCGCTCCGCCTCCTCCGCGCCCAGGCGGAATGTCAGGACGGCGCGATCGACCTCGACCAGGGCGTCGCGGATCGGCTTGCCCGCCTCGAGCGAGATCATCCGTCCCAGCTCCTCGCGTCTGGCCCTGATGCCGGCACTGATGTCGCGCAGGATCCGCCCGCGCTCGTAGGCCGGCAGGTGGCGGGTCGTCTCGAACGCGCGGACCGCCGCCTGGACCGCCTCCTCGTATTGCTCCGGCGAGGCGTTGAAGGTGATGCCGGCGGGCTGGCCGGGGTGGGCCGGGTTGGCGACCTCGAGCCGATCCGGGGATTCGACCCACCGGCCGGCGAGGAAGATGGGGTGCGGCTTGGCGCCGGCGACGGTGGCCATCCGGGACTCCTGACGATGCACGTGGGTGCGGGCGCGATCTGTCCGACCCATCTTACGACCGGCCCGCCGGCGCCCCTGCTAGCCCGAACCGCCGCCGCGGCGCAGGGTGTCGAAGATGCCGCGGAGGAGATTCTGTCCGGCGCGGGACGTGAGCACCCGTCCGGCGGTCCGGACGCCGGTCTCCACCATCCGGTCGCGTGATCGCGCGGCCGCTCGTGCCTCCCGATCCTGCGCTCGCCTCAACCGGTCTGCCTCGCGCTGTTGCTGCGCAATCTCGCGGGCCTGGCGGGCGACCTCGCGCTGCTGCTGCGCCGGCGTCATGGGGATCAAGCCGCCCGCCGTCGTCGGCGGAACGCCGGCGCGGATCGCCTCCTGTGCGGCGAGCTCGCGGGCCGCGGCGAGCCGCGCCATGATGATCTCGTGGGCGCTCTGGCGGTCGACCGCCTGGCCGTACTTGGCACGAAACGGGCTGGCTGCCACGCGGCCCTGGAACTGGACGTCGTCGAGCGGCGCCATGAGCGAATCAGGCGGCAGGAGGCGCGCCGCGGCGAGCGGCGTCGGGACCCCCTTCGGCGACAGCACGGTCACCAGCGCCTCGCCGATGCCCAGCGAGGTGATCGTCTTCTCGACGTCGTAGAACTCGGTCGTGGGGAATGTTCGGGCGGTCTTCCGCAGCGCATCCGCGTCGTCTGGCGTGAAGGCGCGCAAGGCGTGCTGGACGCGGTTCCCCAGCTGGGCCAGCACGGATGGCGGGACGTCGGTCGGCGCCTGGGTCACGAAGTAAACGCCGACGCCCTTCGAGCGAATGAGGCGGACGGTTCGCTCCACCTGCTCCATCAGCGCGTCGGACGCGTCGTGGAACAGCAGATGGGCCTCGTCGAAGAAGAAGCACAGCCTGGGCTGCGGCAGGTCACCGACCTCCGGCAGCGCCTCGTACAGCTGGGCCAGCATCCACAGCATGAACGTGCTGAACAGCCGCGGCCGTTCCATGACGTCGCGCAACTCGAGCAGGGTCACGATCCCCTCTCCCTCCGGCGACGTCCGAAGCAGGTCGTGGACGTCGAACTCGGGCTCGCCGAAGAAGACGTCCGTGCCCTCCTGCTGGAGGACGACGATCGACCGAAGGAGCACTCCGACCGAGGACGACGACATCCCGCCATAGTCATCCAGGATTGGCTTGCCCTCGTCCGACGACAGGAACTTCAGGGTCGTTGCGAGGTCGGCAAGGTCGAGCAACGGCAGGGTGTTGTCGTCGCAGTACTTGAAGACGAGCGACAGGATCGAGGTCTGGGTCTCGTTGAGGTCGAGGACCTTGCCAAGGAGGAGCGGTCCGAAGGAATGGACCGTCGCCCGGACCTGCGCGCCCAGCCGGCCGGACAAGGACAGGAACTCGGTCGGATGGCCGGCCGGCTCGTAGGTCCAGGCCAGCGACGCCAGGCGCTCCTGGACCCTGGGATTCGACGCGTCGCCGGGCGCGGCGATCCCAGTCACGTCGCCCTTGATGTCGCTGACGAAGACGGGCACCCCGGCTTTCGACAGCTGGCCGGCAATGAGCTGGAGGGTCTTCGTCTTGCCCGTGCCGGTCGCCCCGGCGATCAGGCCGTGCCGGTTGAGCATGGCGATGGCGTCGCGAACCCGCGCCTCGTTGAGCAGCTCGCCATCGTGCATCGGGCTGCCCAGGGTGATCGCAGGCTCGTCGAGCGCATAGCCGGCGGTCATGACATCGCGGAACGCCTTGTCCATTGGGCGGACTCCAGCGGGCCTTGGGACCAGAGATCGTGGGCGGGGACGGGAGGGTATCACCGGCCGGGCCGGTCTGGCCTCAGTCGGCGGCCCGCGGATACGATCCGAAGACGCGCACCAGCGTGGTGACCGCGCGCAGGTCCTCGAGCGCGGCCGCGACATGCGGCTCGTCGGCGGCGCCGTCGGCGTCCGTCCAGAAGATGTATTCCCACGCGCCGCCACGGGATGGCCGCGACTCGAGACGCGACAGGTTCACCCGGCGCTCGGCGAAGACGTTCAGCGCCCGGAGGAGCGAACCGGGCTCGTTGCGGACGCCGAAGACGAGCGTCGTCCTGTAGGTCCCGGCGACGGACCTCGACGCCATCGGCGCGGGCCCGAGGACGATGAAACGGGTCCGGTTGTCGGCGACATCCTGGATGTCGGCGGCAAGGACCTCGAGACCGAACAGGTCCGCCGCCCTGGGCGACAGGACGGCCGCCGCACGGTCCTCGCGCCGATCCGCGATGAGCTTGCCGGCGCCGGCCGTGTTGTAGGTCGTCAGGAGCGTCCACGGGCGACGCCGCAGGAACGTCTCGGCCTGGCCGAGCGCCTGGATGTGCGAGTAGACCCGGTCGACGTCCTCGAGCCGCTGGCCGGGTAGCGCGGCAAGGCTGAGTCGAACCGGCACGATGACCTCGCCGACGATCGCCAGGTCGTGCTCGAGGAGCAGGTCGTAGTTCTCGCGGACGGTGCCATTGACGAGGTTCTCGATCGGCACGACACCGGCCTGCGCCACCCCGGAGGCGACGGCCTCGAACACCCCCCGGAAGCTGCCGACCCCCGTCCGCGGCACGTCGCCGAACAGCGCCAGGGCGGCGTCCTCGGCGAACGCTCCCGGCTCGCCGGCGTAGGCGACGGGGCCGGTGGCCGTGGCGACCGTGGCAGGCGCCGCGCGGCGAGTCTCGCCTCTACTCAGCGCTCGAACCAGCCGGTCGTGTCGTGGTGCGCCTCGTCAGGGTCGAGCTCCGCTGGGCGGCGCTCCGCGGCGGCCGTTGCCGCCTTGGCGCGCTTCCGATTGCCGGCCGACTCGGCCGCGCCGGCCCAGTGCTCCTCGGCGAGCAGATGGTTGATCGCGTCGATGTAGGCGTCGACCGACGCGGCGATGATGTTCTCGCTGCGCGCCTCGCCGCGGTACCGGCCGGTCCCCCGCCGCCCCGCGGCACCGGACGGCGGTGCGAGCTCGACCGTCACGACGCCCTCCGCGTCCGGGCCCTCGGCCACGGCGTGAACGTCGTACGACAGCAGCCGCGGAAGGCCGGTCAGCACGCCTGCGAGCGCCCGATCGACGGCCCGATAGAGGGCGTCGACGGCGCCGTTGCCCTCGGCCGACGCCTCCCACTGGTGATCGCCCGAGGCGATGACGACCGCACCGCGGCTCCGGACCTGGCTGCCCGAGGTGACGGTCCAGCGGCTGAGATGGAGGGTCGGCGCAGCGCGCTTGGTGGCGGTCATCGTGAACTCCCGGTCGATTCGGTTGCCACGGCCTTGGTCGCGGTCTTCGTGGGCCTGGTCGGTGTCTTCGTCGTCGTGAAGTGGCGTTCGTCGCGGCGCCGCAACTCCGCGCCGCTCTTCCAGATTGCGTATTCGAGCGAATCGCCGAGGGCGACCGCCGACGCCGCGATGATGTTCGTGTCGGAGCCCATCGTCGACCACTCGCGCACGCCGTCGGCGGAATCGATGATGACCCGGGTTCGCGCCGCCGTCGCCGCGTCACCGTCGAGGATGCGGACCTTGTAGTCGACGAGATGGATGCCGTCGAGGACCGGGTAGAACGCCCGAAGCGCCTTGCGCAGGGCGGTGTCGAGGGCGTTCACCGGCCCGTTGCCGTCGGCGGCCGTGTGGAGGACCTCGCCGTCGACCTCCACCTTGACGGTCGCTTCGGCCCGCAGGTCGCCACCGGCGCGCTGCTCGACGAGGACGGTGAAGTCGACCACCCGGAACGGCGGCCGGTAGCCCTCGCGATGGCGGTGGACCAGCAATTCGAACGACGCCTCGGCGCCCTCGAAGGCGAGGCCCTCCGACTCGAGCCGCTTGATGAGGTTCGACAGCTGGCGCGGGTCCACCCCGTCGAGCTTGTGGCCAAGCTGTTCGGCCCGGAGCTGGGTGTTCGCCCGGCCACCCAGCTCGGACACGACGAGTCGGCCCACGTTGCCGACCAGCCCCGGATCGACGTGCTGGTAGCTCCGCTCGACCTTCGCCACGGCGGCGCCGTGGACGCCGCCCTTGTGGGCGAACGCCGAGCGACCGACGTACGGCTGGTGATCGTCGGGCGCGATGTTGACGATCTCGGCGACGTAGCGGGACAGCTCCGTCAGGTCGGCCAGTCGACCCGACGGCAGCGGCTCGTATGGCGTCTTGAAGGCGAGGTCGGCGAGGATGCTGATGAGGTTGGCGTTGCCGCATCGTTCGCCATAGCCGTTGATGGTCCCCTGGACGTGACGGATGCCGTTGGCGACCGCAGCCAGCGAGTTGGCGACGGCGAGCTCCGCGTCGTTGTGGACGTGGATGCCCCAGGTCACCGCCGGCGCATCGGCGTCATCGACCGCCGGGCGCGTGGCGCGGATGATCGCGACGAGCTCGTCGGTCAGCGTGCCGCCGTTCGTGTCGCACAGGACGAGGGAGGTCGCCCCGGCGGCTCGGGCCTCGCGGAGCGTGCCGATCGCGTACGACGGGTCGTCGCGATAGCCGTCGAAGAAGTGCTCGGCGTCGTAGACGACCTCGCGGCCGGCGGCGCGCAGGAACGCCACGGAGTCGCCCACCATCGCCAGGTTCTCCTCCGGCGACGCGTTGAGGACCTGCGTCACGTGGAGCAGCCAGCTCTTGCCGAAGATCGTCACGACCGGAGTCGAGGCATCGACGAGCGCCCGCAGGTTGGGGTCGTCTGCCGGCCGGTTCGAGCGATGGCGGGTCGAGCCGAACGCCGCCAGCTTGGCGTTGCGGAAGGTGATCGATCGCGCCGCGGCGAAGAACTCGACGTCCTTGGGGTTCGACCCGGGCCAGCCGCCCTCGATGTACGGGAAGCCGAAGTCGTCGAGGCGCCTGGCGATCTTGATCTTGTCGGCCAGGGACACGATGAGCCCTTCGCGCTGCGTCCCGTCGCGCAGCGTCGTGTCGTAGAGCAGCACCGTGTTCGCCGTCATGCCGCGACCCTCGCGCCGGTCGTCACGCGCTGGGCGATCGCCTGTGCCATCGCCCGCGTCCCGATGGCCTTGCCCCCATCGAACACCAGGTCGGCGGTCCGCAGGCCGTCGTCGAGGGCCCCCGCCACGGCCGCCTCGACGGCCGCGGCCGCGGCCTCCCGGCCCAACGACGAGCGCAGCAGCATCGCCACCGACAGGACGGTGCCGATGGGGTTGGCGCGATCCTGGCCGGCGATGTCCGGGGCGGATCCGTGGATGGGCTCGTACAGCCCGAACGTCCCGTGCGCGGTCCGCCGGGAGCCGAGCGACGCCGACGGGAGCATCCCGAGCGAGCCGGCCAGGACGGCGGCTTCGTCGGACAGGATGTCGCCGAACAGGTTCTCGGTGACGATCACGTCGAACGCCGCGGGACGACGGACGATGAGCATCGCGCACGAGTCGACCAGCTGGTGGCCGACCTCGACGTCGGGGAAGTCGCCGCGGACCTCCTCGACGATCTTGCGCCACAGCCGCGACGTGGCGAGGACGTTGGCCTTGTCGACGTGGGTCAGCTTCTTGCGCCGCCTGCGCGCCAGCTCGAAGGCCAAGCGCACGATCCGCCGGATCTCCGCCTCGGTGTAGGACAGCGTGTCGACCGCGACGCGGCCGTCGGGCGTCGAGCGTTCCTCGGACGGCCGGCCGAAGTAGATCCCGGAGGTGAGCTCGCGGACGATGAGCAGGTCGACGCCTTCGAGCAGCTCCGGCCGGAGTGGCGAGGCCGGCACGAGGGCCGGATGAACGGTCACGGGACGCAGGTTGGCGAAGAGGCCCAGCCCGCCACGCAACGCGAACAGCGCTTGCTCGGGTCGCACGGGCGCGTTGGGGTTGTCCCATTTCGGCCCACCCACCGCCCCCAGCAGAACGGCATCCGTTTCGCCGCACCGGGCCACGTCCTCCGGTCGGATCGCCACGCCGAAGCGATCGATGGCGTTGCCGCCGGCGGCGATGTCGATCCACTCGACGGCGAAGCCGAACGCCTCGCCGGCCGCGTCGAGGACGTGCCGGCCGGCGGCCACGACCTCGGGCCCGACTCCATCGCCCGGGATCGCCGCCAGGCGGTAGGTCGTCCGCGCCGGGGCAGCCGCCATCAGGGCAGCTCCTCGACGACGCGTGGCGCGACGAACGCCACCGAGACCCCGTTGATCTCGGCGCCGTGGAGCTTGTTGACGGCGGCGAGGTAGGCGTCGAGGGACGCCTCGATGATGTTCGTCGACAAGCCGTGGCCGGACACCACCAGCGCGCCGGGCCCCTCGTCCGACGAGCGGCGGCAGCGGACGAGCACCTGTCCCTGGGCGTCCTCGCCGGCCGACACGGCCTTGATCTCGTACTGGGTCAGGACCGGATGCCAGCCGAGCGCCGGCTGGAGCGCCTGGTCGACGGCCGAGTAGAGCGCGTCGACCGGCCCGTTGCCGGTCGCGTCGGTCGAGCGATCCTGACCGTCGACCGCCAGCGAAACGGTCCCGGTCGCACTGCCGCCATGCGAGCTCGTGACGCTCCAGCCAAGGATCGCAACGGAGGCCGGGACCTCGGCCGCGTGCTGCTCGGCGAGGGCGAGGAGGTCGGCGTCGGTGACCTCCTTCTTGACATCGGCAAGGGCGATCGCCTGGCGGTAGAGGGCGTCGAGCTTGTCGCCGTCGACCTCGTGGCCCAGCTCCCTGAGCTTCTGCTGGAGGCCGCGCCGGCCGGACAGCTTGCCGATCGTCAGCTGGCTGCCGGACAGGCCCACCGACTGCGGGGTCATGATCTCGTAGGTCAGCGGGTTCTTGATCACGCCGTCCTGGTGGATCCCCGACTCGTGGGCGAAGGCGTTCCCGCCCACGATCGCCTTGTTCGGCTGGACCGCGAACCCGGTCAGGTAGCTGACCAGGCGGCTGGCCGCCGTGATCTGCTCCGTCTGGATCCGGCTGCTGAGCCTGGGGAACTGGGTGGGCCGCGTCCGGAGGGCCATCACGACCTCCTCGAGCGACGCGTTGCCGGCGCGCTCGCCGAGGCCGTTGATCGTCACCTCCACCTGCCGCGCGCCGGCCTGGACGGCGGCCAGCGTGTTGGCCGTCGCGAGGCCCAGGTCGTTGTGGCAGTGGACGCTGACCGTCGCGTCACGGCCGACGCGGTCGACGACCCGACGGACGAGGGCCCCGAATTCCGCCGGGATGGCGTAACCGACGGTGTCCGGGATGTTGACCGTCGAGGCCCCGGCCTCGACGACGGCCTCATAGACCTTGATCAGGTAATCCGGGTCGGTGCGCGAGGCGTCCTCCGCGGAGAACTCGATCTCCGCGTCGCGGCCCAGCTGCTGGCGGCCGTGGCGGACCCAGCGAACCGCGTCGGCGAGGGCCTGATCGCGGCTGAGTCGCAGCTTGTGGGTCAGGTGGATGTCGCTGGTCGCGATGAAGACGTGGAGGTGGGGCCGCTCGGCCACCTTGATGGCCTCGATCGCGCGCTGCGGATCGCCGTCCCGACAGCGGGCCAGCGCCGCCACGGCGACGCCCTTCGTCTCGCGCGCGATGCGGTTGACCGCCTCGAAGTCGCCGGGCGACGCGGCCGGGAAGCCCGCCTCGATCACGTCGACCCGGAGGCGGACGAGCTGGCGGGCGACCTCGAGCTTCTCGGCCGCGGTCAGCCCGGCGCCCGGAGCCTGCTCGCCGTCGCGGAGGGTCGTGTCGAAGATCCGGACGGTGCCCGCCGCGACGCCGGGACCCGGCGCTCCGCGGCTCATCGGGCCGGCTCCTTCTGGCGGGTGCTGCCGGACGCGACAGCCTGGGCCTGGCCCGCCTCGACGACGACCGGGTTGACGAACGGCATCTTCGATCGCAGCTCCGCTCCGACCTTCTCGATCTGGTGGTTGCGGTCCTGGGCGCGCAGGCGGGCGAACTCGCGGCCGCCCGAGTCGTACTCGGCGATCCAGCGACGAGCGAAGGCGCCGCTCTGGATCTCGGCGAGGACGTCCTTCATCGTGGCCTTGGCGCCCTCGATGATCCGCGGCCCGGACACGTAGTCGCCGTATTCGGCGGTGTCGCTGACGCTGAAGCGCATGAAGTTGAGGCCGCCGCGGTACATCAAGTCGACGATCAGCTTGAGCTCGTGCATCGTCTCGAAATAGGCCAGCTCCGGCTGGTAGCCGGCCTCGACGAGGGTCTCGAACGCGGCCTTGACCAGCGCCGAGACGCCGCCACAGAGGAGCGCCTGCTCTCCGAACAGGTCGGTTTCGGTCTCCTCCTTGAACGTGGTCTCGAGGACGCCCGCCCGGGTGCTGCCGATCCCGCGGGCATAGGCGAGCACGCGATCGCGGGCCGTCCCGGACGCGTCGCGATGGACGGCGAACAGGGCCGGGACGCCGCCGCCCTGCTGGTAGACGCTGCGGAGGAGATGGCCGGGGCCCTTGGGGGCGACCATCCCGACGTCGATGTCGCCAGGCGGGTCGATCCGCCCGAAATGGATGTTGAAGCCGTGGGCGAACATCAGCAGCTGGCCGGGCCGCAGGTTCGGCGCGATCTCGGCGTCGTAGACGCTCTTCTGAACAGTGTCCGGGACGAGGATCATGACGATGTCCGCCTGTCGGACCGCGTCCGCCACGTCCGCCACGCGGAGCCCGGCATCCGCGGCGAGCGGCCGGCTCCTGGACCCGGGGGCCAGTCCGACGACGATGTCGACACCCGACTCGTGGAGGTTTAGGGCATGGGCGTGGCCCTGGCTCCCGTAGCCGATGACCGCCACGGTCTTGCCCTTGAGGGCCGCCGGATCCGCATCCTTGTCGTAATACATCCTCGCAGTCATCGTTTCACCGCCTCCTCGATGGACTGGGACCCCTTGGCCATGACGACGGCCCCGGTTCGGACCAGCTCCTTGATCCCGTAGTTGCGGACGAGCGCGACGAATGCGTCGACGTCCTCCTCGCTCCCCGTCACCTCCGCGACGAGCGATCCAGCCGACATGTCGAGGACGCGGCCCCTGGACAGCTCGACGAGCTTGAGGACCTCGGCCCGGTTGGCATCGGTCGTCCGGATCTTCACCAGCGCCAGCTCGTGCTCGATCGTCGGCTCGGCGGTGACGTCCTGGACCTTGAGCACGTCGATCAGCCGGTAGAGCTGCTTGGCCGCCTGCTCGACCGCCACGTCGTCACCATGCAGGTTGATCGTCATCCGGCTGACGTCCGGCTGGTCAGTGTGGCTGACGGCCAGTGAGTCGATGTTGAAGTTGCGCGCGCGCATGAGCGACGAGACCCGGTTCAGGACGCCGGGCTTGTTGAGGACGATCGCCACGAGCACGTGGCGGCGCGCCTCGCCACCGCCCGGCAACGCTCTTGGCGGAGGCGCAACGTGGGCCGGACCGCCGCCCGCCGGGGCGGCCGCGGCCGCGCTCGGCAGCTTGCCGTTCGTCGCCGAATCGCCGCTCACTCGTCAGGCCCGCCCCACTTCTCGATCAGGTCGGACAGCCCCTTGCCGGCCGGCATCATCGGGAAGACGTTCTGTTCCTCGGCGATCTCGAACCAGACGAGCGCCGGGCCGTCGACGGCCTGCGCGGCGCGGATGGCGCCGTCGACCTGGTCCGGCGTCGATGCCTTGAAGCCGGGGATGCCGAAGGCGTCGGCGAACTTGATGTAGTCGGGACCCAGGAGGTGGGCCGAGTGGTAGTTGCCGGCGTAGATGATCTCCTGCCACTGGCGGATCATCCCGAGCTTCTTGTTGTCGAAGACCGCGATCTTCACCGGGATCTGGTCCTGGACCAGGGTCATCAGCTCCTGGGCGGTCATCTGGAAGCCGCCGTCGCCGGTGATCGCCCACGTCTCGCGGTCCGGCCGGCCCAGTGCGGCGCCCATGGCGGCGGGGACGCTGAAGCCCATCGTCCCGAGCCCACCGGAGCTGACGTGGGTGTTCGGCTTCCGGAAGCCCGCATAGCGCGCCAGCCACATCTGGTTCTGCCCGACGTCGGCGACGTACGTGCCGGCATGGTTCGTCAGCTCGCCGATCCGGGCCACGACGAAGTCGGCCGACAGCAGCCCGTCGCGCCAGGCGCCGGAGCCGTGCCAGCTGGTGCCCTCGGAGTCGCGGCGCCACTCCGCCAGCTGGTCGAGGTATTCCCGCCGCGCCTCGGCGGGCACGGCTTCGACCATCGGCAGCAGGGCCGCCAGGACGCGCTTTGCGTCGCCGACGATGGGTACCTCGACCGCGACGTTCTTGCCGATCTCGGCGGGATCGATATCGACATGGACGATCCGCGCATACGGGGCGTAGGTCCGGACATTGCCGGTGACTCGGTCGTCGAAGCGCATCCCAACGGCGATCAGCAGGTCGGCCGACTGGATCGCCCGGTTGACGTGCTTCCAGCCGTGCATCCCCATGAAGCCGTAGCTCAGCGGGTGCGTCTCATCGATCACCCCGATCCCCAGCAGCGTGTGGGCGATGGGAATGGTCGTCTTCTCGGCCAGGGCGCGAAGCTCGTCCCAGGCCTCGGCGTGGAGGACCCCATGGCCGGCGAGGATGACCGGTCGCCGGGCCCGGGCGATCTCGGCCGCGGCCAGCTTGAGCTGCCGCGGATGACCGTCGAAGTTCGGTCGGAAACCCGGTAGGCCGGCGATGACCTCGTCGTGACCGGGATGCCTCGCGGACGTCTCCTGCTGCAGGGCGTCCTTGGTGATGTCGATATGAACCGGGCCGGGCCGGCCGGTTCGGGCGATATGGAACGCCTCGGCGAACACGCGCGGCAGGTCGTCGGCATTGCGGACGAGGTAGTTGTGCTTGGTCATCGGCAGGGTGATGCCGTTGATGTCGATCTCCTGGAAGGCGTCCTTGCCCAGCAGTGCGGCGGGGACGTTGCCGGTGATCGCGACGATCGGGACGGAGTCGAGCTGGGCCGTGGCGATGCCGGTCACGAGGTTGGTCGCCCCGGGGCCCGACGTCCCCAGGCAGACGCCCACCTTGCCGGTGACCCGGGCGTAGCCGTCGGCCGCGTGCGCGCCGCCCTGCTCGTGGCGGACCAGGATGTGGCGGATCTCCGGGTAGTCGCCGAGGACGTCGTAGAGCGGCAGGACGACGCCGCCGGGGTAGCCGAAGAAGACGTCGACGCCCTGGCGGATGAGCGCCTCGCAGACGACGTCGGCGCCGATCCGGGTTCGCCGTCGCGGGCGGGCGTCGTCGAGCATCTCTCGCCGGGCGCGCTCGATCGCCGTCGCCGAGGCGCTCCCGTCCGCCGGGACGTGGCTCCGACGTCCGGTCGCCGGAGCGGCCTTGCCGGTCGTGGCGTCGTTCGCCCCGGGGGCGGCCGAACGCGGCCCCTTCGCCCGTTCGCGCTTCGTCATCGTCATGGCCGTGGCCCTCTCAATTTGCCGCCGTTACAAACAGAAGAACCCCCGCCTCCCGGCGAGGGTCCCTTCGGTTTTCGGTGGTTGTCGCGCTAGCCGCGCTCGTTCCTCCGAGTTCCTCCGTTCTCCCGCCGGGAGCCGGTAATAAGGCCGAGAAGGCCGTCCAGCCCGACAAGAAGAGCGCGAAGGATCCCGAACAGCGACGCGTCGACCAGGCCGTTGTCGGTCAGGGGCACCTGGATGCGACGCCCATCGCTCGTCACGACGACGGCGACGCGGCGGCGGTCCCGACCCTCGAACAGGCCCAATGCGGCCTCCTGGAACGACGCACCAGCCCGGCCAGAGGCCGGGATGTCCGCGCAGTCTACCCGTCGGCCGGAGGAACGCGCAACCATCCGAACGTCACTCCACCGCATGGAGGACCCGGCAAGCACTGGAGGGTCGGCGTCGAGGGCAGGAAGAAGGACCGGCCGCACCCCCGCGCAACCGGTCCTCGATGTGATGTCGTGCGGCCCGGACCTACCGGGCGATCAGGCCCAGCGGTGGCCGGGCAGTGGGCAAACCGCGTCGTCGATGGGGGTCGCGGACACGGGGCGCATCTGCGTTACTCCCAGTCCCACTTGATGCCCGCGCCGAGCGACAGCGCGAGAGAGGCCAGGATCAGGATGACCCAGCCGTAGCGGGCGACGCTCGCCACCGCCCAGGTCAGCCGCGCCAGGTTCGGCTTCACGTCCAACACCTCGTCATGCGGAGCGGTCGCCGTCGATCCGGCAGCCGGGCGGTCTGCGCGATCCGCTGCAGATCCCTGGCTTTGCGTCCCCACCTCGCGATGGGTTTGCCCCTGGACAGGCCGTTGGCGTGAGACACGCGTCTCGTGACGAACCGTAGGTGGAACCGCCGTTGGGGACCCATGACCCGAAAGTACCCCGGGTCGTGCCCCGGTCGGGTCAGTGCGCGCGCGCACCGCCCGTCATCGGTGCGCCCAGGTGGGCCAGTCGGGTGGCTGGCGCAATTCGACGCCGGCGACGGGCCCGAACCTGACCAGCCGATCGCGGATGTCGATCACCTCCCGGGTTCGCATCTGCAGCACGATCGCGGCGACGATCCCCACCGCGATGGCGATGTCGCCGACGCTGAAGACATTGGCGGCAGGGAGCCAGGCGGGCAGGGCGAAGATGTCGGTGAGCGGCGCGAGCGCCGGGTTGGCCAGGACGATGCTGTTCGAGTAGCCGCCCGCGTGGCCACCGCCGTGAAGGCCCAGGACCGCTGCGCTGACCGGCATGGAGCCGCCGTTGGCGACGATCGCGGCGAGGTTCGAGGCGGCTCCCGCGGCGACGAGCGGCAGACCCCGGATCGGCAGGTTGCGCAGCACCGCGAGCAGCACGAGGCCGGTCGAGGCGACGTAGATGGCCGGGCCCAGATCCCCGACCCGCGACGCGACCGCATCGGAGAACAGGGCGACCTGGGCGAGCATCCCCGCGACGATCAGGGCGCCCCAGCGGAACCGGATCGCGCCCAGTCGACCGAGCCGTCCCCCAAGGAGCACCCCCAGGACGAGCCCACCGGCAACCGCGTAGAGGACGAACACGTTGGGACGGGGCCTAGCCCCGGAGCCGGGCGAGCTCGACGGTCTCCGGCATCTGCGGCCAGCCGGCGCGGATCGTGCCGGCGCGCGCGGCGGCCATGATCGCGTCGGCCGCGGCGGCGTTGGCTCGAAGAACCGACTCGAGGTCGTCGGGTGGAACCGGCCGGCCCAGGAGGAATCCCTGGCCCATCTGACAACCCAGCTCGCGCAGGCGGTCGAGCTGGCCCGGCTCCTCGATCCCCTCGGCGATGATCGTCAGGCCCAGCGTTCGGCCCAGGGCGACGATGGCGTGGGCGAAGGCCCAGTCCTCCGGCTGGCTGGCCGCGGGAACGACGAAGTCGCGGGCGATCTTGAGGATGTCGACCGGGAAGCGCCGCAGGTAGCCCAGCGACGAGTAGCCCGTCCCGAAGTCGTCGACGGCGATCCGCATCCCCCTCGCCCGGAGCTCCTCGAGCTTGGCGATGGTTGCCTGGCTGTCGCGGAACATCGCCGTCTCGGTCATCTCGACGACGAGCTCGTTGGGATCGAACCCCGTCCGCTGGAGGATGCCCTCGATGTCCTCGACGAAGGTGGGCTCCTGCAGTTGGATCGGCGACAGGTTGAGGCACAGGGCGACGGGGTCACGGAGGATCCCCGCCCGCTTCCATTGCATGACCTGGTCGCAGGCCTCGACGACCACCCAGCGGCCGAGCTCGAGGATCGTCCCGTTCTCCTCGGCCAGGCGCACGAAGTCGTCGGGCGGGACCAGGCCGTGGACCGGGTGGTTCCAGCGGACCAGTGCCTCGACGCCGGTCAGCTGCAGGGTCGTGAGATCGACAATCGGCTGGTAGTGCACGGCCAGCTCGGCGCGGGCGATGCTGCCGGCGAGCTCGGCGCTCAGCTCGTGGCGGGCGACGATCGAGGCATGGACGGTCGGGTCGAAGACCGCCAGGCGCCGCTTGCCGTCCGCCTTCGCCGTGTACATCGCCATGTCCGCCTTGCGCAGCAGGTCATGGGCCCGCTCTTCGGCGTCGCGCGGCACGGCGATCCCGATGCTGCCGCCGACCACGACCTCCTTGCCCTGGATCTGGAACGGCGCCTGGAGCGCGTCGATGATCCGGTGGGCCACGGCGATCGCCCGCCCGAGATCCGGCCGGTCCTCGAGCAGGATGGCGAATTCGTCGCCACCCAGCCGGGCCGCGAGATCGCCGATCCGGACGCAGCCCGCAACTCGCTCTGCAACGGCCACCAGGAGCCGGTCGCCGGCGGCGTGGCCCAACGTGTCGTTGACCACCTTGAAATCGTCGAGGTCGAGGAAGAGCACGACTGGCGTCAGCGGCGAACCGCCGGCAGCGTGTGCCAGCCTGGTCTCGACCTGCTCGGTGAACAGAGCTCGGTTGGGCAGGCCCGTCAGCGAGTCGTGGTAGGCCTGGTGCCGCAGCTGCTCCTTGAGGCGCGACAGCTCGGCGAGCGACTGCTCCAGCTGGCCGTTCTCGAGGGCCGCGGCCGCCTGGCTGGCGACCATCTCGAGCAGCCGCAGGTCGTCGCCCAGGAAGCTCGTGCCCTGCGTCAGCCGGTTGGCGACGGTCATCTCGCCGATCAGCCCCCGCTCGCCCACCAGCGGACAGGTCATCGCCTGGCGAATCTCAGGCGATCGTGCGCGCCAGCCGCGGGTCGGGGCGTGAAGGAACGCCGCGCCGCCTTGCACGATCCGCTGGCGGACGGGATCGGCGGCGGCCAGGGCGATGGGCGCCATGACCTCCGGCTCGCCCTCCTGCGTCGACCGTGTCCGCAGTCCCTCGCCCAACTCGTTCCTGGGGTAGAGGACGATCTCCGCCAGCTCGGCGCGGAACATCTCGCGAGCGTGCGCGAGGAGCGCGACGAGAGCGGAGTCGAGCTGCGGCGAGTTCTGGAGAATCCGGCTGGAGGCGTAGAGGAGCTCGAGGCGCTCGTGCTTCTCGCGCTCGGAGACGTAGGCCCGATAGGCGACGAACAGGGTGGCGACCGGGACGATGAGCAGCCAGATGGCCTCGGTGTGGATCCACAGGATCGACACGGCCAGCAGCGCCAGGCTCGTGTTGGCGAGGGCGACGAGACCGCCGAACTGGATCATTTCGGGCAGCTTCTGGAACTGTGGAGCACCACCGGAAAGCGAGATCGCGGCGGCGATGGCGACCGCGGCCACGACGCTCGTCGTCAGCGTCGCCGCACCGGCGGCGATCCAGGCGGGCGGCCCGGGCGGCCCGGTGACGTCGACCAGGGCGTGGAAGATCGCCAGGGCGAGGGTCCCGTTGAGGGCCAGGTCGGACAGGTTGAAAGCGAGCTTCACCGGGTGGTGGCCGCGCGACTGGATGGCCAGCGCCACCCCCGAACCCACCAGTAGCGCGACCAGGTAGGTCGACGGTTCGAGGAAGAACAGGCCGATGACGGTCGGGAACTCGCTCAGCGAGAAGGCGTGCGTCTCGCGCCGGAAATGGACCTGCACGTCGAGCAGCTCGCCGATGCAGAACAGTCCGGCGATCGCCGGCCACGGGAGGTCGATCGGGGTCGCCAGTGGAACGAGGTCGCGGACGGCGCGAGCGTAGACGAAGACGGCCAGCCCGGCCAGCAGCACGCTGAGGGCCCAGACCTTGATGACAGGTCGCCCAACCGACCCGAGTTGCAGGGCGACGCGGGCGCGTGGGCCCAGCGAAATGTCCGGCCGTGCGGGCTCGTGCCCGGTCGCGGCACCGTCGGGAGCAGTGACCATAGGAGTCGGTACCGTCCAGGAGGTCAGCGGGTACGAGTGTTGTAGCGTCTGCGTGGGTCGCGGTGTGTGAGCCGAAAGTACGGGGGTGGACAGGACTTCCGTCGGATGGGGCGAACGGCGTGCTCCGGCCCTCGTTCACTGGAAATTAACCTGTCGGCGATGCGACTTCGCCGTTGACACGGCGCACCGTGATGCGGCACTGTGGCCCAGTCGCGAGGGTGGCCGAATCAAGGGGCACGGGACGCCGGCCACCCGGGGACCGCGACTCGGCTACAGGGTGCGCCTGTCAGCGCCATCGAATGTTGCTGCGCGAATTCCTGTGCCCATGCCTGGCGGCGCCTCGGCTGCGGCTGTGTGGCGCGCGGGATTACGAAGAGGGGGTGTGGGGAGACACGTGTGATGCCGGCCGGCCTCGGCCGGTGATGTTGCCTTATGTCAAAAAGGGGTTCTATCGGTGCACACCAAACGCGTATTGCAGTCCCGCATCTCGCGGAAGCTACTCGCGCTCTTCATGCCCGTCGCACTCGTTCTGGGGGCCTTCGGCGCCCCGTCGGTGGCGGGAGCCGTCCGTACGGCACTCATCAACGACTCTACGGTGTCCGGCGGCGCGAGCAGCCTTGAGGCGCTGGCGGCGGTGGCCGCTGGCTTCACGGTCAACGTCGTCAGCGATGCGACGTGGGCGGGGATGACCCAGGCCCAATTCGGGACGTACGACTTGCTGATCGTCGGCGATCCCACTTGCGGCGTGCTCCCCCCGGGGCTCGTTGCCAGCGCCCCCGTCTGGGGCCCGGTGGTTCTCGGGACGGCCGGAGGCCGGACGCAGGCCGGCAACCGGATCATCATCGGTACCGACCCGGTATTCCACCAATCGCAGGGCGGCTCCACGCTCGTCAGCGAAGGGATCGCCTTCGCCGGCGTGCAGCCCGGACGAACAAACATGTACCTCGACGTGACGTGTGCCGCCAACTATTCCGGTCAGTCCGTCGAGACCCTGGCGCTGGTGAACGCCATAAGCTCGCCGCTGGCGGCTGGGATTTGGACCATCGACGCCACTCCTCCATGCGGCGGCAGCGTTTCGCTCATCGCCTCGGTCGCGGGCTCCTTCCCCACCCTCACCACCGCGACCCTGCAGGGTTGGGGCTGCTCTGTCCATGAGTCGTTCCCGACATTCAAGACCGATTTCTCCGCGTTCGCGATCGCGACCGATACGTCGACCCATCCCACCTGCGGCGTGGATCCCCACACGGGTCTGAGCGCCTGCGGTGAGGCCTACATCCTCATTTCCGGCTCGGGAATCGTCGTCGTCTCGGGGAGCATCTCCGTAACCCCCCTGACGGCAACGAACCCCGTTGGCACGGATCACACCGTGACGGCCCACGTCAGCGACATCAACGGGCCGCTTGTAGGGCAAGTGGTCACCTTCACGGTGACGGGTGTGAATGCCGGCGCGATCGGCACCTGCGTGCCCGCGGGCTGCGTCACCGACGGTAGCGGCGATGTCTCGTTCACCTACCACGACACCAATGGCGCCGGCAGCGACACGATCAAGGCGAGCTTCATCGACGCTGCTGGCTCGCTTCAGTCGGCGACCGCGTCGAAGGACTGGACAGGCCCCGGCCCCGCGACGAAGCTGACCCTCGACCCGAAGACCGCCACGAACACTGCCGGTGTCCAGCACTGCGTGACGGCGACCGTCGTCGACGCGAACGGCAACCCGACACCGGGAGTCGTGGTCAACTTCACCGTCGCCGGGCCCAACGGTCCGCTGACCGGAACCGGAACGACCGACGCCAACGGCGTGGCGACGTTCTGCTACACCGGCACCCACGCCGGGACCGACACGATCAGCGCCTACGCCGATACGAACGGTGACGGCATCCAGCAAGCCAATGAGCCGAGTGACACGGCAACCAAGACGTACACCCCCGACAAGCCGGCAACCCTGACCCTCAGCCCCAAGACGGCGACCAACGTCGTCGACGCCCAGCACTGCGTGACGGCGACCGTCGTCGACCAGTTCGGTAACCCGGTCCCGGGAACGACGGTGACCTTCACGGTCGCTGGCTCGGTCTCGACGACCGGCACCGGCACCACCGACGCCAACGGCCAGGCCACGTTCTGCTACACCGGCCCGGGTCTGCCGGGGGCCGACGTCATCACCGCCACCGCTAGCGGCGGGACCAACCCGACCGACACGGCGGCCAAGACCTGGACCATCCCGCCCAACAACACGGCCTGCAAGATCACCTACGGCGGCCGGATCACGGCGGCCAACGGCGACAAGGCCACCTTCGGCGGCAACGCCAAGGGCCGCGGACCGTCGGGCGGACCGTCAGGCCAGGAGGAATACCAGGATCACGGCACCGCCGCTGACCTGAACGTCCACTCGATCAACGTCCTCGCCGTGACCTGCACCGCTGACGGCATCAACGCCAGCATCTTCGGCAAGGCCACCATCAACGGCGCCGGCTCGTTCGACTACCGGATCGACGTCAAGGATCTGGGCGAGCCCGGTTCCAGCGACCACTACCGGATCCGCCTGAGCAACGGCTACGACTCGGGCGACCAGGTCCTTTCCGGCGGCAACATCCAGACCCACTAGACCGGCGAGGAGCACCTCCCGGACACCTGACCGGCCCGGCTGAACGAGCCAGCCGGTCGACTCGAACGGGGCGGGTCCCATCGGGACTCGCCCCGTTTGTCGTGCTAGCCTTTCGCGTCCGTCACCCCGTCAGCCGCCATCAGGACCAGGCGACAACCAGACGACCCATGCCTCCAACCGCGCGCACGCCACGCACCCTCGTCGGGAAGATCTGGGACGACCACCTCGTCGCCGAGGAGCCCGGCGCTCCAAGCGTCCTGGCCATCGACCTCCACCTGGTCCACGAGGTCACCAGCCCGCAGGCCTTCACCGGCCTCCGCGCCCGCGGCCTGAAGGTCCGGCGACCGAGACAGACCGTCGCGACGGCCGACCATTCGGTGCCCACCCACGCCCGCAGCCTGCCGATCCTCGATTCCATGGCGGCCGCCCAGATTGGCCAGCTGGAGGTCAACTGCCGGGAGTTCGGCATCCCGCTCCACGGCATGGGCTCGCCCAGCCAGGGAATCGTCCACGTGATCGGCCCGCAGCTCGGGCTCACCCAACCGGGCATGACGATCGTCTGTGGCGACAGCCACACGAGCACCCACGGGGCGTTCGGCGCCCTGGCCTTCGGCATCGGCACCAGCGAGGTCGAGATGGTGCTCGCCACGCAGTGCCTGCTGCAGCGGCGCCCCAAGACGTATGAGGTCCGCGTCGACGGCCGCCTGGCGCCCGGGGTCAGCTCGAAGGACGTCATCCTCGCGCTCATCGCCCGGATCGGCGTCGGCGGGGCCACCGGCCACGTCTTCGAGTACAGCGGCGAGGCCATCCGCGCCCTGACGATGGAGCAGCGGATGACGATCTGCAACATGAGCATCGAGGGCGGCGCGCGGGCGGGCCTGATCGCGCCCGACGACACCACGTTCGAGTACCTTGCCGGCCGGCGCCACGCGCCCAGCGGTGCGGCCTGGGATGACGCCCTCCGACGCTGGCGAGCCCTGCCGACCGATGAGCACGCGATGTACGACCGGTCGATCGCCGTCGACGCGTCGAGCCTCGAGCCGATGGTCACCTACGGCACGAACCCGGGTATGGGCATCCCGATCACGTCGCGCGTCCCGTCCCCCGAGGACCAGGCCGATCCGGGCCAGCGCCGCGCCCTGGAGCGGGCCCTCGAATACATGGACCTCCGTCCCGGCCAGGCGATTCTCGGCCAGAAGGTCGACGTCGTGTTCATCGGCTCGTGCACCAACGGCCGGATCAGCGACCTGCGCCTGGCGGCCTCGGTGCTGCGCGATCGGCACGTCGCCGACGGCGTGCGGGTGATGGTCGTGCCCGGCTCCGACGAGGTGAAGCGTGAGGCCGAGCGCGAGGGCCTGGCGGACGTCTTCCGCGCCGCCGGCGCCGACTGGCGCGAGGCCGGCTGTTCGATGTGCATCGCCATGAACGGCGACCAGCTCCAGCCCGGGCAATACGCCATCAGCACGTCGAACCGGAATTTCGAGGGTCGGCAGGGCAAGGGCGGCCGAACCCTCCTGGCCTCGCCGCTGACCGCCGCCGCTTCGGCCATCGCCGGCGTCGTCAGCGACCCGCGGCGGCTCCCCGGGATCGAGACGCTCGCCGCCGTCGGCGGCCGTTGAGCGACATGACCCAGCCGTTCACGACGTTCACCTCGAAGGTCGTCCCGCTGCCGGCCGAGAACGTCGACACCGACCAGATCGTCCCGGCCCGCTATCTCAAGGT
This sequence comes from Candidatus Limnocylindria bacterium, assembly GCA_041482475.1. Lineage (GTDB taxonomy): Bacteria > Chloroflexota > Limnocylindria > Limnocylindrales > CSP1-4 > JACDAV01. The sequence continues at coordinate 9,097 of JBGPDX010000008.1, read as the reverse complement.
CACCGACAAGGCCGGCCTGGCCGAAGCCCTCTTCCGCGACTGGCGCTTCGACGAGAGCGGCGCGCTCCGTATGCCGCGGTTCGTCCTCGACCGTCCCGGCATGGCCGGCCGGGCGATCCTGCTGGCCGGCAACAACTTCGGGGCGGGCTCGTCTCGCGAGCATGCCCCGTGGGCCCTCGCCGCCTGGGGGATCCGGGCGATCCTGTCCACCGGCTTCGCCGACATCTTCCGCAGCAACGCGCTGAAGAACGGCCTCCTGCCGATCATCGTCGACGCCGACCGCCACCGCCAGCTGTTCGACCTGGCCGCCAGGGACCCGGACGCCGAGCTCACCGTCGATCTCGAGGCCCAGCTGGTCCATCTACCGGGCGACGACGACATCGCCTTCGACGTCGACCCGTTCGCCCGGGTCATGCTGCTCGCCGGTACCGACGAGATGGGCTACCTCCTGGGACGCGAGCGAGAGATCGCGGCGTGGGAGGCCAGCCACCCGCCCCGCATCGACGCAACGGCGGCCAGCCACTGAGGCGGCGGTCGGCGCCCGGAACCGCCGCCCTCGGCCGGCCGTCTGGCGGCTGATGAGACGTTTCGCCGCCGTCCTCGCCACGGTCACCCTCGCCATCGCTCTCGCCGGCTGTTCGGCTGCGGGTCTTCCGCCCATCACGGCCCCCGGCTCGACTCCGCCGGACGCTCCGATTGCGACCGCCCCGGGCGGCGGCGGGGGCGGCGGAGGCGTTCCTGGCGCGCCGGGCCAGCCGACCCTCGTCCTGCCCAGGCCGGGCCAGCAGAACGTCCACGACGTCTCGATCGAGCAGCTCTCCGCCACGGTCTCCGGCCGCCACGTGGTCGTGAATGCCCGCTGGTGGAGTGGCGTGGAGCCGTGCAGCGTGCTTGATTCGGTCGCCGTCAGGAAGGACGGCCGGGCGATCACGATCTCGGTCCGCGAGGGTTCGAGCAATCGTGGCGTGATGTGCATCGAGATCGCCATGCTCAAGGTGACGCCGATCGACCTGGGCGATCTCGACCCGGGCGACTACACGATCGTCGCGCAGCAGGGGCCGGCGCCCGCCATCGTCGTCACCGTCAGCTGACGCCGAGCCGCCTGCAGCGAGATCCCCGGCGCAGCCGCGCGCCGCCAGCCCGGCGGCTAGAACCCTGACGGACCTGCCGGGCGACGTATGCGACGATCCCATCCGTGAACCTCTTCGACGTCGGGGCGGTCGTCCTCGTAACCGTCGCCGTCCTCCTCGGGTTCCGTTCCGGCGCCCTGCCACAGATCGGCGGCCTCGTCGGCGCCGTTGCGGGCGGCGCGGTCGCGATCCTCGCCCTGCCGCTCGCCGCGGGCGTCCTGACCAGCTTCGATCCCATGCTCCGTGCCCTCGGCGTCGTCGTCTGGCTGCTCGTCGCCGTGGGCATCGGCGAGGCGGCGGGCTCAGTGATTGGCCAGGAGGGCGCCATCCGACTCGGACTCGGCCTGCTCGGGCGGGTCGACCGGATCGCCGGCGGGTTCGTCGGGGCCGGCCAGGCCATCCTCATCATCTGGCTGGCGGGCGGCCTGCTGGCCGCGGGTCCCCTGCCCCGCCTGTCGAGCCAGGCCCAGGCGGCCGCCAGCGTCCGGGCGATCGCCCGATTCCTGCCGCCGCCGACCGAGATCGCCGTCGGCCTCGGGCGCCTCCTCGACGCGTCCGGCCTGCCCGACGTCTTCGTCGGCCTCGAGCCGATCCCGGCCCCGCCGGTCGAGCTCCCCGACGACCCCCGGGCGCAGGCCATCGCGCGGGCAGCCGAGAGGAGCACCGTCAAGGTCAGTGCCCAGACCTGCGGCGAGATCTCGACGGGCACGGGATTCGCCATCGCGCGCGATTACGTCGTGACCAACGCCCACGTCGTCGCCGGCGGCCGGACCATCCGGGTGACGCTCGGCAACGGCGCCCACGACGCATCGCCCGTCCTGTTCGATCCACAGCTCGACGTCGCCCTGCTGTGGGTCCCCAGCCTGGGCGCCGCATCCCTCGACTTCGCTCTTCGCGACCCGCGTCGCGGCGACACCGGAGCCGCGATCGGGTTTCCGGCCGGTGGGGCGATGACCGTGATCCCGGCCGCCGTCGCCGGTCGCTACCAGGCGCAGGGCCAGGACATCTACGGAGCCCAACGGGTCAACCGGCTGATCCTCGAGCTCCGCGCCGCCATCCGGCGCGGCGATAGCGGCGGACCGCTGGTCCTCGCCGACGGCACGATCGGCGGAATCGTCTTCGCCGAGTCGCGCTCGGAGGAGGACGTCGGCTATGCGCTGGCGGCCACCGAGGTCGCCCAGCACGTTGATCCCGCCCTCGGGCGGACGAGCCCCGTCGCCACCGGACCGTGCATCGGCTGAGCCGGGCCGTTCGGGCGGAGTCGCGAGGGACCTGAGGCGGCGGGCCTCGCCGGGCGGCGCCGCCTACACTCATCGCCCACCCCTCACAACAGGAACCTCGACACATGAGCGATCTGCCGTACGGCAAGCCAACCGACCCCGCGAAGCGGCACTCCGCGACGCTGACCGACGGCCCGGATCGCGCCGCAGCGCGGGCGATGCTGAAGGCGATCGGCTTCACCGACGACGACCTCGCGCGGCCGCTCGTGGGTGTCGCCACGACGTGGATCGAAACGATGCCTTGCAACTACAACCAGCGACGGCTGGCCGAGTTCGTCAAGGAGGGCGTGCGCGCCGCCGGCGGGACGCCGATGGAGTTCAACACCATCGCCGTGTCGGACGGCGTCTCGATGGGCACCGAGGGGATGAAGGCGTCGCTCGTCAGTCGCGAGGTCATCGCCGACTCGATCGAGCTCGTCGTTCGGGGGCATCTGCTCGACGGCGTCGTCTGCCTCGTCGGCTGTGACAAGACGATCCCGGCCGCGGCGATGGCCCTCGGCCGGCTCGATGTCCCGGGCCTCGTCCTCTACAACGGGACGATCTATCCGGGGACCTACAAGGGCAAGCGCAACGCCACGGTCGTGACCGTGTTCGAGGCGATCGGCGCCTACCGCGCGGGGAAGATCAGCCTCGAGGAGCTGTACGAGATCGAGAACGTCGCGTGTCCGGGAGCCGGCGCCTGCGGCGGCCAGTTCACCGCCAACACGATGAGCACCGTCCTCGAGTTCCTGGGTCTTTCGCCAGCCGGCCTCAACGGCATCCCGGCGGAGGACCCCGCCAAGGACGGTGCGGCGCGACGATGCGGCGAGCTCGTCATGGACCTGCTGCGTCGTGACGTTCGACCGTCGACCTTCGTCACCCGCCCGGCGATCGACAACGCCATCGCGTCGGTGGCCGCCACCGGCGGCTCGACGAACGCCGTCCTCCATCTCCTTGCGATCGCCCACGAGTTCGGGCTGCCGCTGGACATCGACGAGTTCGGCAAGATCGCCGAACGGACACCCATCGTCGCCGACATGGCGCCCGGCGGGCGCTTCACGGCCACCGACATCTACGAGGCCGGCGGCGTTGCCCTGGTCGCCCGCGAGCTCCTCAAGCGCGACCTGCTCGACGGGTCGACCCTGAACGTCGACGGGCGAACGACGGCGCAGATCGCCGCCGCGGTGAAGGAGACGCCCGGGCAGGAGGTCGTCGTCCCGATCGAGCGACCCCTCAAGCCGGTCGGCGGGCTGACGATCCTTCACGGCACGCTGGCTCCGGAGGGCTGCGTCGTGAAGCTGGCCGGCCACGAGCGCCGCTCCCATCGAGGGCCGGCGCGGGTGTTCGATTCGGAGAACGCCTGCTACGAGGCCGTCCGGGCGCAGCGGATCAAGCCCGGCGACGTCGTGGTCATCCGCTATGAGGGCCCGGTCGGCGGCCCGGGGATGCAGGAGATGCTGAGCGTCACCGGGGCCCTCGTCGGCGAGGGCCTGGGCGACGAGGTCGCGCTGCTGACGGACGGCCGTTTCAGCGGCGGCACGCACGGTTTGATGATCGGCCACGTCACCCCCGAAGCCGCCCTGGGCGGACCGATCGCCGTGGTCGAAGAGGGCGATCCCATCGTCATCGACGTCGATCGCGGCGCACTCGACCTCGACGTGCCGGCCGGCGAGATCGCCCGCCGCCTGTCCCGTTGGTCGCCGCCCCGGCCGCGCTACACCGGCGGCGTGATGGCCAAGTACGCGGCCCTCGTCAGCTCGGCATCGCGCGGCGCCGTGACGACCGGAGATCGCCTCGCCGAGCGCCTCCCCGCCGGAGTGGCATGACGGCGGTCCACATCGGGATCAAGACCTCACCGCAATCGGTCGACTGGCCCACCATCGACACGGCCTGGGCACGGATCGGTGAGCACGACGTGTTCGAGTCGGTCTGGATGAACGATCACCTGACGGACCCCGCCCGCGACCGGGGAGGCGCGAGCTGGGAGGCGCTGACGCTCGCCGCGGCACTCGCCCACCGGGTGCCTGGACGGTGGCTTGGTCATGGCGTTCTCGCCAACACGTTCCGTCACCCGAGCGTCCTCGCCAAACAGGCGACACTGCTCGATCACGTCACCGGCGGGCGATTCATCCTGGGCATCGGGGCGGGCTGGCACGTCGGGGAGCACGAGTCGTTCGGCATCCCGTTGCCGCCGATGCCGGAACGGTTCGACCGGTTCGAGTCCGCGGTCCGCGTCCTCAAGGCCCTCCTCTCGCCGCCGGCGGCGGACGAGCCCGGTGTGACGCGCGGCGATCCCTGGTATCCGCTTCGCGGCGCCATCAACGCACCGCCGCCGCTCACGGCGGGCGGGCCGCCGATCTGGCTCGGAGGACAGAAGCGGCGCGGCATCGCCCTCGCCGCCGAGGTCGCCGATGGCTGGTTCCTGCCGGCGATCGTGACGGAGGATGGCCGGCCCAGCGACCTCGACTACTTCAGCGATCGCCGGGATGCCCTCCTCGCCGCGCTCGACGCGATCGGCCGCGACGCCGCGGGCTTCTCCTTTGCGGCCCAGGTCGCGACCGGCCGCACGCGGCAGGACCGCCGCGCCGCGCTGGCCGCGGGCCGCGAAGCCTTCGAGCGGGGCGCGACGCACGTCGTCCTGGGCATGCCGGCGTCGCTTGGCGCCGCCGGCGTGGCCGCCGTCGCCCGGGAGGTCGCCATACCGCTGCGCGAATTCGCATGACCGAACGCCGCGACGCAGCCGAACCCGCGACGTCCGACGACGCGAAGCGCGCGCTGGCGCCCGGACGCGCGCTGCCGCCCGGACGCGCGCTGCCGCCCGGACGCGCGCTGCCGCCCGATCCGGCGGCCTACGACTCCCCTCGCGCGGCGCTCGCCCGTGCCCGCGGTCTGTCGGCGCCGTATATCGCCGGCGGGCGCGATCCCGACCCCGCCGCCGGCCGGCGCGAGGAGCGGTTCTACGGCCGCCTGCTGGTGCTGATGGTCGCCGTCATCGTCCTCGGCGGCTTCGTCCTGGGCATCCTGGCCGTCCTGCTCGGCGTGGTCGGGGCGACCTGACCGCGGCGCCCCCCGCCGGCTGGCGGCCGGGCGTCAACGGGGCGGCGAGGGCGGCGCGTCCTCCGCGGGCCCGATGAGGACGGCCTCGTCGCAGCGCGTGCAGCGGAAGAGCCGGCGGCGACCCCACGACCGCTCCGGATCGTGGTCGGCGGGCGCGTGGTGGCTCGGCTGCTCGGTCATCGGCCCCCAGCTGCCGTCGCCGTGGCGATGTTCCAGGCGGTACGTCGCTTCCTGCAGGCGGATCTGGTCCATCGGCGTCGTCCTCGTCAGCGGCAGAGACGTCGCATTGTCGCACCGCCGCCGGCTCCGTGGCGCATCCCGGATGTCACGTCTTCGAGCCGCGGATGAGCCGACCGCGGCGTGAGATGGCGTGGGTGGCCAGTGCCGCGACCCCCATCGCGATGAGCGCGCGTTCGGCGGTCGGCATCGGACGGACGGCGGTCAGGAACTGGGCCGCGCGGGCGCGGTCGACGACCCGCAGCAGGGCCTGGCCACGCTGTGTCAGCCAGAGGGTCCGCTGGCGGCGATCCTCGGTCTCCAGGCGACGCTCGACGAGGCGACGCCGAACGAGGCCGTCGACCAGTCGGCTCGTGGCCGACGGCGAGCGGCCGATCGCGTCGGCAAGGTCGGCAACGGTCGTCGTCTTGCCGTCGGCCAGGACATACAGGGCGGCAAGCTGGGTGAACCCCAGGCGCAGCTCCCCCAGCTGCGAGGCGAACCCGATCACCAGCTCGCGCCACAGCGCCCGTCCCATGGCCACCCGTTCGGAGATCTGGCGCACGTTCTGGATGCGCGTGCCGGCGGCGAGGACGGGCGCGGACAGGTCGGCCTCGAACGTCCGGGCGATCGCCCGACGCGGCGGCGCGCGATGCGATCGGGACGCGGGGTGGCTCCTGCCGGTGGTCATCCGCGGAGCGTAGCGACGGGCCCCGGTCTGTGCAATCACGCACAGATTTCACGCTCAACGGCTTGTCGCGAAGCGACAATCGACGTTGTCCCCACCACGAGCTCCGAGGTCCATGAGCCGCTTCGCTTTCGTCTTTCCCGGGCAGGGTTCGCAGGCCGTCGGGATGGGACGCGCCCTCGCGGCCGCGTCACCCGCTGCGGCGGCCGTCTTCGCCGAGGCCGACGACGCCCTGGGCGAGCGCATCAGCCGGCTGGCCTGGGAGGGTCCCGCCGACGTCCTCGACCGGACCGAGAACGCCCAGCCGGCGCTCCTTGCCACCTCCATCGCCTACCTCGCCTCGCTTCGCGAACGACAGGCTGGGACACAAGAGCCGGAGCCGGCGTTCGCCGCCGGCCATTCGATGGGCCAGTACTCGGCTCTCGTCGCGGCGGGCGTCGTGTCACTCGCCGACGGCGTCCGCCTCGTCCGCGAGCGTGGCCGGCTGATGCAGGCCTCCGGCGAAGGCCGCGACGGCGCGATGGCAGCCATCCTGGGCCTCGACGATGCCCGTCTCCCGGAGCTCGTCGCGGAGGCGTCCGCGTTGGGCGTCTTCGGCGTCGCCAACCGGAACGCACCCGGACAGGTCGTCGTGTCCGGGGAGCGTGCCGCGGTCGAGGCCGCGGGCGAGATCGCCAGGCGGATGGGAGCCCGCAAGACCATCGTCCTGCCGGTCTCGGTGGCGGCGCATTCGCCGCTCATGGCCGCCGCCGCCGACGGGATGCAGAAGGTCCTGGCCGGTGTCCCGTTCGCCGATCCACGACCGCCGCTGCTGGCCAACGCCGACGCCAGACTGCTGTCGACCGGCGAGGCCTGCCGGGCGGAGCTGGTGGAGCACCTGACGACGGGGGTCGACTGGGTTCGCGCCGTCGAGACGATGGCGGCCGCCGGCGTGACGACCTTCGTGGAGGTCGGTCCCGGCCGCGTCCTGACCGGCCTGATCAAGCGAATCGCCCCCGACGCCGAGGCGCTCGCCCTCGACGACCCCGCGGCGGCCGACCGGCTCGCCGTGCCCGCTCTCCCGACGCCCGCCTGACATCACGCGGCCCGGCCGCGATCCGAAGGAGCCCCATTCCGTGCGCAAGCCCGATTACAACCGTCGCGTCGCCGTCACCGGTCTCGGCGTCATCAGTCCGGTCGGCAACGACAAGGAGACGGCCTGGTCGAACCTCATCCGCGGCGTGTCCGGGATCGGCGAGATCACGAAGTTCGACGTGTCGCGCTACGACCAGAAGGCCGCCGGCGAGGTCAAGGGCTTCGACGCGGCGCAGTGGATGGATGCCAAGGCTGCGCGTCGCAGCGAGTCGAGCCTGCACTTCGGTGTCGCGGCGGCGAAGCAGGCCGTGGCGGACTCGGGATTCGTCATCGACGACTCCAACCGAACCGAAGTCGGCGTCGTCTTCGGCTCGGGTGCGGGCGGCCAGCAGCTGATGATCGACAGCTACGCGACGCTCCACGACAAGGGCCCGAATCGCGTCCCGCCGACGTTCATCGCGAACGCGCTAGTCGACTCGCCGTCGGGCATGATCGCCATCGAGACCGGCGCGATCGGCCACAACATCTGCATCGTGTCGGCCTGCGCGACCGGCACCCACAACGTTGCCGAGGGCGCCGAGGCGATTCGCCGGGGGGACTGCATCGCCGTCATCTCCGGCTCGACGGAGGCGCCGCTGCTGGAGGTTGCTCACGCCGGCTTCGGCAACATGCGCGGGCTGGGCAACCCTCGGCCCGGGGAGCCGATCTCGACGGTCTCGCGGCCGTTCGATGCGACCCGTGACGGGTTCGTCCTTGGCGAGGGCGCCGGCGGGCTGTTCCTCGAGGATCTCGCGCTGGCCAGGGCGCGTGGGGCCCACATCTACGCCGAGGTCGTCGGCTACGGGTCCGCGTCCGACGGCTGGGACATGATCCAGCCGATCGAGCGCGGCGTGGGCTCCGCCCGGGCGATGCAGATGGCACTCGACCGGCGCGGCGTCCCCGCCGACGAGGTCGACCTGATCAATCCACATGGGACGTCGACGCCGATGGGCGACAAGCGTGAGGCCGAGGCGATCTGGACGGTCTTCGGCGAGCGCTCCGCGGCGTCGGCGCGGTCGCTGGCGATCAGCGGCACGAAGTCGATGACCGGCCACATGATGGGCGCGGCGGGCGCGTTCGAGGCCTTCGCGACGGTCATGTCGGTCGACCAGCAGTGTGTCCCGCCGACGGTCAACTTCCGCGACCCGGATCCCGACTGCGATCTGTGGGTGGTGACCGAGGCCACGCCGATGACCGTCCGTTACGCCCTGTCGAACAACATCGGCCTGGGCGGCCACAACGGCGCGGTGATCTTCAAGCGCTACGAGGGCGACTAGGGGTCATGGCGCGCTAAGTACAATTCCGCGCAGGTCAAGCCCCCGAGAGGAGTCCTCTTGCCCAACCCTGACCTGTCCCGGCGTGCCGTCGTCACGGGCCTGGGCGCGGTCACGCCGATCGGCAACGACGCCGCGACGTTCTGGCGGAACCTGCTCGCCGGCGTCAACGGTGGCGGGCCCATCACCTCGTTCGACCCGACCGGCTTCGACGTCCGTATCGCGGCCGAGGTCAAGAACTTCGACCCGACCGTCGCGATGGACCGCAAGATGGCCCGGCGGATGAGCCGCTTCATCCATTTCGGGGTGGCGGCGGCGAAGGAGGCCGTCGAGCACTCGGGGATCGACTTCGCGACCTGG
>JBGPDX010000007.1:0-31600 GCA_041482475.1 Candidatus Limnocylindria bacterium | reverse complement strand
GGCGCCATGGCCGACACCAAGGCCGACGAAACCACCGAACGCGACCCCGAGCTCCTGACGGACGTCAGAACCCCAGGTCACGGAGGACCGGCGCCATTGCCCGCGCCGCCCGGGCGCGGTGCGACACGCGGTTCTTCTCCTCCGCCGACCACAGCCCGAACGTCCGGCCGCCGGGCGGCTCGGAGGCGGGCTCGAAGATGGGGTCATAGCCGAAGCCCGCGTTCCCGCGGGCCTCGGACGCGATGCGGCCGCGGACCACGCCTCGCCGGGTGATGATCGGGATCCCGCCACGGCGTCCCGCACGGTCCGGCAAGGCAAGGGCGAGAACGCATACATAACGCGCGCCTCGGTGCTCCGGCGGTAGCCCCTCGAGCGCAACGAGCAGCCTGGCATTGTTGTCGGCGTCGGTGGCCTGCTCGCCGGCGTAGCGGCGGGTCCGGACGCCGGGCCCGCCATCGAGGGCGTCGACCTCGAGACCGGAGTCGTCGGCGAGGGCGGGCAGTCCGGTCGCTCGAGCGGCCCAGCGCGCCTTCTTCGCGGCGTTGCCCTCGAACGTCCGCGCGTCCTCGACGACGTCGCCCGCGACGTCGAGGTCGTCGAGCGAGGCGAGCTGGGCCCGCTCGAGGTCGAGCAGCTGGCGCAGCTCGCGGAGCTTGTGACTCGAGCGCGTCGCGACGACGAGACGCGGTCGCGACGCCGGCACCGCCGTCAGCGGCGGACGCGGGTCAGGGCGTCGGCCTGCTTCTCGAACAGCCGCTCGAGGCCCAGGTTGGCGAGGTCGAGCAGCGCGTCGACACCGGAACGGTCGAACGGGCGGCCCTCGGCGGTGCCCTGCAGCTCGACGTACGTGCCGGCGTCCGTGCCGACGACGTTGAAGTCGACCTCGGCCCGCGAGTCCTCCGAGTAGTCGAGATCGAGCAGCCGAACGCCCTCGACGACGCCGACGCTGACGGCCGCGATCTTCGACACGAGCAGCCGCTCCATGCCGTACGTGATGAGCGCGGCGGCGAGGGCGACGTAGCCGCCGGTGATCGATGCGGTCCGCGTCCCGCCGTCGGCCTGCAGCACGTCGCAGTCGACCGTCACCGTCCGCTCGCCGAGCTTCGTCAGGTCGACGACGCCACGGAGCGACCGGCCGATGAGCCGCTGGATCTCGTGGGTCCGCCCGCCGATGCGGCCCCTGGCCGACTCGCGCTCGGTGCGTTCGGCGGTGGCTCGGGGCAGCATCGAGTATTCGGCCGTCACCCAGCCCGTGCCCTTGCCACGGAGGTGTGGCGGGACGCGGTCCTGGATCGTCGCCGCGCAGAGGACCTCCGTGTCGCCGACGCGGATCTGGCAAGAGCCCTCGGCCCACTTCTGGACGCCGAGGGTCAGCGTCACCGCCCGCAGGTCCGTGGGTCCGCGGCCGTCGACGCGGACGGCGCTTCGGTTGCCGATCGTCATCGCCGAGCCTCCTTCGGTGTGCCCGCCGCGGCGGGTCGGGCGCGAGCGGGGCGACCGCCCGCCTCTTCGGCCTTGGCAGCGTCCCACAGCTCGTCGAGCGCCGCGAAGTCCAGGTCGCGGAGCGCGACGGCGCGCTCGGCGGCCTGCCGCTCGACGCTCCGGAACCGCCGCCGGAACTTGTCGTTCGCGGCGCGCAACGCAGCCTCGGACTCGATGCCCTCCTTCCGGGCGACATTGACGAGGACCATCAGGAGGTCCCCGAACTCCTCCCGGCGCTCGGCCGGCGTCGCCGCGCGCCGCAGCTCGTCGAGCTCTTCGGCGACCTTGTCGAGGACCCCCTCGATCGACGGCCAGTCGTAGCCGATGTTCGCCGCCCGCTCCTGCATCTCCTGGCTGGCGGCGAGGGCCGGCAGCGACGGGCTGATCCCGTCGAGGGCGCTTGTCGCCGGGAACTCGCCATCGGGCGCGGCTGCGGCGGCCTCCGCCCGTTCGGTGGCCTTGATCCGCTCCCATTGCCGGTTGACGTCGCCGGGCGTCCGTGCCTCGGCGTCGCCGAAGACGTGGGGATGGCGGCGGACGATCTTCGAGGCGATGGCGTGCTCGACGTCGGTCAGGTCGAAGACGCCTTCCTCCGCCGCCAGCTGGGCGTGCAGGACGACCTGGAGGAGCACGTCGCCGAGCTCGTCGGCCAGGGCTCGCGTGGGCCCCGCGGCCAGCGCGTCGTAGACCTCGTAGGCCTCCTCGAGCAGGTGCTTGCGGAGCGACTCGTGGGTCTGCTCGCGGTCCCACGGGCAGCCGTCGGGGCGGCGCAGCTGGGCGGAGATCCACGCCATGGCCCACGGGCCGGAGGTGGCGAGCTCCGGCGCAACCGGCCCGACGTAGAGCGGGTCGGCGAGATCGGCGGCGGTCAGGGCCGCGATCGTCACGTCATCGCCGGACCCGAAACGGCCGACGCGATGATCGGCCGGGTAGAGACGGATCAGCAGGCGGAGCGGGTCGCGGCCGTCCGGACCGTGCCGGCCGGGCAGCGCCTCGTCGGGAGAGGCGAACGATGCGGCGGCACGAAGGCCAGCCGCTGGAACGATGAGCAAGGGCCGCGATGGCTCGATCGGCGTGGCGATCAGGCGCTCGGCGGCGGCGACCTGGAGCCCGTCGGCGAGGTCGAGCCCCCAGCGCAGCCGCGCTTCGGCGACGAGCGCGTCGAGCACGTCCTGTGCTAGCCCCCGCCGGACAGGTCGAGCTGGCGCTTGATCGTGAAATCGGCCTTCTTGCCCGCATACCAGTTGGCGAACGCCTGCTGCTCGAGGCTCGCCTTCTGCGCCCCGGTCGGGGTGCGCGTCGCCTCCTCGAGGACCTTGTAGAGGTGGACGCCGTCCTGGGCCACGACGATTGGGTCGGTCACCCTGCCGACCGGCGTCGAGAAGATCGCGTCGTTCGACGCCTGACCGAGCTGGTACTTCGCGATCCAGCCAAGCTCACCGCCCTTCGTCGCGTCGCTCGCGTCCGAGAAGTTGCGGGCCAGGGTCGCCCAATCGGCGCCACGTTCCGCGTCGGCCTTGAGCTTCTTCGCCTCGTCGAGGTCCGGCGGAAAGTACATGACCTGGATGACGTGCCATCCGAACGCGCTGCGCACCGGCTCGAGGACGTCGCCCGGCTTGAGGCCGGCGGCGAAGATGGCCGCCCCGAACTGCGCGTCGAGCTGGCCACTGGCGACCATGCCGGGGTCGAAGTAGGGCAGCTTCCCGCCGGTCGTGGCGTCGCCCGGCTCGTCGCTGTCCTTGCGGGCGATCGCATCGAACTGGCTGGGGTCCGCCTTGACCTTCGCGTAGGCCGCCCTGGCATCGTCCTCGGCCTTCTTCCAGGCTGGATCGTCCTTGGCCAGGGACGACGCGCCCTGGGGGTCGTCCTTCGGTGAGTAGAGGATATGGCGGACCTTGACCGAACCCGGGGGCGGCTCGGCGCTGGCCGTCCCGCCCGCCGATTGCGGCGCCTGGATGTAGATCTCCGCAACATGACGCTGCAGTCCCGGGGCGAGGGCGTCCGCCGTGACCTTGTCCTGGAGGCCCTTTCGAATGAGGTCGGTGCGGACCACGGCGCCATACGCGTCGAGCGAGATGCCGGCGTCGGCGATCTGCTGGCGATAGGCCGGGTCGACCGACTGCGGCACGATCTCCGTGACGCGACCGATCCGGTACGTGCCGTCCTCGCCCTCGATCACGCCAGTGCGGCCGTCCTTGTCGAGCTTGAGGATGGCGGCCAGGTAGTTGGCATCCAGCGACGTCGTGTCGGCGGTCACCCAGCTGAGGTCGCCGTTGGTGGCGCCGCTCGCGTCCGTCGAGACCGCCTTGGCGACCTCCTCCCAGGTCTTGCCCGCCTGGAGGTCGGCCAGGGCCTTGTCGGCCTTTGCCTTCGCGTCGGCCTTCTGGGCATCCGTCGGATCCTTGCCCTCGTCCGCCTTTGGAGTGACCGCGATCACCCAGGCGTGCCGCTGCTCCGGTGAGGTCGCTTCCCTGCTGATCTGCTCGTCGATCTGCTGCGGCGTGACCGTGACGGCCTCCTGGGCGGCCAGGCTGGCCTGAACGCGGGCATCGATGAGCTGCTCGAAGCTGGTCTGGGCGATGGAGCTCCGGCCCTGGTCGACCACCTGGAGCTCCGACGTCCAGTCGGCGTCGGTCAGCCGGCCGGCCGCGTGCTCCGTGTTGAGGCGTCGCGTGGCCACGTCCAGGCGGAAGGCCTCGATCTTCAGGCGGTTGGTCAGGTCGTCCTTGGTGATGCTCTGGCCGTTGACCGAGGCCACGGCGCTGAGGTGCTGGTCGTACCACGTGGCGCCGGCGGCGATGGCCAGAATGGCGACCGCGACGAGAACGACGAGCCCGAAGGCCACGTTGAGGTAGAGGTTCCGTCGGTCCCGCGTGTCCCGGCCGGTGCGGTGGGTGCGCTTGACGACGGGCTTGGCACGAAAGGTCATCGAGTCGGGGGATTCCTGCAGCAGGGGCCGGCTGACGCCGGGATCGACGGGCTGGGTATCGTACCGTACCTTCGCCGCGGAGCCGGGTGGAGGGTTCCGGCCGGCCGGCGCCCCGGGAGTGGCAGGGCGCCGGGCGCGTCAGCCGCGCCGGGAGCGTCAGCCGCGCCGGGCGAGCCGGTCGACCAGGGCGGCGTAGCGCTCTGCCTCACGATCCCAGGCGAGCTCGCGGACCCGCAGGGCCGTTCGCCGGACGGCCGCCTCGCGCGGGCGAGGGGCGTCCACGAGGCGAAGGATCTCGTCCGCCAGGGCGCCGGCGTCGCCCGGCTCGTAGGTCGCCACGGTGCCCGGCTGGAACGTCCGCTCGACCAGCGGCAGCCGCGAGGCGATCGCCGGCTTCTCCATCGCCCCGTACTCGAAGATCTTGGTCGACAGGCTGACGTCGGTGAAGCGGTCGCGCCTCGTGGGGGCCAGCCCGATGTCCGCGGCGGCGATGGCGCGCGGCACGTCCTCGATCGGGATCCGGCCGTGGAACGTCACGCCGGCATCGAGCCCCAGGCGATTCGACTGCTCGCGGAGCGCTGCCTCCGAATCCCCCCGCCCGTAGATCTCGAGGGCGACCCGGAGGTCCGGCCGAAGCTCCCGCAGGCGGGCCACGGCTTCGAGGGCGACGTCGAGCTCGTAGGTGGGCGTCAGGGCCCCGGCATAGACGAGACGGACGGTGCCGTCCTCGGCGAACGCGCGGCGCGGATGACGGGCCGGGTCGAAGCGGTCGAGCGACGGGCTGTTGGGCACAACGGAGACCTTGTCGGGCGGCACGCCGCGCTCGACGAGCCGGCGGGCAAGCGCGTCGTTGACGGTCACCGCGTGCGATGCCGCGCCGATCGACAGCCGCTCCTGGACGAGGAGGAGCCAATGGACCACCGGATTGGCCGCTTGCGGGAAGCGGCTGCGGAAGAACTCCGGCATCGCCTCGTGGAGGTCGAGCAGAACGGGCACACCGGTCGCCCGCAGGGGCAGGGCGGCGAGAGCAAGGAAGTCGGGCAGCGTATGGACCTGGACGAGCGCGTAGCCACGTCGCGGCTGGGCGCGGATCAGGGCGAGGCCCGCGCGAACGAAGAAGTCGAGATATTCGCGCAGGTAGACGGGCAGGGACGCGCCCTGGTGCCGCTGGACGTCGAGCCGTCGGACCCGGACGCCTTCGACGATGCCGTCGGGGCCGTCCCCCGGGCGCCGAAGGGCGAAGACGTCGACCGGGCGGCCGCGCGCGACCAGCGATTCGGCCTCGCGACGAACCCGCGGGTCCTCTTCGTAATAGGAATGGGTGAGCATCGCGACGGGCCGTCGCGGCCGGTCCCCGCCGGTCATGTCGCCGTCATGTCGCCGCGGACCATCCGGCGCCGAGGCGGAGGACCTGCCTGGGACGGACGGCCCGGCCGCGGGACGTGTTCGTCGTGTCGACGACGAGACGCGCTCCGCCGTAGACCGCGTCCCAGTCGATCGCGGCGTGGCCCGTAACGACCACGACGACGTCCGACTCGGCGAGCAGGCGGTCGAGTGGCTGCGACAGGTACTCCTGGCCGGCGGCATCGCGGAACATCGCGACGTGGGGGTCGTGGTAGGCGACGCTCGCGCCGCGGTCGGCGAGTCCGGCGATCACGTCGCCGGCCGGCGAGTTGCGCGGGTCGCGGACGTTCGGCTTGAAGGCGACGCCGATGACGCCGACCTGCGCGCCCTTGAGGGCCCGGCCGTGGTCGTTGAGGGCCTCGGCGACGAGATCGACGACGTGCCGCGGCATCGACAGGTTGATGTCGCCGGCGAGCTCGACGAAGCGGTCGACGAACCCGAACTGCCTGGCTCGCCAGGCGAGGTAGTACGGATCGACGGGGATGCAGTGGCCGCCGACGCCGGGGCCGGGTGTGAAGCGCATGAACCCGAAGGGTTTGGTGGCCGCCGCGTCGACGATCTCCCAGACGTCGAGGTCCATTCGCTCGCACAGCAGCGCGAGCTGGTTGACGAGCGCGATGTTGACGTTGCGGAAGACGTTCTCGAGCAGCTTCGCCAGCTCGGCGGCGTCGGGCGAGCTCAACTCGCGGACGTCGGCGTTGATCCGCCGCAGGATCGTGGCCGCCCGCTTCGTTGCCGCGGGGGTAAGGCCGCCGACGAGTCGCGGAACGTCGCGTGACGCCGACGCGGGGTCGCCCGGGCTGACGCGCTCGGGAGCATAGGCCAGGTCGAAGTCCCGGTCCGCCTTCAGCCCCGCCCGCTCCAGCTGCGTCCGGAACGGGCCGCTGGTCGTGCCGGGGAAGGTCGTCGACTGGAGGACGATGAGCTGGCCGGCAACGAGCTGGCGGGCGATCCGTTCGGCCGAGCCGAGCACCAGGCGAAGGTCGGGATCCTTCGTCGTCGTGATCGGCGTCGGGACGCAGACGAAGATCGCGTCGGCCACGGACAGGTCGGCGGCATCGGCGTGCTCGACGCGGAAGCCGACGCGGAGTCCATCACGGAGCCGATCGTCGGAGACGTCGTCGATCGGCGAGCGGCCGTCGCACAGCTCGCGGACACGGTCCTCGCTGGCATCGACCCCGATCACGTCGCAGCCGGCGTCGACGAACGCGAGGGCCAGCGGCAGCCCGACGTAGCCGAGCCCGACGATCGCGATCCGCCGATCCGTTCCCGGACCTGCCCCCCGATCCGTCCCCCGATCCGTTCCGTCGCTCACGCGGCCTCCGTTCGTCTGCCAAGGCTACCGAATGCGGGCCAGGATCTCTGCCGCCAGCCGGTCGCCGATCACCCGCCAGTCATAGTCGCGCTCGGCGGCCATCCTGGCGTGGCCGGCCATCCGTCGCGCCGCGACGTCGTCATCGAGCAGTCTGACGATCGGCTCGGCGATCGCTTCGGCGCTGTCGCCGGCGGCCACGAGGCCGGCATCCCGTTCGCGCACGATGGCGGCCGTTTCGCTGCGCGGCGTGGTCACGACGGGCCGGCCGGCGGCGAAGTAGTCGAACAGCTTGACCGGGGCGACCGAATCCCAGTACGGATGGGCCGGCGTAGGGATGGCGAGCACCGTCGCCCGGCCGAGCTGCATGCCGAGCTCGATGTAGGGCGTCTGGGCGATCTCGATCCACGGATCGGCGGCGGACACCGCTCGAAGCGACTCGAGATAGCGGAGGCTCTCGTCCCCGGTCGCCGCGAGCCACAGATGGAGGCCCGTGTCCGGGACGCTCCGGCGGGCGAGACGGACCGCCTGGATGAGCTCCTCGATCCCGCGGCTGGGCGCGGTGTCGGAGACGAAGGCGACGGCGGGTCGGTCCGGCCACGGCCCGGGTTTGACCACGGTCGCGTCGGTGCCGTTGGATGCCGGGATCGTCCGTCGCGGATCGAGACCGGCCAGCTCCGCGAAGCGCGCGGAAGGTGCGACCAGCCAGTCGAAACCGTCGAGGTTGATCCGCACCCGGGCGCTGATCGCCTCCGCCTGGTCCGGCGTCATCCGGACTCCGAGGGCCTCGTTCTGGAGCCGCGCGTCGTCGTGGATGTCGACGACGGCGGCGCGACCCAGACGCCGGACGACCGGGAACTGCTTCTCGATGAACAGCTCGGTCGAGGCGACCAGCGGGCCGCGGCGCCAGACCTGCCAGCGTGGGCCCCGCATCTCGCGCAGCGCCGCGGTCAGCGGGGCGACACTCCGTTCCTCGAGGATGCGTCCGCCCGTCCGTGCCGCCAACCCGTCGAACAGGTAGTGGCGGCGCAGGTCGCCGCCCCAGCGCCGCCGATCACCCTCGCGAAGGATCAGCCAGGGCCTCGTCATGGCGGCGAGGAAACGGACGGAGGGGGCATCGCCGGGGATTATCGGCCACGAAGGCGGCAGCAAGGCCGGGGCGAGGCGAACCGGTCTCGCCGGCCGCCCCGGCCGTGGCCGGATCACTCTTGCGGACACTCGTGATGGTCCGCCGCCCGCCGCCGGGCGGGTCCAGCAGCCGTGCTACGCTCCGGGCGCATGGCAACCACGACACGCGCGCGGTTGTTTCGCGGCGCTCGGAGACCGGGCGCGACGGAGCTGGTGGCCCAGGGTTTCCGCGAGATGTGGTCGCGCCGGCGACTCGCGCGCTACCTGGTCAGGGCGGACCTTCACAAGCACGGCGCCGACACGCTCCTTGGCAACGTCTGGTGGGTCCTCGACCCGCTCCTCCAGATGGGCGTCTACGTCATCCTTGTGTCCGTCATCTTCCGGATCACGAAGTACCCGGACTACCCGCTCTTCGTGTTCTCCGCGATCCTGCCGTGGAAGTGGTTCACGAGCGCCGTCAATGACGGCATCATGGCGGTCACCTCGCGCGAGCGGATCATCAAGCAGGTCCAGTTCCCCAAGATCATCCTGCCGGTCGCGGCGGCCGTCGGCGGGATCGTCAACTTCGCCTTCGGCCTCATTCCGCTGCTGGCCCTGACGATCTTCTTCTACTCCGACCGCCTTCACCCGACGCTGCTCCTCATCCCGGTCATCGCCGCCGTGCAGTTCGTCTTCAGCCTGGCCTTCGCCATCGCCGTATCGGCGATCAACGTCTTCTTTCGCGACATCGCCAACGTCGCGCGGCACGGCCTTCGGCTGTGGTTCTACCTGTCTCCTGCGCTGTACGCCTTCGACGACGTGCGCGAGCGCGGCGGGGGGCTGATGGGAACGCTGCTGTCGCTCAACCCGTGGACGCCGTTGTTCGAGTCGTACCGGGCGGTCATCTACGGCGGCGCGATGCCGGCCTGGGGTGGGCTCGGAATCCTGCTCCTCGGGTCGCTCGTCTTTCTCGCCGCGTCGGTCCTCATGTTCAAGCGGGTCGAGCCGTCATTCGCCAAGGTATTGTGATCAGCGCCCGCCGCCCGGCCGCGCCGGATCCCGACTACGCCATCGACGTCGACGGCGTGGGCCTCCGCTACAACCTGCGCTTCACCCGCCAGACGACCGTGCGGGGCACGTTCAAGAATCTCCTCAAGCGGCCGGAGGGGCCAACCAGCTTCTGGGCCCTCCGCGACGTGACGTTCCGCGTCGTGCATGGCGAGAGCCTGGCCGTGATCGGGCCGAACGGCGCCGGCAAGAGCACCCTCCTCCAGGTCCTGGCCGGGATCATCCAGCCCAACGAGGGCACGGTCGACGTCGTCGGCCACATCTCGAGCCTCCTGACCCTGGGGGCGGGCTTCGACCCGGACCTGTCGGGCGTCGACAACATCCGGCTGGCCGGTGCGTTCCTCGGCATCGACCATCGCGAGATGGAGCGGCGACTGCCGGGGATCATCGACTTCGCCGACATCGGCGATTTCATCGACACGCCCATCAAGACCTACTCGTCGGGCATGCGGGCGCGCCTGGGCTTCTCGATTGCCACGGCGGTCGACCCTGACGTACTGCTCATCGACGAGGTCCTGGCCACCGGCGACTCCGTCTTCCGGGCGAAGAGCAAGAAGCGGATCATCGAGCTGACGAAGGCGGCCAAGGGGATCGTCCTCGTGACCCACGACATGGCCTGGGTCACCGAGTTCTGCAACCGCGCCCTGCTGCTCGATCACGGCCGCGTGGTGATGGAGGGCGCCCCGGCGGACGTCGTCGCGCTCCATGAGGAACGCTCCGAAAAGGCGCGCATCGATCGGGAGGCCGAGCTGGCAAACAAGATCGCGGCGGTCGAGTCGGGCCGGGCCGGTGCCACCGCCTGACCGCTCCACGGTGCCGATCGACGTCCTCGTCGTCGCCACCTGGTTCCCCGCCTACGACGATGGCGCCGCTGGACGGTTCGTCGCCGACCAGGCCGAGGCCCTCCTGGCGACCGGTCTCGCGCGGCCGCGCGTCATCACCTACGACCAGTCGCGGCTGAGCGGCGGCGCGACGACGCGTGGCAGGCAGGCGGCCGCCGTCGTCGATCTCGGCGTTGCGCGGGTGAGGTCCGCGGAGCCGCTGTTCGTCGCGCCGGCGTGGGGCGTCGACCGGCGCCTCCCCGTCGCCCGCCTGTCGATCCCCGAGGGCCTGACGCCCGCGGCCGGCGTCGTCCACGCGGCGATGCATCGTGAAGCCGTGCTTCGGGCCGTCGGCGACCGGCTCGCCGGCGAGGCAGGCGGCCCAGGTGCGCGCGGGATCGTCCACGCCCACACCGTCTATCCCGATGGTGCCGCCGCCGTGGCGCTCGCGGATCGGCTCGGCTGGCCGCTGGTCATCACCGAACACGCCTCATTCGTCGATCGGATCGTCGCGACGCCGGCCCTTCGCGACCGCTACGCCGGCGCGCTCCAACGGGCCCATCGACTGCTGGCGGTGAGCGAGATGCTGGCGGGCGAGCTCCGCTCGGCGTTCCCCGAATACGCCTCGAAGATCGACGTCATGCCAAACGGCGTGCCGCTCGATCGTTTCCGGGCCGCGCCCGTCGGGGAGCGGGTCGCGGACCAGCTCGTCTTCGTCGGCTATCGCAAGGCGACCAAGGGCATCGACGTCCTGCTTCGCGCCGTCGCGGTGGCACGGAGCCGCCGCCCGACCATCACCCTTCGCCTGCTGGGACGTTCGCCGGACGAGGCTACCGAAGCCGGCTGGCGGAACCTCGCCGACGGCCTCGGCATCGCCGACGCCGTCACGTTCGATGATCCGGTCGACCGGGCCGGCATCGCCGAGGCCCTGTCGCGGGCCAGCGTGTTCGTCCACCCGAGCCCACGCGAGACGTTCGGGGTCGTGGCCGTCGAGGCGCTCGGCTCCGGGCTGCCGGTCGTGGCGACCGACTCCGGCGGCGTGTCCGAGATCCTCGGCCAGGAGCGCGAGCGGCTGGGCGGGATCGTGCCGGTCGGCGACCACGAGGCCCTCGGCGCGGCGATCCTCCGAACGCTCGAGCGCCGGGCGACGTTCGACCCCATCGAGCTGCGGGCATCCGTCGAGCGGCGCTTCGGGGCACCGGTCGTGGCCGAGCGGTTGCTCGCCGTGTATCGCGAAGCCGTCGAAGCGGCAAGCTCGCCGGAGGCGCCGGCCCGGCCGCTGACGACGCCCGCGACGGGGCCGCGGGCGCATCCCGACAGGACGGTCGTCGTGGCGCTCGACCGTGAGCAGGCGGCCCTTCGGCTGGCGCCGCTTGCCGAGGCACTCCGCGCGACGCTCATCGTCGTCACCGCGACCGAACCGGCCGGCGCCCCGCTTCCACGGGTGGGGCGGCTGGTCGAGGTCGCGGTCGACGCGACGTGGCGGCCGAAGACGATCCAGGCGGTCGGTGGCCGTGGCGGCGTGGCACGTCGCCTGGGACGGCTCGCGGCGGACCCGGCCGGGACCATCCTGCGGCGCCTGGGGCGAGGGGCAGGATCGGTGGCCTCGCTCAAGCCGGCCTCGCGCGCAGTGGCCGAGCTGATGTCCGCGCTGCCGGCATCCACCCGGTTGTTGCCGGTCGACGGACACGATCACCTCGCAGTGAGCGCCATCGTCCGGGCGGATCCCGCCCGTCTGTCGCCGGGCGGCCTGCGACGGCTGGCCGACGACTGGACGCCGGCGGTCGGCTAGCCCTCGCGGCGGAGGATCTCGTCGGCGATCCGATCGCCGACGACCGGCCAGTCGAATTCGCGTTCGGCGGTCGCCCGCGCCCGGGCTCCCATCTCGCGTGCGAGGCGCTCGTCGCCGAGCAGGCGGGCGAACGCGTCGGCCAGCGCCGCCGGCTCGTCGCCCGTCGACACGACCCCGATCCCGAAGCGCTCGACGACCGTGGCGGTTTCACGGCGAGGGGTCACGACGAGCGGACGCCCGGCGGCGGCCGAGTCGAACAGCTTGACCGGAAGTGCGACGTCGCTGTACTCCGTAGCCGGGGTGGGAATACACAGCACGGTGGCCTGACCGAGCGTCTCGCCGAGCCGGTCGTACGGCGCCTGACCGATGTCGATCCAGTCGTCGCCCGCGATCTTCGTCCGTAGCTCGTCGACGTACGCCTCTCCCCCGGGCGACGTCACCGCCAGCCACAGGTGCAGCCGAAGGTCGGGGAAGGCGGATCGCAGCATCCGCGCGGCGTCGACGAGCGCTTCCAGCCCGCGCCCCGGCGCCGCCCCGGAGGCGATGCCGATCGCCGGCGCGTCGGGCCACGGACCAGGCCGCACTCGCCCGGTGACCGTGCCGTTTCCGCCGACGATCACGCGGTCCATGTCGAGGCCGATGAACCGGGCGAACGAGGCCGTCGGGACGACGTGCCAGCGGAACGCCCGCTCGTTGCGGGCGCGACGCAGGTTGAGCTCGGCGATCCGCTCCGGGCGCAGGCTCACCCCGAGCGCCTGGGCCTGCAACACGCCGTCGTCGTAGATCGTGACCGCCACGGGATCGACGTAGGCCGGCAGCCAGTCGAGCCAGGCGGCGGGAGCCTGCTCGGATGCGGCGAGGGGCCGGTCCCCGGCCGCGCCCAGCCGACCGAGCCCGAGTCGCTTGCCGACCCGCCGCAGGCGTCCGCCAAGGAGCGCGCGCCGAAACGCTGGCCAGCCGTCCGCCGTCGTGGCAGCCGTCCGCTCGGCGAGACGGGCGAAGATCTCCTGGCGCCGGACCTCGCCGCCCCAGCGGCGTTGTTCGCCGGCGCGGACGACCGTCCAGCGACGCCCGCCCGGCTTCACCGGCCCGGGACGGCGAGCGCGGCGGGGACGCGCATGGAACCCGGCGTGGGCGGGCGCTTGCTACCATCCGCGGGATGCTGCTGGGGTGTTCGCGTGCGCTCGTCCTCGGCGCCCACACCGACGACGAGTTCGGGTGCGCGGGCCTGATCGCGCGACTCATCGAATCCGGCGCGGAGGTCCACTACGCCTGCTTTTCGGCGTGCGAGGAGTCGGTTCCCGAGGGATTCGATCGGGACGTCCTCAGGCGTGAGGTCATCGACGCGGTCGCCGTGCTGGGCATCCCGACAGAGCGATTCCATCTGTTCGATTTCCGCGTCCGGCACTTTCCGTCGAAACGGCAGGAGATCCTGGAGCAGCTCGTCGTCCTGCGCCGGGAGATCCAGCCGGACCTGGTCCTGCTGCCGTCGTCGTCCGACATCCACCAGGACCACGGCGTCGTCGCGGCGGAGGGGCTCAGGGCGTTCAAGCACGTCACGATCCTAGGCTACGAGCTGCCGATGAACACGATCTCCTTCCGTCACGCCTGCTTCGTCACCCTGGAGCCGCGGCACGTGGAGCTCAAGATCCGCCACGCCGCCGCTTACGTGTCGCAACAGCATCGTGCCTACATGAGCGCCGAGTTCGTCGCGGCCCTGGCGACGGTCCGCGGCGTGCAGGTGAACGCGCCGGCAGCCGAGGCGTTCGAGGTCGTCCGGATGGTCGTTCCGTGAAGGTCGGCGGCGATCCGCGGATCGAGGCCGGGCGGATGTCGGTGGCGCCCGACGTCCAGTTCGGCCCGGGCGTCGACATCGAGGCCGACGAGCTCGAGATCGGTCCCGGCTCACGGATCGGGATGTCCGGCGACGACGACTTCCGAACGCCGCCGGGCGTTCGCATCCGGGTCCGGCGGCTGGCCATCGGCGCCGGGGCGACGATCGGCCGGGCGGTCCGCATCGACGGCGGCGAGGTGGTCCTCGAGGACGGCGTCCGGATCCTCCGCCAGTCGACCATCAAGGTCGTCGATCTCCTCCGCGTCGGCGCGCATGGCACGGTCAACGAGTCATGCGAGATCGGCGGCCGCCGCATCTCGATCGGCCAGGAGCTGTGGATGCTGCCGACGGCGAAGATCGGCGGCGGCTCGGCCTACGAGACCCCGTCGCGCCTTGACATCGGCCACTTTGCGCACCTCGGCGTCCAGACACTGGTCAACACGGCCCGACCGGTGACGATCGGCCACGAGGTGGGGCTCGGGACGCGGACGTCGCTGTACACCCATGGCGCCTACCCGAGCCGGCTGCAGGGCTTTCCCGTCTCGTTCGACGGGATCGAGATCGGTGACTTCAGCTGGATCCCCGGCGCCACGATCAACCCGGGCGTACGGATCGGGCGCAACTGCGTCGTCGGCGTCAACTCCCTGGTCACGACGAGCCTGCCCGACGGCTGCCTCGCCGCCGGCACACCGGCGAAGGTGATCAAGGAGGATGCCTATCCCCGTCCGTTCGGTCCGGACAAGCGGGCGGCATTCTTCGCCGAGTTCCTCGAGCGATACGCCGTTATCGTCGGCACGGATGCCCGCGTTGCGATCGACGATCCCCCGGGCGCCACCCGCCTCGACGACGGACAAGCGATCTACGCCGGCATCCCGGACGACGAGGCCGGTCGTGTCGTCGAGCGGATGGCCGCCGGCGGCCTGGAGCGGCGACGGGTCGTCGTCGTCGGAAACGGCACCGAGGCGACGATCGTCCCGGAGGCCTGGACGATCCTCGATCCCGCCGGCCGCCACATTCGGGGCGCGGCCGACGGCGTGAGCGAGCGGTTCGTCAACGAGCTCCGACGGTACGGCATCCGCTTCTACTCGCGCCCCGCCGGGGATCGCTACCTCGATTGGGAGGCCACCCCGCCCGCGTTCGGCGCGCCGACGCCGACGGCGATCGCGCGCTAGCCGCTCGTCGGCTCAGCGTCCCGACACGTCGCGCGCGAGCGCCCGGTAGCGGGAGGCGACCGGCGGCCAGCCAAAGCGCTCGGCGCTCGTCCGGGCGATCCGTGCGCGCCAGGCTTCCCCTTCGATCGCCAGGCGGTCGAGGACCGTTCGGATCGCGGGGACGAGGTCGGCCGGCTCCCCGGAGATCGCAACGGCGCCCAGGTCGTGATCGCGCACGAGCCGCTCCATCACCTCGAGGCCGGCGACGACGACCACCGGCGTCCCGGCGGCGAGCGCCTCCCAGAACTTGCTGGGGGACGCCAGGCGCTGGTTCATCGACAGCAGGGGCAGCGGCAGGATCGCGACGTCCGCGGAGGCGACCCAGGCGACGACCTCGTCGGGGTGTCGCGCCGGCAGCGTCGCGTGACGACCGGCGAAGCGCGGATCGCGATCGCGTGCCAGAGCAGCGTCTGCGCCGGGACCGAAGCCCATCAGGACCAGCGCGGCATCGGGGATGGCGAGGACGGCCTCGGCCGCCGCGTCGAGCCCCCGACCCCCGCCGAGCCGGCCGTGGAACAGCACGACCCGGGTCGCGCGAGGCAGGCGTGCCGCGACCCGAAGATGATCGGGCCGATTGGCGAGCGCCGATGGGGGGAGGGGCTCTGGGAGGTTGGGCACGACGAGGGGCAGGTTCGCCAGCCGCCAGCGCGCGGCGAGCCGCTTCGCGAGGGCCTCGTTGACGGTGACGACGGCATCCGCGGCGCGCGCCCAGCCGGCCTCGGTTCGGGCGTGTCGTCGCCGGATCGGCCCCGGCATGGCCATCGCCTGGTTCGATTCCGCCGCGTCGTCAATCGCGTCGTAGATGACGCCGGGTCGCAGCCCGGACGGTCCGCGGGCTGAACGCTGTCGTGCCTCGAGCGCCGCGGCGATCGTCAGCGTCCCGCAGGCGTGATAGAGGTCGGCGGGCTCGAGGTCCCGGGCCAGTGTTGCCCACCAGCCTCGCACCGTGTGCGGCCACAGCAGCCAGCGCCGAAGCGCGAGCGCCGGGCGGGCGACCGGCCGCACGAGCCCCAGCAGGCGTCGCCGAGGGCCGCGCCGTCTGGCCACGCCGGTCCCATCCGGTGGCGCGCCACCCGTGCCGGCCGCGTCGCTCGCCCCGATCCAGGCCCACATCCCCGACGGGCGATAGCGATGTATCTCGATTCGGCCGATCGAGGTTGGCTCCGGTTCCGGCTGGCCGGTCGAGCCCGGCGCTGGTCCTGCGACGGCCTCGCGGTCCGGCAGGCCGGCCGTGGCGATCGCCGCGATCTCGACCCCGAACCCCTCGGCGGCCAAGGCCCGGGCGATCCGGATCGCGCGCGAATACGGTGCGACGGGGCCGCCGACGAGGACGACCGCCCGGCGGCCGGCGGTCAGCACGTCGTCACCACGGCCGGCCGGTGAGCCGGCCGTATTCGACCAGCAGCGGTCCCACCTGGGCCTCCCAGTTGTACCGCTCGCGGACCGCCTGCAGGCCACGGCGGCCGTAGCCCTGGCGCTGGTCCTCCGGGGCGTCGAGGATCGACCCGATGGCGGCGGCGATGGCGGCCGGATCGGTCGGGTCGCACAGAACGCCGCAACCGGTCGCGCGGACGATCGGGGCCATCCCGGGCAGGTCCGAGGCGACGATCGGCACGCCGGCGGCCATGGCTTCGAACAGCTTGTTCGGCGTCGTCAGCCGGTGGTTGAGCGTGGTTGGCTGGATCGGCATGGCGGCGACATCGGCCGAGGCGACCCAGTCGGGAAGCTCGGCGGCGGGCACCGCCGGCAGCACCGCCAGCCGTCCCTCGAGCGACCGGTCAGCGGCGCGCGACACCAGCGCATCCCACAACGTGCCGTAGCCCATGACCACGACATGGACCCCGGCCCGGAGGTGGGCGCTGGCGTCGACGAGCTGCTCGATCCCGCGGTCAGGCGACAGGCCGCCGTGGTAGAGGACGACACGGGCCTCGGCGGGCAGTCCCAGCCGCTCGTGGAGGCGACGCGGGCGCCTGCTCCGCGGCGTCGGCTGGCGCGAGCAGTTCATGACGACCAGCGGCGGAGGCGGGCCGAAGCGCGCGGTCAGCTGGTCGGCGTAGGGCTGGTTGACCGTCACGACGCGAGCCACCCGCCGGGCCCAGCGCCGCTCGTTCCAGGCGAAGAGGCGGCGAACCAGACCGGGCAGCCGGGCGATGTTGGCGGCGTCGGCGTACAGGTCGCGGGCGTCGTAGACGACCGGCGCGCCGTCGCCCGGCCGGCGGGCCAGTCGAAGCGCGACCGGCAGGCCAAGGAACGCCATGGCGTGGTACAGGTCCGCCGGCGGCGCGACTGCCGCCAGGCCGCGGGCCTGGGCCCGCGATTCGAGCCAGACGCGAACGATCCGACGGATCGCGCCGCCGCGGGTCGAGGCGCCGGGCATCAGGCGGCCGAGGACCGCTCGCAACCCGGCCGGCAGTGGCAGCCCGTCGAGCGCGCCGGAGCCAACGCGGATGACGTCCGCGCCGTCTGGCAGCCGGTCCCGGGCCGGCAGGCCGGCGCCGCTGCGGGCCAGGATCGTGACCCGGTGTCCGCGGGAGGTCAGCGTCTCCGCCAGGCGAAGGGTCCGCGAGTCGAACTCACCCGTCGTCGGCAGGACGATCGCGGCGTGCTGTGGCACCCGCGACGGAGCGTCGCCCGTCATTGGGCCGCCGCGTCGCGAGCCAGGTCCGCGTAGAGCCCGATCAGGGCGGCCGATTCGGTCTCCCAGTTCCAGCGCTCGTGCGCCGCCCGCAGGCAACGCGCCCGGAGGTCGGCGACCGACGCCGGATCGCGGTCGAGCGTGCGACGGATGGCCGCCGCGACCTGGGCCGGGTCGGCCGGGTCGCACAGCTCGCCGAGCGGGCCGTCGGGGTCGTCGACGATGACCGTTCGGAGGCCGGGGAAGTCGCTGGCGACGACCGGCACGCCGGCGGCAAGCGCCTCGAACAGCTTGTTGGGCGTCGACAGGACGTGGTTCAGGGTGCTCGGCTGGAGCGCCATGACGTCGACGTCCGCCCCGGACACCCAGCCGACGACGTCGTCGGGCGGGACCGGGCCGACGACATGAACGCGGCCACCGAAGCGAGGATCCGTCACGAGGCGGTCGAGCAGCGGCCGCTGTACGCCGTAGCCCAGGTACGCCGCGTGCGTCGTCTCCATGCCCGGTTGGAGGATCGCCTCGGCGAGCTGCTCGAGGCCGCGGTGCGGGCTGAACGCGCCGTGATAAAGCGCGATCCGCGCGCCGGCGCCCAACCCGATCGCCCGGCGGAGGCGCTCGTCGGGCAGGCGCGGCGGCGTCCAGCGCGGCGGGCAGTTGTGGACGACCACCGTCCGGGGCACGGCGTAGCGGCGAGCGAGCTCCGCGGCGAGAGCATGGTTGACCGTGACGAGAGCCGTCGTGTCCCGGATCCAGGCCTGCTCCTGTCTGGCGAAGCGCCGCCGGATCCAGGCCGGCCGGTGGGCGTTCGATCCGGACTCGAGAAAGATCTCGTGGCTGTCGTAGACCGCGGCGCCACCGTGCCGCCGGCGCGCCTCGACGGCCGCGGGCAGTCCCGACAGGTCATGGCCGTGATGAACCTGCGCGTCGGGCACGACGTCCGCCGCGGCGCGTGCCCAGCCCAGCGTCCGCCAGCGCCAACGGACGAGCCAGTCGAGGAGGTCTCCGCCGGGCGGCGGCGGTCGACGGACAGCGCGGCGCAGGAGGCCGCCGGCCGCGAAGAACGGTGCGCGGACAATCGACCACGCCAGGACCACCGCGCCCAGGGCGACGCCGGCCACGACGGATCGCGCCCCGCCACGTCCGCGGCCCGAGTGGAACAGCCGGCCGACCGCCGCGCGGCCCCGCCACGGATAGCGCGCGAACGTCCAGGCGAGGTGCGGACCCGGTGGCACCCGCAATCGCACGATCTCGAATCCGTCCCGCGTCTCGCGCTCCGGCGTGGCCGCATCGTCGAGCCGGGCAACGACCGTCACGACGTGGCCCGCGGCGGCAAGGGCCGCGGCCTCGCGAAGGACGCGGGCGTCGGTTCGGCAGTCGTTGTAAACGTACATCGCGACCCTCACGGGGGCGCGTCCGCGGGCTCCACGGCCTCGTCGAGGACGCGGCTGATCGCCTCCGCGGCGCCGGCCGGCTCGAGGTGGAGGCGGGCCGCTCGTTCGGCGGCCAGCGACGGCGCCGCGTCGGGCGGCGCGAGGCGCTCGAGCGCCGCCACGGCGGCGTCGACGTCGACCCCCACGACGACCATCCGACCGCCGGATTGGGCGACCGCCTCGACCCATTCGGTCGAGCCACGCAGGACGACGCACGGCACGCCGAACCAGGCCGCCTCGCGCTGGATCCCGCCGGAGTCGGTGACGATCGCGGCGGCATGGAGCTCGAGGGCCAGCGTCGTGCGGTAGGGCTGCGGCTCGATCACCCGGACGTCCCGCGACAGCGTCACGCCGGCCGACTCGAGCGCGGCGCGGGTGCCGGGATGGAGGGCGAGGACGACCGGCCGATTGGGCCGGGCCACGGTGCCGAGGAGCGCCGCCCAGGCCGCCACGGCGCCGGGCTCGCGGTTCTCCGCGCGGTGGATCGTGGCGAACAGGTAGCCCCCGGGAACGAGACCGCCGCCAATGGCTCGTACGGCGCGGCCATCGCGGACCTCCGGCGCGACCCGCGCGGCGAGGTCCTGCATGACGTCGCCGACGAGCGCCACGCCGGCGCGGATGCCTTCGGCGGCGAGGTTCGTGACGGCGGCCGGCGTGGGCGCGAACAGCCAGCGCGAGAGATGGTCGACCAGGACGCGGTTGACCTCCTCGGGCATCCGCCGGTCGAAGCTCCGCAGCCCGGCCTCGACGTGGGCGATCGGCAGCCCCACCTTCGCCGCCGCGAGGGCCCCCGCCAGCGTCGAGTTCGTGTCGCCATAGACGAGCACGGCCTGCGGCGTCTCGGTGGCCAGCACGTCGGCGATGGCCGGGACCATCCGGCCCAGCTGCTGGGCGGCCGACCCGCCACCGATCCCCAGCGAGTGGTCCGGTCGCGGCAATCCCAGCTCGGCGAAGAAGGCGCCCGCCATCGCGTCGTCCCAGTGCTGGCCGGTGTCGATGAGCAGCTCGTCGTGGCGGCTGCGGAGGGCGGGCCACAGGGCCGCCGCCTTGATCAGCTGGGGCCGCGTCCCGACGACGCTGGCGATTCGCACGTCGGCCTAGCCGACGGCCGAACCCGCCACGACGCCGGAGCGAGCGGGGGCGCCGATGCCGCGATAGGCGACGCCCGCCGGAAGCGCCAGGTCGCGAAGGCTGTTGCGCCCGTCGAAGAGGAGCTCGAGGTCCGGAAACAGGTCCAGGTCGAGATCGGCGAAGCGCGGATCGGCGGTCTGGGTGACGATCGCCCGGAACGGGCCACGCTCGCCCCAGCGCCACGGGGTCGCGCAGCAGCGCGCCGTCTCTTCCTCGTCGAGGAGCGGGTCCCAGGCCGACACGATCGCGCCGTGGAACCCCAGCCGCTCGATGAGCGGGAGCGCCCGCGAATAGGCCAGCTCCTTCACGCCGTGGCGGTAGGTCAGTCCCAGGACCAGGATCGGCATGCCCTCCAGGCCGCCGAGCGTCTTCTGGATCGCCCGGATGGCCATGCCCACCTGTCCGTCGTTGACACGGCGGGCGCCGGCCACCAGCTCGAGCTCCGGCGCCTTCGACAGCAGGAAGTGCGGATAGACGGGAATGCAGTGGCCGCCGACGCCCAGGCCCGGATCGTGAATGTGGCTGTACGGCTGGCTGTTGGCCGCGGCGATGACCTCCAGGACGTCGACGCCGACGCGGTCGGCGAAGCGGGCGAACTCGTTGGCGAGGGCGATGTTGACGTCGCGGTAGGTGGTATCGGCCAGCTTGGCGAACTCGGCGGCTTCGGCCGAGCTCATCGCCACGATCTCCGCGTCGAGGACCGAATCGTAGAAGGCGGCCGCGCGGGCCGTGGACGCCGGTCCCAGGCCGCCGACGAGCTTCGGATAGGTCGCCAGGTTGCGCAGCGTGGCCCCGGAGTAGAGCCGTTCGGGTGAGAACGCGACGAAGAGGTCCTCGTCGATCCGGAGGCCGGAGGCGTGCTCGAGGCGCGGGCCGTAGCGCTCCCGCGTGTCGCCGACCGGCAGCGTCGTCTCGAAGATGACCGTCGAGCCCGGGTGGAGGCCCGCGCCGATCGACGCAACGGCCGCGTCCATGTGGCGATGGTCGGGCTGCAGCTCGTCGTCGAGCATGACCGGGACGATGAGGACGACGACGTCTGCGTCGCGCGCCGCCGCGGTCCCGTCGGTCGTGGCCCGCAGCCGGCCGGCCGCGTGGACGCGGGCCACGAGGTCCGCCAGGCCCGGCTCCTCGGCGAGGTGCGAGCGGCCCTCGTTGATCGCCGCGACGACCGACTCCTGGACGTCGACCGCGACGACCCGCCAGCCGTGCGAGGCGAACTGGGCGCCGAGCGGGAGCCCCATCTTCCCGGCGCCGATGACGGCGACCGTGCCGGCCGTGCCCGGCTCGCCGGACCATGGGGCCACGATCCGCGGCGCGTCGTGGAAGCACGGACTCGGCTCGATCCGGATCGACCCGCCGGTCATGCCGGGGCCACTGGTCGTCGGCCTGGTCGTGATCGTCATTCGGCAAGCCTCGCGGTCAGGTTGGGGAGGTCGACGGCGCGGCACTCCGCCGCGGAGGTGAGGAGGGCTTCGGCGATCGCCACGGCCCACATCCCGTCATCGGCGTCGACGAGCGGCTGCTCACCGTCGCGGACGACCCTGAGGAACGCGTCGAGCTCGGCCGCGAGCGGCTCCGCCACCGTGACCGGCAGCTCGACGACGTCGCCCTCGAAGGTTGCCGCATAGCCGCCGATCAGCCGCGGGTTGGTCGTGTCGGTCGCCCGGGTGAAGGTCAGCCGCTGGGTCAGGTAGTCGAGCTCGAACATCCCCTCCTCGCCGACGACCAGCAGCTGTCGCCGCTTGGCCGGCGTCAGCCAGTTGACGTCGAGCATCCCGCGCGCTCCGGACGGGAAGTGGAGCAGGCCGAAGAGGAGATCCTCGTGCTCCGCGTGGACCCGACGCGCGGTTTCGGCGTAGACGCGTTCGGGTCGCTCGCCGGCGACCCACGACAGGATGTCGGCGTCATGGGTGGCGAGGTCGATGGTCACTCCGACGTCGCGGATCCGGGCCGGGAACGGACCCGCCCGGCGGCTGGCGATCGAGTAGATCGTCGACAGCCAGCCGGACTCCAGCAGGCGCCCGAGCTCCAGGACGGCGGGATTGAACCGCTCGACGTGGCCGACCTGGACGGCCACGCCGGCCCGCTGCGCCGCGCTCGCGATCCGGGCGGCGTCCGCGGCGGAGGCGGCCAGCGGCTTCTCGACGAGGACGGGCAGGCCGCGCTCGATGGCGGCGAGGGCGATGGGCAGGTGGGCGGTCGTGGGCGCCGCCACGATGACCGCGTCGAGCTCGGCTTCGGCGAGCATCGCCATCGGTTCCTCGAACAGCTGGGCGCCGCCGGCGCCGCCCGCCGCGGCCAGGGCCGCCCGATCCGGATCGGCGACAGCGGCGAGGCGGACGTCGCCACGGGAGGCGAGGACGCGGAGGTGATTCCGACCCATCGACCCGAGGCCGGCGAGCCCGACGCGAAGCGGCGCGGCCGACCTGGACTGGCGGGCGATCACCGGGCCGCCGACCCGGCCGCGCGGCGGCGGGGCGAGGCGACCGTGCCGTCGGCCGCAGGCGATGCGTCGACGTGGCGGCCCACCACGTCGCGGACGGCTCCGATCACCTCGTCCTGCTCCGCCTTCGTCAGCCCGGGGAAGATCGGCAGGGCCAGTGTCGTCGCGGCGGCCGCGTCGGTGACCGGCAGCTCGGCGTACAGCCCGCGCTCCTGGATGTACGCCTGTCGATGGACGGGCACCGGGTAGTAGACGTCCGCCCCGATGCCGACCGCGCGGAGATCGGCCAGGATCGCGTCACGCGCCGGCCCGACGGCCAGCGTGTACTGGTGGAACACGTGCGTTCGGCCGACGGGGGTGACCGGCCTGGCGACGGGCAGGTCCGCGAAGGCGGCGTCGTAGGCCGCCGCGACCGCCCGGCGCCGGGCCGTGTTGCGGTCGAGCTTGTCGAGCTGGACGAGGCCGATCGCCGCGGCGATGTCGGTCAGCCGGAAGTTGTAGCCCAGGATCTCGAACTGGTAGCGGGTCCGCATCCCCTGGTTGCGATAGAGCCGCAGCCAGTCGGCCAGGCGGTCGTCGTCGGTCGTGATGAGCCCGCCTTCGGCCGTCGTGAGGTTCTTCGTCGCGTAGAGACTGAACGCGCCGTGCCCGAAGCTC
The DNA here is from genome assembly GCA_041482475.1 of Candidatus Limnocylindria bacterium. Classification (GTDB taxonomy): domain Bacteria; phylum Chloroflexota; class Limnocylindria; order Limnocylindrales; family CSP1-4; genus JACDAV01. The sequence continues at coordinate 8,344 of JBGPDX010000007.1, read as the reverse complement.
CCCGCGTTGCGGCCGCGGAACGACGCGGCGTGCGCCTGCGCAGCGTCCTCGACGACCTCGAGCCCGTGTCGGTCGGCGATCGCCGCGATCATGTCCATGTCGGCGACGAGACCGAACAGGTGAACCGGCATGATCGCCCGGGTCCGCGACGTGATCGCCGCCTCGATCCGCTTGGCGTCGATGAGGTACGTGTCCGGCTCGATGTCGACGAACACGGGCGTCGCACCGGTGAAGAGGATCGCGTTCGCGGTCGCGGCGAAGGTGTGGGCGACGGTGATGACCTCGTCGCCCGGTCCCAGGCCCAGGCCGGTCAGGATCGACATGAGGGCGACCGTCCCGTTGCTGACGGCGATGGTGTGACGGACGCCGACGCGCGCCGCCCACCGCTCCTCGAGCTCGGCGACGCGCCTGCCCTGGACGATCATCCCGCCGGCCAGCACGTCGGCGACGGCCTGGGCCTCCTCCGCACCGATGTCGGGTCGCGCGATGGGGATCACGCCGGCGCTCCCTGGCGCGGCCCGGTCCGCTCCTCGAGCGTCTCCCCGTCCGGGACGTAGCCGTAATGCCGGGCGCAGGTCTCGCAGACGAGGTCGGTGTCGATGGCGTAGCGTTCGGGCACGGCAGGTGCGGGGTGGCCGGTCGAGTCGTTGAGCCGGCGACCGCAGGCGCAGACCCAGCCGAGACGCCGGGCGGGATTGCCGGCGACGAGAGCGTGTCCGGACACGTCGCGGGTGACGATCGCGCCCGCGCCGACGGTCGCGAACGTCCCGACCTCCACCCCGGCGACGATGACCGCACCCGCCCCGATCGAGCAGCCGTGCCGGAGGACGACCGGCGAGATCTCCCAGTCGCCCGCCCGGGCGAGGTCGCCGCTCGAGGTGATGGCGCGAGGGAAACGGTCGTTGGTCAGGATGGCCCCGGGACCGATGAACACGCCGTCCTCGACGCTGACGCCGCGGTAGAGCAGCGCGCCATTCTGGATCTTCACCCGGTCGCCGACCTTGACGCCCTCGTCGACGAACACGTCGCGCCCGACGATGCAGTCGGCGCCGATCGTCGCGCCGCCGCGGACCTGGGCCCGGTTCCAGATCCTCGTTCCGGGACCGACCTCCACCTCTCCCTCGACGTCGGCCGAGGCGTGGATCCGCGCGGAGGGATGGATCACGTTGTCTTCGGGACTCCTGCGCTCTGGTCGACCTGCCCGATCGGTGCGCCGGCGCCGGCCCGGGCCTGCTGCCGGTTCGCCGATGCGCTCGGTCGCGGGACTGTTGCGGGCACGGCGCGGGGCGGGGCTGGCGCCCGTCTGCGGGAGGTCGAGTATAGCCGGAGGGCCCGCGACAGCCGCCGCGTGACCCGTCCCCGAGCTCACCGGCCGTGGCGCCGGCGTCAGCGTCGACGCCTCAGCAGCGACATCACGAGACCCGCGGCCGCCCCGAAGGCGATCGCGGAGCGCCAATCGAACAGCGTCCGGACGGAACCCTCGACACGACGCGCCAGCAGGAAGACGACGACGCTGGGGCGATCGAAGCGGACGTTCGCCGCTGCGACGGTCTGGACCAGCGACTGCTCGACCGCGACGTCCTGGCCAAGGACGAGATTCGCCGCACCCTGGGTGAGGTGGACCTCGCGGCCGATGCCGGCGCCCATCGCGCCCAGCTCGACCGAAACGCGATCGCCGCGGGCGAGCGCGATGCCGCCCATCGTGACCGCGATGTCCTTCGCCTCGGCTCGGGCGATCCCGCCCTGGCGGACCTGGACGGTGTCGGCGTTGGCGGTCTGGATTCCGCCCTGCGTGACGGTCACCGATTCCGGGCGCGCCGCGGGACCTGCCGCGGGCGGGTCGACCCGATCGCGCTGGCCGGGCTCGCGGACGGGCTCGCCCGGCGAGCGGTGCACCCGCGCGGGCTCGTTGCCACGAGCTCCGGCGCCGACGGCCGGGTCTTCCGTCCGGGCGCCGTTGCCGCGGCCTGGGTCCGCGGAATCCGCAGTGGTCTCCTCGGCGCTCGCCAGATTCGCGGCGCCGGGTCGATCGTTCGGCGAGTAGTCGTCCATGGTGGTTCCTCCGGAGGCGATGCTCGACCGAGAGCCTACCCCACGTCCGCCGCGGCGGCGTCAATGACGCCGCAAGTCGCAAATGACGGTGGTCCGCTATGCTCGCCGCGGCACGCCGCCCGTCAGGCCTGTCGAGAGGGATCGCCACCCGTCATGCCGCAGCTCACCACTCGTCGACGGCCGTCCCGGCCCGCTCAGTGAGGCGCGTCGGCGCCGTCGTCCTCGTCGTCCTGGCGCTGGGTGTCGGCGCGGCCGCGGGACTCGCCGCAGCCAACCTCGCTTCGCAGCCCGCCGCCTCGCCGTCGGCGGCCGCGGCCGCCTCGTCGACGCCGAACGTCCGGCCGACGCCGACGGGCCCCACCGCCACGGGCTCGGTCGCCGCCGCCTCCGCCACCCCGACGCCAACCGCGACCCCCGTGCCCACGCCGCAGCTCGTGCCGGCGCCGCTCGACGGGGTACTCGTGACGGCCGATGTGGCCGCCCGCCACCCGATCGCGGTGATGATCGACGACCTGAGCCCGGCGCGGCCGCAATCGGGGTTCACCGCTGCGTCGGTCGTCTGGCAGGCACCCGCCGAGGGCGGCATCCCCCGCTACATGATGATCTTCCAGGAGAACATCCCCGGAGCGGTCGGCCCGGTGCGCAGCTCGCGCTACTACTACATCGCGTGGGCGGCGGAATGGCAGGCCGTGTACGTCCACGCCGGCGGCTCGCCGCAGGCGCTGGCCACGCTCCGGGCGAAGGGCAATGGCCAGTACGTCTACAACGCCGAGGACTTCCGCTACGAGGGCACCTACCTGTGGCGGATCAAGACGCGGTTCGCGCCGCACAACGTCTACACCGACGGCGCGCACCTCCGCAAGCTGGTCAGGGTCGTTCACGCCAAGGACGGTGCCAGGGCGCCGATCTGGTCGTTCGCGCCGGATGCGCCGCTGGCCAGCCGGCCGATCGGCGGGAGCATCGACGTCGGCTACCTCGCCAACCACATCCACTACGACTACGATCGGGCGACGAACACCTACCTGCGCGGGGTGACGACCGCGCCGAAGCAGGTCGACGCCGCCAACGGCCAGCGGGTCGCCCCGAAGAACGTCGTCATCATGCTCGTCCGTTTCGGCCCGCTCAACGACGGGCACCCGCAAAAGCACCGGCTCGAGGCGAACCTCATCGGCAAGGGCACGGCCTGGATTGCGACCAACGGCCGAACCATCAGGGGCACCTGGCGCAAGGACGCGGTGACCAAGCCGACGCGCTTCTTCGACGCCTCGGGCAACCCCGTCACGCTGACCATCGGCCAGACGTTCATCCAGGTCCTCCAGACCGGCTCGAAGGTCACGATCAGGGACGGCAAGGCCCCGCCACGCGCGCCCAACGGCAACCGGATGGAGGCGCGCTAGGAGGACGCGACCCGGGTCGCCCGAACGCCCACTCGCGCGTACACCCGGCGCGTCTCCCGGGCGACGTCCTTCCAGGTCCATTGGTTCGTCGCCGCGCGGTCGCGCGCCGCTTCCGACAGGCGGGCATGGACGCGGTCGTCGACCCAGGCGGTCGACAGGGCGACGGCGAGGCGGGCCGGATCCCGTGGCTCGACGAGGATGCCCGCGGCGCCGACCACGTCGGGCAAGGCCCCCACTGCCGACGCGATGACCGGCGTGCCACAGGCGATCGCCTCCGTGGCGGCGAGTCCGGCCGCATCCGAGACGACCGGGAGGACGGCCGCACGGGCGCCCGCGACGAGCGCCGCAAGGCGGAGCGGCTCGAGTCCCGGGGCGTAGGCGAGGGCATCGCCGACGCCCTCTCGTCCCGCGGCGCGGGCGACGGCGGCACGATCGTCCGGCGACGCGCCGACGAGGAGCAGTCGCGGCGGCCACGCGACGTCCGCCCCCAGCGCCGCCGGCCGGCCGGCCGCCGCCAGCGCCGCCAGGGCGCGGAACAGCGACGAGAGGTCCTGCCGCGCGTCGTAGCGGCCCGAGTAGACGAGGTAGCGATCGGGCAGGCCCAGTCGCTCCCGCTCGGCGCGCATGGCCGGCTCGTCGATACCCGGTCCGAACTCCGGGCGCGCGGCCAGCGCCACGACGTGGATCCGATCGCGATGGAGGCGCAGCAGCCGCCGGGCCGCGGCGGCGACGCCGGACGTAGCCACGATCACGGCCGCCGCGTCGCGCAGGAGCTGCGCCCGGAGCCGTTGCCCAAACCGGGTGGTGGCCGTCCGTTGCCAGGCCTGCGGCAGCTCCCACGGGGCGAGGTCGAGCAGCGTCACCACCGTCGGGATGCCGGACAGCAGCGGGACCGCGCCGGCGGCAGCGTGGTACACGGCGCCAGCGGCGCCGCCGCGCGCGGATCGCCACGCCGCCCCCAGCGACGCGCCGCGGAGGAGGAACGGATCGACGGTCAGAGCGGCCGACCGCAGCAGCTGCGTCGGCGGCAGCAGCCGTCGTCCGACGACCGACAGGTGCGCGAAGCGCTCGGTCGGGTCGTCGAGGTCCGACCTGAGGAGCAGGACGAACGATTCGCCGGCCAGCGGATCCGCGTCGAATGCGCCCAGCAGCCCGCCCAGGTAGGCGGCGGTCGTCGGCGCGCGCTCCGGTTCCTGGAGCGGTCGCGCGTCGAGGACGATCCGGACCCCGCGCACAGGCCCGCCGGCGGGGACGGCAGGACGGCCCTCGAGTCTCACGACCCCCGGCGACGTCGAAGCCCGGCCCTGAGCTCGTCCCAGCGCAGCTTGAGGACGACGAGCAACGCCTCGGCGATGATCCTTCGCGACATCTTCGACTGTCCCGCCCGACGATCGCGGAAGACGATCGGCACCTCGCGAATCCGGGCTCCGGCGCGTGACGCGCGGTAGGTCATCTCGATCTGGAAGACGTACCCGCCGGCGTGGACGCCGTCGAACGGGATCGCGCCCAGGGTCGAGGCGCGCCAGGCCTTGAAGCCGCCGGTCAGGTCGTGCGGACCCAGGCCCAGCAGCGTCCGCGCAAAGAGCGAACCGCCGCGCGACACGATCCGGCGGCCGAGGCCCCAGTCGACGACCCCGCCGCCCTGCGTGTAGCGCGATCCGATGACGAGGTCCGCCTGGTCGGACGAGATCGGGCCCAGGAGCTCGGGCAGGACGGTCGGGTCGTGCGACCAATCGGCGTCCATCTGCACCACGACGGTCGCGCCGCCGGCGATGGCGACGCCGAATCCCTCGAGGTAGGCCCGACCCAGGCCCTGCTTGGCACGACGGTGGCGGACGCGGACGCGGGCATCGGCCGCCGCCAGCCCGTCGGCGAGGTTGCCCGTCCCGTCCGGTGAGCCGTCGTCGACGACGAGGAGGGTGGCCGCGGGCAACGCGGCAAGGATCGCCGCGCCGATGCCGATCAGGTTGTCGGCCTCGTTGTACGTCGGCAGAACGACCCATGCGCCCTCGCCGCCGGACACCGGGGCGCGCGCGGCGGCGGACCGCTGTCGGGTGGTCATGGGCGCTGAGTGTAGGGCTGCGCGGTGCCGCCCCGTGTCACCCCGGCTACGGGACAGCGAGCACGACCAGCTGGCTGACGGCGTGGCCGGCGGCATCACGGGCGGCGATCGTCACCGACGCCGGGCCGCTCCCCGCCAGCACCGCGAAGCTGACCCGGTAGCTCGCCCCGCCAAGCCAGGTCGCCGTCCTCGTCACGGCCGAGCGGCCGGTCTGGCGGAACGTCACGGACGGGGCAGCGGCAAGCGGCTCGGCCGTTCGCAGCGTCAGCGTCAGCGTCTCGCCGGCCGACGGCGTCAGCGGGGACGCCACCACGCTGAAGGCGTCGGCCAGGACGAGCCTGGTCAGCGTCATCGTTCCCAGCGACGAGGTCGCCGTCAGCATCGCGCGGTACCAGCCACGCGCGACGTAGGTGCCGTCGGTGGCGCGGCCATCCCAGGTCCACGACCACGTGCCGGCCCCGAGCGAACGACCGGACCAGGCCGTCCGGACGTAGTTGCCGGCGCGGTCGTAGATCTTGAGCGTCGTCGTCGCCGTGCGCGTCAGGCTGAACGACAACCGCGATGTTGCCGCATACGTGTCGCCATCCTGCGGGAAGAAGATCCCCGGCGACCAGGCCAGGCGGCTCGCGGTGCGATCGATGACGACCGACAGGTCGACAGCGCTGCGGTTGCCGGCGGCGTCGACGAGGTCGATGCGAAACTTGTAGCGACCGTCGGCCAGGGCCGTACCGCCGGCCGTCCGGCCGTTCCAGACGATCGAGCCGCTCGAGCCGACCGTCCAGCTCCGATAGGTCGTCGTGCCGCGGAAGATGCGGGCCGTGCCCGACGCCGCCTCGTCGGAGGACCAACCCAGCGTCGTCGTCTCCCAGGTGGCGTCGCCGTTCGGCGAGAAGATCGCCGGCGTCACGCTCGAGACGAGCGCCGGCCGTCGCGTGTCGAGCGTCACGTCCCACGTCTTCGTCACGCGGTTGCCGGCGGCGTCCGCCCCCCACAGCGTCAGGCGATAGCTGCCGTCGGGGGCGACGGCGCCGCCCGATGCGTGGCCGTTCCACGCCCAGGCCGCGACCGCGCCGGTCCCGGACGCCGTGGCAATCGGCGCGCCCGGCGTCGAGCCCGCCAGCGGAGCGGCCGCGAATCCCCAGCCCGCCAGTCCGGCTGCCGAAAGCGAGACGCGGATCGTGTCGAGGGAGCCGTCGCCGTTGGGCGAGAAGGCAGCCGAGCTGATGCTGCTGCCGGTGAGCGTCGGGGCGACCGTGTCGACCGTCACGCCGAAGGCGGCCAGCTGCGCCGGCGTGATGGGTGAGCTGGACGGCGCCGAATAGGTGCCCGTCCCGATCGTCCCGCTGAGGGCGAGCATGTACGAGCCGTCGGGCACGGCATGGCCGCCGACGATCCCATTCCAGTCGTAGGTCTGGGCGCCAACCGCGCGGTCCGGGAGGCTGACGGTGTCGACCAGCGAGCCGTCGGGTCGAAAGACCTTCAGCAGGAGCGTGTCGAGAGCGAGCGCGTTCGTCCAGCTGAGCCGGATCGTGTCGCGCTGGCCGTCACCGTCCGGCGAGAAGGCGCGCGACAGCGAATCGCCGACCATGAAGTCGCGCAGGATGGCGTCGGCGAGGGTGGTATTCGGCGCGTGGGCCAGGGTCATCCAAGGCGCGCTCGTCGGCCCTGCGGCGACCCACACGCCCTCGTCGATGGGGCTGACGGCTCGCCACTCGCGGAGCGGCCCACTCACCTGCCACCAGGTGTAGCCATTGGCGGTGCGTGGCCCGCCGACAACCGACACGATGTCGGCGGCGTTGAGTGTCCCCACTCGTGCCGCGGCTATGCTCGGGGCGGTCCGGGTGGCGACACCGTCGACGCGGATGACGCCGAATCCTCCGACCGCCATCGGCGGCTTCGTCTGCCACAACGACGTGGCATTCCAGGCGCTGACGTTGCCCTTGCCGTCGCGGCCGCGAGCGCGAAACGCGTAGCCGTGACCGGCGATCCCCTGGAAGATCTCGGAGGTCTGTGTCGTGCCGGTCAGCCAGGGCGACCATGCGCCGCCGTCGGCGGAGACCTGGATGTCGTAGGCGGTGATGCCGCTGATGTCCTCGCCGTTCCAGCTGACCCGGAAGCCGGCGTCGCGCTGGCGCCAGTTCATCGTCTTGATGCCGACGAGCGGCGCCGTCGTGTCGTGCAGGAACTTCGCCGCCAGGAGCGTGTTCAGCTCCGTCCGCGTGCCGTCATAGCCGAGTGCCCACATGCCCACGCCGCGCAGGGCATAGCGATTGATCAGGTCGTACTTCGCGCCGAGCGATGCGATGTCGTCGTAGTAGATCTGACGCCACGCGGTCACGCAGCCATAGGTCGACGTGCAGTTCTGGCGGCGATAGACGACGTAGGGCGACTGCTCGATCGAGTCCCACCGCCGGCCGTATGTCGCGGCGTAGTCGGCCGCGGTCGTGTAGATGACCGAGGTCGAGGCGCCGTACTTCGTGCCGGAGATGTTCGAGGCCCGCACGGCGTCGGAGCTGGTCGACCAGGCCCGCCCGTAGTACGGCACTCCCAGGATCAGCTTCGAGGCCGGAACGCGGGCCATGTAGGCGCGGACCGTGTCGGTGATGTCGTAGGCGGGCCCGGTCAGCGGGGCGATCGAGCCGGCCGTGCTGGCGCCGCCGGTCCGGTAGTCGTAACCCATGATGAAGATTGCGTCCGCCGCGCCGGAGGCGGTCGCGCCCTCGAGCGGGTAGTTGCCGATCCAGCCAGTCGTGTCGAACGTCAGCTGGTAGCCGGGAGCGATCCGGTTCAGCTCGGCGCGCAGCGTCCGGACGAAGGCGGTGAACTCGTCCGC
>JBGPDX010000006.1:0-33448 GCA_041482475.1 Candidatus Limnocylindria bacterium | reverse complement strand
GTCGGCAGATTCCCGTGGGGCGGGAGCGAGTCAAGAGGCGGTCGGCAGATTCCCGTGGGGCGGGAATCCGACGACGCGGGATGGTCGGACGGCTGACAAAACGGGGCGCCGGCGTGACGACAATTCGCCGCATTCCCGTCATGCGGGAATCTGGCGACTCCCGCACGCGTTGCGCGGGAGAGCGAGCCTCAGGCGGGCGTCGCCAGCCAGTTCGGCAGTTCGGTCGTCAGCGTCGCCAGCGGGAGCGAGCCGTGGCCGAGGATCGCGTCGTGGAACGCCCGCAGGTCGAAGCGCGAGCCGTCCCGCGCGGCGAGCTCGCCACGCAACCGCTCGATCTCGCGCTGGCCGATCTTGTACGTCAACGCCTGGCCGGGCCAGCAGATGTACCGGTCGGTCTCGATGGTCGCGTCCGTTTCGCTCAGCCCGGTACGGAGGAGGAAGTCGATGCTCCGCTGGCGGTCCCAGCGAAGGGCGTGCAGGCCGGTGTCGACGACGAGCCGGGCGGCCCGCCAGGCGACGGCATCGAGCATCCCGAAGCGCTCCGCCTCGGAACGGAACAGGCCCATCTCGTCGGCCAGCTTCTCGCTGTACAGGCCCCAGCCCTCGACGTAGGCGCCGCCGACCATCCTCGACCCGAGCCGGCGGAAGGCGTTCAGGTCCGGGTTCTCCATCTCGAGGGCTATCTGGAAATGGTGGCCGGGGACGGCTTCGTGGTAGGTCGTCGTCGCGAGCTTGGTGTATGTCCGCGACGGCAGGTCGTAGGCGTTGACGTAATAGATCCCTGGACGTGACCCGTCCACGGTCGGCGGGAAGTAATAGGCGAACGGAGCATCGCGCTCCTTGAACTCCTCGACGGGGCGGACATCGCAGCCGGCGCTCGGCAGACGTCCGAAGAACTTCGGGGCCGCCGCCATGGCCCGTTCGATGTCCTCCGTGGCGCGTTCGACGAGCGCGTCGCGCGAGGCCGGGATGTTGGCGGGATCCGCCGCCAGCGAGGCGCGGTAGGCGCGGGTGTCGTCGCCGAAGCCCGCCGCCCGCGAGATCTCGCGGCGCTGTGTCTCGATCTCCTCCAGGTCGGCGAGCCCGATCTGGTGGACCTCGTTCGGATCGAGCTCGAGCGTCGTCCACGAGCGAATCTGGGTCCGGTAGAGGGTCTCGCCGTTCGGCGCCGACCACAGCCCCGGGTCGGTCCGGGTCGCCGGCAGGTAGTCGTCGCGGAGGACGGCGAGGAATGCCGCGTCGGCCGGATAGACATGCTCGCGGACGGCGTCACGGACGCGCTCGCGGTCGGCATCCGAGGCGACGTTGACCATCGACGGAACGACGGCCTGCTCGATCGGCACGGCCAGCAGCCGCTCGATCTGGGCAACCGTCCGCTCGGCGACGATGCGCGGCGCGGTCAGGCCGTCGGCCAGACCCTCGCGGAGAATGCCGGCGTTCGCCGCCATGTAGGCCGGATAGGCCGCCAGTCGGGCGAGGAACTTGTCCAGCCGCTCAGGCGTATCCGCCGGCTGGAACTGGGTGAGCTGCGGGAGGAGCGTCTGCGGCCCCGCCATCTGGTCGACGACCCGAAGCTCGTACAGCTTCTGATTATCTTCCTCGATCCCCAGCTCGGCGACGATGCGGAGCATGTCGCGGGTGATCCGATCCTCGACGGGAAGCCCGTCCGGCGCGATCGCCTGGACCTCCGCCAATGTCTGCTGCAGCAACTTGCGTCCCCTGGCCCGGCCGTGCGGGCTGGGGTCCTCCAGCCGGTCGGCGTAGCGTTCGTCGCCGTACGTTGTGCCGAGCGTCGGGTTGAGCACCAGGAGCGCCTCCCAGAAGCGGTCGGCGAGGGCATTGACAGGCGTCGTCGGTTGGGACTCGGTCACCAGGATCCTCCGGGTCGGCGCCGCAAGGCGGCACCATCGGTCGGGCGGGAATGTTGCGCCAAGCCTACCGCTCGGCGGCGAAGAGGGGCAGCTGCTGGCCCTCGCCCCGTTCGATTGGCGGGTCCAGCCCCAGGTACGGCTCGAGCCCGTCCAGGCTCAGCGGCTCGTTGGCCAGGAAGTCGCGGAGGTGGTTCCACTTGAGGACGTGCCAGTTGCCCGCTGCCAGGGCGTCGCGCAGGAGCGGAGAGCGCTCGACCTTGTGGCGGACGAGCGCGGTCCGTTCCGGCGGGACGATGAGGAAACGGACGACCTCGTCGTCGGCGGGGATTCGGGCATGCCGGCGAAGGACGGTCTCCCCGATCATCGCCGTCCACTCGACCTCGAACAGGAAGGTCGCCCGACCGGGCACGTACCAGATGCAGTCGACCGACTCGAGCGCGTCGACGGGACCGCGGGCGATGCCGGCCAGGTGGGCCCGCCGTTCCGCTTCGCCGAGCGAATCGCCCAGCCGCCGTTCGCCCAGCCGACGCGCCTGCTCGCGCGACGCGATCCAGACGCGCATGCCCAGGCGATGGCCGCCATCGGCGAGGGCCGCCAGCAGCATCCCGTGCTCGTGCGTCCGGGCGAGCAGGTCCTCCGTGGTGGTGACGCGCTCGGCGTTGCTCCCGTCTGCCCGGTAGCTGTCGAGGCAGGCTCGAATGAGCGCTTCGTCGGGGCGGTCGTGTCCCTGGAACAGGCCGCCGATGCGGTCAAGGAACGCCGACTCGGACAGGCTGCCCGACGTGGACAGGAGACTGTAGACCGCCCACTCGACGCGGTCCGCCAGGGGGGCCGCAGCGGACTCGCGGTCCCCGCGGTCGGCCAGCCACCAGCGATCCGGGGCGACTTCGACGAGCCGCCGGCGGTTGGGGCGGGCGAGCTCGTCGCGGACGATGGCGACCAGCCGGTCGACCGGGTCGGGTTGCGTCGCCGTGCCGTCGGCGGCGTCCCGTTTCGACGCAGCGGTCTGGTTCGACGCGGCATCCTGGTGCGCGACGTCGCCTGGCGCCGAGGCCTCGACGAGGCGCCGCAGGTGACCGCCGCGATCGAGGGCGACGACGATCTCGCCGAACAGCCGTGTGGTCGCCGCCGGTTCGCCGCGGGCGCGGAGGACGTCGACGGCCGTCGCGGTCACGGCGCGCGCGGAGTCGGTCGCCGAGAACGGCCGGGCGTCGTACCGCTCGGGCGGGGCAAACAGGCCGGGACCGGGCACGACATCCGGATCGCCGGCGCCGCCCGGAATTGCCGGCAGAGGGACGTTGGCCCGTGTCCTGGGCGCAGGCGGCAGGACGGCGCCGGGCGGAATCAGCTCGACGACGCCCGCATGGTGTTCGTCGGGATCGCCGAGCTGCGCGGCGACGACGCGAAACCCCGCGGCAACCCCACCGAGGGCCGCGGCGACGAGCGCCTCTGGCTGGTCCCCCTCGACGAGGAGGACGACTTTCGCGTCACGCTGGAGGAGTGGCTCGACCGCCTCGAGCGACCGGCCGAGCGCGGCCGCCTGCGACCACCACGACGGTCCCCCGGACGATCGCAGGAGCGTGTCGATCGAGATCGATGACGCCGCGTCGCGACCCACCGCCCAGGCGGTCGAATGAAACTCGAAGGCGACCGCCTCGGCGGTGCGACGGGGCGGGGGCTGACACAGCACGAGCGCCAGGCGCGGTCGGGCCGGGCGCTCGGCGAGCTGGCGGGCCTCGGCGCCGATGGCACGCCACGTGGCTGGGCTGGCGAGGCGCACGACGGCCGAGGCAGGCCCGTCGGCGAGGCTTCTGATGTCATCGCCGATGCGGGCGAGGAACGACGCGATGGGAACGCCGCCGGATTCCTTCGACGCTCCGCCCCCGGAGCTCGCCGCTCCGGCCAGCGTCGCAGCCCTCGGCCCGGGTGTCGCCGCCTCGAGTCGCTGCACGAATGACCGAACGAGCCGGAAGCCGTCCTCGAACGACAGCCACGGGCTACGTTCCTGCCACTTGCCGGCGGACGGCAGCCGGACGCGGCCGCCGCCGATCCGGAGCGGCGCGTGACGGCCGGGGTGGGTCGCCAGCCGGCTGGCGGGCAGGACGGCGTGGGCGAAGGCCAGCCGAAGGGCGGCCTCGACCGGTTCGCCTCGGGCGTCGCCCTCGATCTGCTCGAGGATCGCGGCCAGCCCTACCAACTGCCGCTCGGTGTGGAGCGCCAGGATCTGGTCGACGAGGCTGCGGTTGCCATCGGGAATCGGGAACCGTCGGGCGAGCGTTCGGCGAGCTTCGGCAGCCCCCCGGGCGGTCAGCGCGCGCTCGCGGTCGTCGTCGTCGACCGGCGCCTCGCGATGATCCGATCCAGTCACCTGGTCGCGACAGGCCGGACAGCGGTAGTGCTTGAGGGTCGGCTTCGGCAGGGCTTCCGAATCGCCATCCGGCGACGCGTGCCAGACGACGTCGTCCGCCACCACCGCCCGGTCGCAGGTCGCACAGCGCGTCGCATAGAACTCGGCGAGCGCCAGGCGCAGGCTCGTCTTGCCGCGGGCCGAGCCGGCGATGCCCTGGAACGCCGCGTCGAGGTGACGCAGGTCGGGCGGCCGGAGGACGATCTCCGCGACCAGCCGGGCCAGCGGACCGGACTCGACCGAGATCGCCCGACGATGTCGCTCGATCGCCGTGCGAGCGACCCAACCACCACGAGCGTGCAGATCGACGACGACGTCCCCCGGGTGCGTATGCCGGTCGATCCGGGCGGCGACGACCTCACGCCGCGGGGGAGGGGCGATCCGGTCCAGGATTGGCAGGGACAGGCCGGGCTCCGTCCCGACGGGGATCGCGCTGCGCGCCACGGCCGCATCCTAGTCGACGGGGAGCACCCGCCGGACGATGTCCGCACACCAGACGACCGCGCTGACCGATCCCCTCGTCGAGCTCCGTCCGACGACCTGCTCGGCGTTCCCGACGCGCGCTCGAGGCGCCCGTCACGCGTCTCGCGCGGGAACGCGCACGAGCCGCTGAATTCCTGTCGCGTGCGCGTCGCCGCGTTGGCCGTCGTCGGATCCGCCTCGCCAGATTCCCGCCCGGCGGGAATCAACTGCGGTCGATGGGCGGGGAGTCGTCAGATTCCCGCGCGGCGGGAGCGAGTCAGCGCGGCGCGGACAGATTCCCGCGAGGCAGGAATCTGACGAGATTTGGAGCGATGTTGCGCGCCGGCTGAGCGTGAGCCAGGTGACAAGAAGCGGGCGCCGCCAGCCCGACTCCCGTGGGACGGGAATTTGGCGAAAACGCGGCGAGCGGAGAGCGGAGAGCGGCGAGGCCTATGCCTCGTCGAGCTCGTCCGGCTCTTCCTCGAACGCCTCGTCGGTCGTGACGTCCGCCGGCAGGACGCGGTCGAGGTCCTCGATCTCCTCGTCCTCGTCGTCGTCTTCGAGGTCCTCCTCGAGATCGACGTCCTCGCGGATGAGGGTGCCCTTGGTGTACGGCCGAAGGTCGGTCGACTTGGCGGCCGTCGGGAAGCTGACCTTCCCGTAGTTGCGCGGGTCCTGGAAGATCTCGCGGATGATGATCCGGACGTCCTTGTCGCCGAGCGACGTCACGCCGGCGGCGTACTTGTTGCCCTCGGCCATCAGCTTGAGCAGCCGGGCGGCGACCCGCGGCTCGACGACGCCGATGCGGACGCCGTTGCTGGTGGCGATGAGGCGGTTGCCCTCCGGCGTCATCTCGACGTTGTCGCCGGGGTTGACCTGGGCCAGCTCGCGTGGATGGGCGAGGTCGGTCAGGTAGGCGAAGCCGGTCTTGCCGGTCTCCTCGACGAAGATCCCGACCGGCGCCTTGGAGCCCTCCTTGGCCGGCACGGTCTTCTCGCCGGCGGTGACGAGGAGGACCTTGAGGCGGTCGATGTTCCGCTCGGCGATCCGGTTCGTCGGGTCGAGGGCGAGTGCCGTCTGGTAGTGCTCCCGGGCGGCCGCCAGCTCACCCAGCTCCCAGAGGGCCTTGGCGAGTCGGTTCTCGGCCTCCGCGTCGGATCCCAGCTCGAGCAGCTTGCGGTTGGTGTCCGCCGCGTCGGCCCACTGCGCCGCGGACGTCTGGGCGATCGCCTGGTCGGCGAGCTGGCGCTTCAGCCGCGTCTGGTTGACGGGGCTGGTCGCGGCCGTGTCGACTTCGGGGAAGGTCACAGGAGATCGTCCTTTCGGGCGTCCGCTCGGGCGCCGGTGCGAGGGTCAATCGAGGGCGGGTGGCTGCGAGGGCAACGCCGAAGACGGGCGCGCCCCGCGAGGCTTTCTAGCACCCGTCCTCCGGTTCGTCAAACGGCGCGGCGCGTTATTCGCGCAGGCCCAGGTTCCAGGCGAGCACGACGGCGCCGACGGCCAGCAGGGCCATCGTCTGCCAGATCCAGCGGGGGTCGCGCCGGCGGGATGGTGGCGACCCGTGGAAGGCGTCCCACAGGAAGAAGATCAGGGTCAGCACGGCGGGGCCCACCAGCCGCGGGATGTTCGTTGCGCGCAGGGCGGCGGCTCCGATGGCCACGGCGCTGGCGTACGTTCCGGCGGACCACAGCCCGTCGCCGACCTTCGTCACCCGCAGCGCCGACGCTCGGTAGCCCAGCAGGCCGGCGACGAGCGCGTCCGCGCCGGCGAGCACCAGGAGGTTTGACTCGGACAGCGGGATCGCGACCGCGGTCGGGACGCCGGGCTCCGGCAGGCCTCCGGGGACCAGCGCCGCGACGCCGATGAAGGCGAGAAAGGCGACGACCAGGGCCTCGAGGAGGATCGTCGTCCGGTCGGCGGCGGTCGGATCGCGTGCGGCCGCGAGGATCCGCGCCTCGGTGCGCAGCGTTCGGTCGAGGAGGACCGCGATCAGGATCAGGGCCGGGGCCAGGCCCAGCCCGATCGGCACGAGGCGGATCGCCCCCACGCAGGCGAGCCCGCCCACCGACGGCGTCAGGAGCGCCTCGACGGGCACGCCGCGCGACTCCCCGAGGGGATCGGCGTCGGCCAGGACCTGCAGCGTTCCCAGCAGCAGGGCGACCAGGAGGACCACGCCGACGAGCCACACCGCCGGGCCCTCGGCAAACCGTGACAGCCCCACGATCGTCACTGCGGCGAGGACGAGGTCGCGGCGTGACGTCGCTCGGGACTCCATCGTCCCGATGGTACGCCGCGAGCCGGGCGTGACCAGTCGATCGCCCGCCGTCACGGGCGCACCGCGCGATCCGGCTTGGCGCCGACCCAGGCGAAGAGGTCCGCCCGCGACCGGCTGTTGAGGACGACGCCCGGCTCGACCCATGCCCGCCGCGCCTGGCCGACGCCCCAGTCGACGTAGTCGAGCTCGGCGGTCTTGTGGGCATCCGAATCAATCGTCAGCAGGCAGCCCAGCCCGACGGCTCGCCGGGCGCGCTCGACCGACAGGTCGAGGCGATGCGGCGAGCCATTCATCTCCAGCGCCGTCCCGGTCCGCGCCGCCTCCGCGTATACGGCCTCCCAGTCGAGGTCGAGGTCGTCGCGCGACTGGATCATCCGGCCCGCCGGATGGGCGATGACGTCGACGTGCGGGCTGCGGATGGCGTTCAGCGTCCGGCGGGTCAGCTCCGCACGGGGCTGCCGCCGCGAGACGTGGAGCGACGCGACGACGAGGTCGAACGTCGCCAGGAGATCGTCGTCGAAGTCGAGATTGCCGTCGGCGCGGATCTCGAGCTCGCAGCCGTGCAGCAGCCGAAAGCCCTCCGGCGGCGTCCCCGATGGGGCCGTCCCATCGGCCTCCTCGCGGGCGAACCGCGCGTTGAGCTCGGCGACGATCCCGCGCTGCTCCTCGACCCGTGCCGGCGTCAGCCCGCGGGCGATGGCGAGCGACTGGCTGTGGTCGGTGAGGACCTGCCAGGCGTAGCCGCGGCGGCGACCGGCTTCGGCCATGACCTCGATCGACTGGACGCCGTCCGACCAGTCGGAATGGGTGTGGCAGTCGCCGCGCAGGTCGCGCCCGGTGATGAGGGCCGGCAGCCGGCCGGCGAGTGCCGCCTCCACTTCGCCGTGGTTCTCACGCAGCTCCGGCTCGATGAACGGCAGGCCAAGGAACCCGTAGGCCTCAGGTTCGGTCGCAAACGTCCGCCGTTCGGCGTCCGCGCCCGTCAGCGCCTCGCCGTCGTCGCCGATCCGTTGGAAGCCCTTCTCCGACAGGCTCCAGCCCCTGTCCCGCGCCCGGGCGCGGAGCACGACGTTGTGCTCCTTGGAGCCGGTGAAGTGGATGAGGTAGGTCCCGGCCTCGCCCGGCGGCATGATCATCAGGTCGACCTGCGGCCCGCGGAGGAGCTGGACGGTGGCCTTGTGAGCGCCGCGGTTGAGGACGCGGTCGACGATGCCGAGCGACGCCAAGCGCTCCATCAGCGCGGCCGGATCGTCCGTCTCGGCCAGCAGGTCGAGGTCACCGATCGTCTCGACCCGCCGCCGAAGGGACCCGGCCGGCACGAGCCGTCGCACGCCGGGCGTCCCCTCGAGCGCCCCGATGAGCGACGCGACGATGGCCTCCGCCTCGTTGATCAACAGCCGCGACGGCCGCGACTCGAGGGCGGCGATCCCCTCGAGGATCATCGCCTCGGTCTTCCCGGAAACGCCGCGGAGGGTGCGCAGTGTGCCCGCTTCGGCGGCCTGCCGGAGATCCTCGACCGTCTCGATGCCCAGCTCCTCGTAGATCAGCCGGACGGTCCGCGGTCCCAGCCCCGGGATCCGCAGCAACTCGACGAGGCTGGCCGGGATCTCCGCCCGGAGGCGCTCGTGGAAGGCCATCCGGCCGGTCGCGACGAGCTCGGCGATCTTGTCGCTGATCGCCTGCCCGACGCCCGGGATCCTGGGCGGATGGCCCTCGCGGTAGGCGTCCGGGACGTCGAATGGCGCGCGGCCGATGGCATCCGCCGCGCGGTGGTAGGCGACGGTCTTGAAGACGAGCTCGCCCTTGACCTCGAGGATGTCGCCGATCTCGTGGAAGATGCGGGCGAGGTCGCCGTTCGTCAGCCGGCGGCGCTCGGCTTCGTCCTCGGCGGGAACTTCGGTGGCGGGGTCGTCGCGCATTCCGAGGATCCTAGCGACTCACCCCCGCGGACCGGCGCGATGCACCCCGCTCGCCTACGCGGCGACGACCCGATTGCGGCCCCGGTGCTTGGCCGAGTAGAGCGCGCGGTCGGCCTGGTCGATCAGCTCGCCGATCGGTTGATCGGGCGCGGACGCGACCGCCACGCCGACCGACACGCTGAGGCGCAGGATCTCGAACCGCCGAAGGTCCAGCCGGCCGACGGCCGCACGGACACGCTCGCCGACCTCGACGGCGACGCCGGGTCCCGGGTTGCGAAGCAGGACCGCGAACTCCTCGCCGCCGTAGCGAGCCGGTACGTCGCCCTCGCGGACGGCGCCGGCGATCGCCTCCCCGACCGCCCGCAGGACCTGGTCGCCGACGGCATGGCCGTGGGCGTCATTGATGGCCTTGAACCGATCGATGTCGATCATCAGCACACCAACCGCGTCGTCGGCGCGGCGGCGCCGCGCGAGCAGGCCGCAGAACTCGTCGAAGTAGCGCCGATTGGGAAGGCCGGTCAGGGCGTCGGTCGAGGCGCGGGTCTCGGCCTCGCGATGGGAGACTGCCCGGGCGAGGGCGGCCGAGGCCTCGACGGCGGCGCCGGCCAGGATCCGCTGCGCGGACATCGGCCAGGGCTCCGCCGTCCGCCGCGACAGGACGATCGCCCCGACGAAGACGCCGCCGGTCCGGAGCGGCGCCGACAGCGTGTTGTTGAGGCCGTAGGCGCGTCGGGCGCGTGTGGCGATCCGCTCGGAGATCCGCCCGGCGATGCCGGCGGCCACGGTCGCCGAACCCGGCTCGCCCACCCGCAGCGGGATGGGCTCGGCCATCGCTCCCGGGCTGCCACCGCCGGCGCCGTGCCAGCCACGACCGGCCACGGTGGACAGCTCCAAGGCGAGCTGCTCCGCGCCGACGGCGATCGCGACGGGCTCCCGGTACGTCGCATCGACGCCGAGCGGGTCCTCGAGGTCCGACAGCGGGAACAGCGTCGACGAGCTGCGGACGCCGGGGCGGGTGCTGACCAGGGTCCCCTCGAGCGCGGTCGCCCCGGCCCGCCGCCGGACGACGACGATGTGGTCGGCGCCGGTGCCGACCCCCAGCTCCTCGACGATCGCGTCGACGATCGCGTCCGGAGAGACCGACCGCGACAGGCCCTGGAGGATCCGGGCGAAGCTCTCGGCCTCGGCGCGGCGTCCGGTATCGAGGGCGGCCACGGCGTTGCGATGGACGACCGCCGCGGAGCCGACCAGGGCCACCAGCCCGCCCAGGACCACGTCGATCGGCCGGATCCTGTCCGTGCCCAGGCGGATCGCCAGGACGACCCCGAGCAGGAGGAACGAGCCGCCGAGGAGCCACCACGAGCGCCTGATTCGCCGATCCTGCGGGTCGGCCGAATGGGCCCTGGTTCCGACGGGTTCGCTCACCTTCGGAGTAGAGAATGGCGGTCGTCCGGAGGCCGGTCCAGACGCGCGACGGGGTACTCGGGTTCGGCCGGCCGGGTACTTCCGTACTACCCGGCCGACGGCGGCGTCAGGCGGCGCCGGCGTCCCGTTCGGGGGCCGCGCTCTTGGCCGGCGGGTCGCTCGTCGCGAGGCTGTGTCCGCCGGATTCCTTGACCCGGTAGAGTCGCCGGTCCGCGGCGGCGATGAGGTCGGGACCGGTCCGGCCGTCGACGGGGTGGGTGGCGATTCCGATGGACACGGCGATCGGCACGGCGCCGCGGGCCTCGCCCTGGAACGGCTCCTGGAACGCGGCCAGGATTCGCTCGGCGGCGCGCCTGGCGGCGTCCGGGTCGGCGTCCGGCAGGACGATGGCGAACTCGTCGCCACCATACCGGGCAGCGACGTCGGAGGCACGCAGGGTGCCCCGGATCCGTTCGGCCGTCCAGACCAGGACGCGATCGCCGAAGAGGTGACCGAAGGTGTCGTTGACGAGCTTGAAGTCGTCGAGGTCGACCATCAGGACGCCGAGCGGGTGGCGGGATCGCTGGGCCCGGACGACCTCCTCGCCCAGCCGCTCGTGCAAGAAGCGGTGGTTGTAGAAGCCCGTCAGCGGGTCGCGGTCGGCGAGGTTCCGGGCGTCCTCGTAGAGCCGCGCGTTCTCGAGCGCCATGGCGGCCTCGTTGGCCATCGTCCGGGCCAGGGCGAGGCCCGACTCGTCGAGCGTGAAGGCGTTGGCCGACAGCAGCTCGACCAGGCCGATCGACTGTCCCTTTGCCACGAGCGGGACCATGGCGAGCATCCGCTTGCCGTCGCGCCGGAGCAGGGCGACTTCGGCCGGATCGGCCGACGGGTCCCGCTCGTCGACGATCGTCGTGACCTGCCTCTCGAGGACGCGGAGGGTCTCCGGGAAGCCGCTGATATCGAAGAAGGGATCGAGGCGGTTGATCCCGTCCGGCGGGTAGTACCCCAGCGTCAGGACACGACCCGCCGGCCGATCCCAGTAGCTGATGGCGCACTCGTCGACGCCCATCGCGCCGGCCACGTGCTCCGCGATGAGGTTCGCGACCTGGCGCGGATCGAGGCTTCGGGACAGGGCGCTGCTCATCTCGACCAGCCGCTGGAGCTCGACCGTGACGCCCTGGCTGCGGGCCAGCAGGCGGGCCGACTCGAGCGCCGTCGCCCCATGGTCGGCCAGGATCGTCAGCATCTGGAGATCGTCCTCGACGAACTGGTGGAGGCCCAGCTTCGACAGCGTGATGACCCCCACGACCTCGTCGTCGTAGCGCATCGGGACGACCAGCATCGACTCGTCGATGTCGTCCGTGCCGGGGATGTTGACGCCGCGAGGATCGGCGTTGGCATCGTCGATGAGGAGCGGTACGCCACGCTCGGCGACCCAGCCGGTGAAGCCGACCCCCAGCCGCGTTCGCAGCAGGCCGAAGTCGACCTTCTCGTACTCGCCGACCGTGCCCTCGAAGGCGATCGGGACGACGTCGCCGGTGGGCTCGACGTGGTAGACGCGGGCGTTGTGGTAGTCGAGGATCCGGCGGGTCTCCTCGACGATCGCCCGGCCGACCGACTCGAGCGTCCTGGCCCGGTTCATCCGGCTGGCAGCGACCTGGAGGACGGTGAAGCGCGCCGCCCGGCTCTCGGCCCGCTCGAACAGCTCGGCGTTGTGGAGGGCGAGCGACGCATGGGTCGCCAGACCGGCCACGAACTCGATGTCGTCGGTCGTCCAGCGACGGGGCAATTCCGACACGCAGGACAGCGCGCCGATGACGTGATCGCGGTGGATGAGCGGGACGATCAGGTCGGCGCCAAAGCGCAGGTCCGCGGCATACCGCTCATAGCCCGGCGGCTCGCCCGCGCGGACGTCCTCCCAGGCCAGCGGTCGGGCGGTCCGCAGGACGCGGGCGAACCACGCCTCGTCCTCCCGGAAGGCCGGCAGCCGGGCGGCGTCCTCGTCGGAGATGCCGGCCCAGGCGACGACCTCCAGGACACCGTCGCGGACGATCCGGATCGTGGCGGCGTCCGTCCCCAGGACGCGGTTCGCCTCGACCACGATGGTCCGGAAGATCTCGCGGCGGTCGAGGGTGCGGCTCAGCCGCTGGGCGATCCCCAGCAGGATCTCGAGGCGTTCGGCGAGGACTGCTTCCCGGGCGGCGGCAGGCTCGCGCCGGCCGAAGATGGCGCGCAGGCGAGAGGCGAGGCTCAGGGTGGGCGTCGGCCTCGTCGCCGGCGCTTCCGTGAGCTGTCGGGGTGGTGACGCACCCTGACCCGAACCGAGGCCCATGCGGGCCGGATCGTCCCACCGGCGACGTGGTCGCCGGCTCACCCCATCGTACCGGTCTGCACTCCCCCGAACGTCCGGCCCCGCGGGCCCCGGACTGCGTTGACCCCACGCACAGCCGCCGACTACACTCGGCCCGGTTCGCACGGCCGCTGGGCGCGCCCGGCGTGCGGCGAGCCGCCCAACCAGCTTCGGAGGATCGCTCTCCACGTGGAGACCGGACCAAGCACCCAGGGCGCCCCTGCCGGACGCCACGGCCCGCAGGGCGCCACGTCGTGATGGACGCCAGAGCCACGGTCCGCCCCGCCTCCCGGCGGTGACCCGCGGAGCCCGCTAGACCGGGTCCGCGCCACCTCGGCGGGTCGGTTCCGCCCCGAGGTGGCAGATGCTCTACCTGAGCCAGGCGATCGGCCGGCCCGTGCTCGATGGGAACGGCGAGCCGATCGGCAAGGTCGCAGACCTCATCGTCGCCGTCGGCGAGCGCTACCCGCCGGTGACCGGCCTCGTGGTGTCCACCGACCGGCGCGAGATCTTCGTCCCGTGGCCGGCCGTCGCCTCCGTCGACGCCGAGGGGGCGCGGCTCCAGACCCTGACCCTCGACATGGGCCGCTTCCGGCAGCGCCCGGACGAGATCCGCCTGGCGGCCGACCTGATGGACAAGCAGATCGTCGACATCGACGGCCGCAAGGTCGTCCGGGTCAACGACCTGCGCCTCGACGAGATCGAAGGGCGGTTGCGGCTGGTCGCCGTCGACGTGGGGGCCGCCGGGCTGCTGCGGCGGCTGGGGCCGCGGGTGCACCAGCTCTTTGCCGGGAACCTGGGCCTGCCGATCCCGGAGCGGTACATCGACTGGGAGGACGTCGACCCGGTCGAGACGTCGATCGCCTCGATCAAGCTGCGCGTCCCGCACGCCGGCCTGGCCGAGCTCCATCCGGCCGACCTCGCCTCGATCATCGACCAGCTCGCGCCGCGCGACCGGGCCGGCGTCCTCGCTTCGCTCGACGACGAGGCGGTCGCCGACGCCCTCGAGGAGATGGAGCCCGATACGCAGGTCGAGGTCATGGAGGATCTCGAGCCGGCCCGCGCCGCGGACATCCTCGAGGAGATGTCGCCGGACGACGCCGCCGACCTGGTCGCCGACCTGTCCGACGAGGCCCGCGAGGAGATCCTCGCCCTGATGGAACGCGAGGAGGCGGCGGAGGTCCAGGAGCTGCTCGGCTACCCGGAGGATTCGGCCGGCGGGATCATGACGACCGAATTCGTCGCCGTCCCGGCCACCCTCAGCGCGGCGAAGACGATCGACCGGCTGCGCGAGCTCGAGCCGGACGCCGAGACCATCTATTACGTCTACGTCACCGACGACGACGGGCGCCTGGTCGGGGTGCTGTCCCTGCGGGACCTCATCGTCGCCCCGCCGGACACGCCGATCAGCCAGGTGATGATCCCGGAGCCCGTGGCGGTCGGCGTGCTGGCCGATCAGGACGAGGTCGCCCAGGTCGTCGCCCGCTACAACCTGCTGGCCGTGCCGGTGGTCGATTCGGAGGGCCGGCTGGCCGGGATCGTGACGGTCGACGACGCGATGGATTCGATCCTGCCCACGGCCTGGAAGAAGCGCCTGCCGCGGTTGTTCGCCGGCGGCCAGAGCCGGCGGCCGTAGCGGGTGCGCGACCTCCATTCGGTCGGCGACGCGGCGCGTGGCGTCGTCGTCCGCGCCCGGCGGCGACGGGTCGCTCCCCCACCCCGCCTGGGGTTGCGCGAGCGCCTGGGCGATCGGATGGCGTCGCGCGAGTTCCTCCGCCTGCGTGGACGGTTCCGCGGCCGGCGCGGGCTGCTGGCCTTCCTGGCCGTCATGGGCCCCGGGCTCATCGCCGGGATCGCCGGCAACGATGCCGGCGGCATCACCACCTACAGCGTCCTGGGCGCCAAAACGGGGCTGTCGCTGCTGTGGCTGTTCCCGATCACGATCGTCATCCTGGCCATCGTCCAGGAGATGGCGGCCCGGCTTGGCGTCGTCACCGGTCAGGGCCTGTCCGACCTCGTCCGCGAGCGGTTCGGCGTCCGCTGGACCGTGTTCGCGATGGTCGTGCTGCTGGTTGCCAACGTCGCCAACACGGTGGCCGAATTCTCCGGGGCGGCCGCGGCACTGGAGATCTTCGGCATCCCGCGCTGGCTGACCGTGCCGATCGTGGCCGCGTCGATCTGGGCGCTCGTCATCTACGCCAGCTACAAGACGATCGAGCGGGTGTTCCTGTCGGTCAGCCTCGTCTTCCTGGCCTACATCGTGTCGGCCTTCCAGTCCCATCCGGACTGGGGCGCCGTGGCCCATGGCCTCGTGACGCCCAACCTGTCGGTCGACCCGGCGACCCTGCTGCTGGTCGTCGCGGTCGTCGGCACGACGATCACGCCGTACATGCAGTTCTACCTCCAGAGCGCGGTCGCCGAGAAGGGCATCGACGAGGAGGAGCTGGCCCTGGAGCGGGCCGACGCGATCGGCGGGGCCGTTTGGACCAACGTCATCGCCGTGTTCATCGTCATCGCCACGGCGACCACGATCCACGCCGCCGGCGTGACGATCACGTCCGCGACCGACGCCGCACGGGCGTTCGAGCCGATCGCCGGCGACCTCGCCACCGGGCTGTTCGCGCTCGGCCTGTTCGGGGCGTCCGTGCTGGCCGCCACGATCATGCCGATCTCGACCGCCTATGTGATCTGCGAGGCCTTCGGCTGGGAGTCCGGCGTCGACAGGCGGTTCGGCGACGCGCCGTCGTTCTTCTTCATCTACACCTCGGTCCTCGTCCTGGGTGCGCTCGTCGTCCTCATCCCGGGACTGGACCTCCTGCCGGCGATCATCGCCTCGCAGAACCTCCAGGGCCTGCTGCTGCCGATCGTCCTCGTGTTCATGGTCGTGCTGGTCAACGACGAGCGGCTGATGGGCCGCCACCGCAACAGGCTGATCGCCAACGTGATCACCTGGGGCGCCGTCGGGCTGGTCATCGTGCTCGACGTGGTCCTCCTGGGGGTCACTGCGCTGGGGATGTTCGGCGTCAGCATCGGATAGACCGCCTGGACACGCGACGTCCCCCGGAGCTGCGGGGCGGGCGGTCCCAAGGCCGATGTTGCCGCGAGCCGGCGCGCTCAGCGAGCCGCGTTCGGCTTGTGGTACAGCCGACAGGACCCAAGATTGGCACCCGGCTCCAGGTGTGTCTCGACGTAGCGGATCAAATCCACCGCTTCGAGAGCGGTCAGGACACTGGGCCGACCGACGCAGACCACGGAGATCGAGCCGCCCACGATCTGTTCGATGACCTGCTCCTCGCCGTCGCGTCCCATCGAGGTCAGGAGAGGCAGGTCGAACGGCGTCGGATCGTGGAGATCCGCGAGCAGATAGAAGAGCCCGGCGTCGGGAGTGAGCAGGAAGAGCCGACGGCCCACGGCGGCGGATCGAAGGGCGTCCGCCTGGGCCCGAATCGCGACTTCATCGCCCGCCGCCATGACCAAACCACGGAGGTGGGGGGTCGTCGAGATATGGCGTGCGCCACCTACGCGCCATCCGAGGGGCACGGCGACCACGACGGCGAGCGCGAGACAGACGCCGACCAGCCGTCCGGGCGCGTGCTCGAGGTGGCGTGACCAACGTCCGGCACGAATGGTCTCGAGCGCCCCGGGCAGCCAGTAGATCGCCGCGGCCAGCAGGACGGGAAGCATCACGACGACGTGGCCGCCGTCCGCGCGGGGAAAGATCGAGGCGACGCCGGCGACGAAGAAGAACAGCACCGTGTAATAGGTGACCCGATCGCGGCGTGGGCCCGAGTGCCACGCCAGGATGCCGAGCACCGCGACACCCGGCGGCACGGCGAAGGCGAGCGCCCTCGTCAGGCGGAAGATCGCGTCGCTCCGCAGGGCGAGCACATTGCGGAGTTCGCCGATCGCGCTGGGCAGGTACGGCGTACTCACGCTGAGGTAGCGACCCTTGTTGAGGAACGCATAGTCCAGGAGCTGCGAACCGCCGCCGTCGACCAGGATGGGGAGAACCGCGGCGAGCGGGACGAGAGCGACCAGGAGCCCGACGAGGCCGGCGTCGACGAGTCTGTCGCGCAAGCGCTCTGGCCTCGCGATGGCGGCCGCCACGATCGTCGCGCCGACCGCCGCGGCCGCGTACACCCCGACATCCTGCTTCGTCGCGACCGCCAGGCCGGCGCACACGCCGGCGGCCGCAAGCCACGGGCGCTTGGGCTGCCCCGCGTCGGGATTGGGCCACCAGGCAAGGGTCGACCCGAAGCAGGCGAGCAGAAAGAGTGTCGCCAGCGGGGCATACGAGAACTGCGTCGAACCGACGAGCACGAGGACCACGCCGCCGAGAAGCAGCGGTGAGACCGGTCGCCCCACCCGAATCGCGATGCTCCGCAGCAGCAACACCATGAGGGCAAGGACCGCCACCCCGGCGGCCTTGATGGGGAGGGCCTCGGACCCGAAGACCGCCACCAGGACTGATCCGAGAAACGGCGCGACGGGCCCGGCGCCGAAGAAGACATCCCGGTACAACACGTTGCCGGCGGCGAGACGCGTCGACACCTGCAGGAACCACATCTCATCCCAGCGGTCGAGCCGCCCAATCGCCAGCAGCCCGGCCCCCAGGGCGACCAGCAGCGTGGCGATGGCAACCTCGTGGGCCTCGATGAGCGTGGCGCCGCGAATCGCCGCGGCCGGGCGGGCCGGACGGTCGAGCGATGCCGGCCGCGGGGCGAGCCCGGTCACCCGCCGTCGCCGCGTGACGCGCCGAAGAGCTGGAATGGAAGGAGAGGCCGCCACAGCGGAACACGCTCGAGGGCCCCCTCCAGCGCCCCGCCGCCGCGGGCATTGGTCACGAACGATGGGAAGAAGCCGAAGCGCTCGTGCCGGAACTCGGCCAGGCCCGCGGCGCCCATAGCCTGCCGCAGGATGCCCGGCCGCATTCGGAGCATGCCGCCCTCCGCGGCCCACGTCATTCCGGGCGAGACCGTCACCTGCACGTAGTAGAGCGGGTTGTACGGGTTCGGCTCGAGGAACGCGACGCGCCCACCTGGCGCGAGGAGGCGGGCCACCGCGGCCATGCAGGCCCCCAGGTCGTGCATGTGATGCAGCGTCATGAACCCCACGACAGCGTCGAACCGACCCTCAAGCTCACTCGGCGGACGGGCGACGTCTGCCTGGTGGACGGGGATGCCGTAGCGGCCACCGTCGAAGCCCCGGAAACGACTGACGAGGTCGGGCGACAGGTCGAGACCTTCAAGGGCCAGTCCTCGATCGGCGAGCAGGAACGTGTAGCGCCCCATCCCGCAGCCGACCTCGAGGATGCGCATTCCCGGTTCCAGCCCGGCGAACCGGACGAGCCGCTCCGCTTGCCTGACGACGTAGCGCGAGCGGTTCGGGTACATGCGACGCTTCCGCTCCGGGCGGTCGTAGTAGCCAATCTGCCCCTGGTTGTGCGCCCCGATCCGGTGCGCATTCCAGCGACTCATCGCCGCTCGTCCGACGCCGAGAACCGCGCGCCGATTCGCCGAATGCCGACCGCATCAGCGGGTTCCGAGCGCTCGAGGCGCCCGGTTCTGTAGGCCGCGACCCACCGCAGGGCGCGAAGCGCGGCGCGCACTCGAGCGCCATTCGTGTAGCTCGAAACGCCCGAAGCTCGCGGGGCGCGCTCGACCGGGACCGAGGCGAGTGACAGCCCGCTGCAGCCGATCATGGCCGGTACGAACGGGGCGCTCCCACCCATCGCCAGGAGGCGCTCGACCATCGGCCGGTCGAGAGCCACGAACATCCCGGCATCCGGCGGCAGCCGGGTCAGAATCGCCAGCGTGCGCTTGAACATCCGGGACGTCAGCAGCCGGGATCTCGACTCGTACGATCCGCGCCGGCCGGCGAATACCGCGCCAGCAGGCGGGTCGACGGCGAGGAGGGCGGGGATGGCCTCCGGAGGATCCTGGAGATCGCCGTCCATCACCACGACCCACGAGCCCCGGGCGTGTGCGAGTCCGACCATGACCGCCCGATGTTGTCCTACGTTGCGAAAGAGGTGAAGCACGGAGATTCTGGGGTCGCGCGCGGCCGCCCGTTCCAGGATGGCCGCGGAAGCATCCGGCGATGCGTCGTCAACGAAGATCATTTCGAACCCGCCTGGAGTCGTGGCGAGGGACCGCGCCAGCCGCGCGACGAGGTCCTCGATCGTTTTCTCATTGCGGAAGATCGGGATGACCACGCTTAGCGCTGGCGCGCGGTCCTCAGCCTGCGATCGCAACATCCACCCCGCGAGAAGCCGCGTACCACGCCCACGTTCGCGCCAGTCCGTCGTGCAGGGTGTGCGCCGGGTGCCAGTCGAGCACCGACATCGCGGAGCTGATATCGGCCTCCCACCCGGTGCGGTCCCATTCGTGCCGGCGATACCGTCCGGGGGCCGACACCGGGACGAGGCGCGTCACCTTCATCAGGGCGGCGAGAACATCGCCCGCGGTGACCTGCCGCCCGGACCCCACGTTGAAGATTCGACCGACCGCGGCCGGGATCGTCGCGGCGCGGACGCACGCCTCGACCACGTCGTCGACGAAGACGAAATCCCGGCGCGAGTCGTCGTCGCTGAGCTGGATCTCGCGTCGCTCGCAGAGCGATTCGAGCAGGGTCGGCACGAGACGGTGGCCCGGTTCGCCGGGGCCGTAGACGTGGAACGGGCGAACGATGGCGATCGGCTGGCCCGTGCTCTCGCCGAACTGGCGAACGAGCAGGGTCGCGACCGCTTTCGCGACGCCCCGGAAGGTGCGAGGCGCGATCTCGTCGTCCTCGCGGAGTGGCCGATCGGCCGGCGCGTACTCGAGTGAGGACCCGACGTGGACGAACCGCCGCATTGGACGGGTACGGAGTGATTCCAGCAGATTGGCGGTCCCCTGGACCGTGACCCGGAGCAACTCCTGTCTGTCGCGCCGCGTCACTGGATGACCGCCCGGTGCGGCGAGATGGAAGACCGTCCGCGGGTCGGCGGCTCGGACGGCGCGATCAAGGGCCCTGGGATCGAGCAGGTCGCCATGGTGAACGTTGAGCTTGTTGCCGGCCCCCGCCAGCGCCGAGATGTTGGAGGTCTCGCGAACGAGTGCATGGACCGCGACACCGCGCGCGACGAGCGAGCTGACGAGGCGCGACCCGATGAAGCCGGAGGCGCCCGTGACCAGGATAGGTTCGTACAGCCGGTCCGCTGCGGCCGTCACGAGACGGCTCCCGCGAGCGCAAGGCCGCCCATCCGGTCCTCGAGCTCCCGATGAGCTGCGGCCAGCGATTCAGACGGCATCGCCCGGGCCGCCTCGATCGCCGCGAGCAGCCGGGCTACCTGTCGATGAACCTCAGGCAGCGCGACGTCTCGATGGAACGAGCGGCGGAGGAAGCTGAACGCGCAGCCGTGGCGGATCATCTCGGAGATCAGCAGGCGGCAGGGGATGGGCTCTCCTCGATCGGGCCGAGTGAGGCCCCCGAAGCCGAAGGGCACGTCGAAGTGCGGGCGCACGCGCTCGAGCGTTCCGTCGACGAGCGGCTCGAAGATGCTGTCGGACCGGCGGTCGATGGCGAGGTCGTTGAACCCCATGTAGACGCGGGACAGCGGAAGCCGGCCGAGTCCCGCCGCGAGATCGCAAGCGGAAGTTGTCTCGACGAGGATGCCGAGCGCACATCGACCGCCGACGATCGTGAGGGTGCTCTCCACCTCCTCGAGCGATCGGACCATCGGCAGCAGCAGCTCGTCGGCCCCTCCGTCGAGCGCGCGTCCAATCTCGCCCGCCGTGTGTTGCCCAAAGGCGTTGATGCGGACCATGACGTTGGCGGGCGTCGCCGCGCGAACCCCGACGAGCTCTCGAACGCCGTGACGATTGATCTCCGTGCCAGCTCCGGCCTGGCGAGTCTCCTTGTCACGGAATTCCCAGTCGACGATCACCGATCGAACCCCCGCATCGACCGCGGGGCGGATGAGCTCCGGATCGACCGAGAAGAGGACGAGCTCGAACGGCGGCATCGTCACCGTCCGGCGCTCAAGCCCGCGGCCACCAGCGACGATCCAAGTGGGAGCCGAAACCGGCGGCACAGCGCGTGGTCGATCCTGGCCAGCTGGCGCAGGGTTGCGTTGACGCTGGCGGGCGGCCGATCCTCCAGATCGCGCATCCGCCCGCCCGCCCGACCCAGGAGGCGGCTCGCCGCGATCAGCGGCAACAGCAGAGCGCCGTGGTACCGGACCTCCAGTGCTTCGAACCCCGCGCTCTCCAGCAGCTGCCGCAAGCCGCGCCTCGTGTACCGGCGGCGATGCCCGGCGTCGATATCGCGGAAGCTCCACAGACGCGGCATCGCGGGCACCGTGATCAGGGCGATGCCGCCCGGCCGGAGTACCCGGCGACCTTCGCCCAGCACGGCCCGATCGTCGACGTGTTCCAGCACGTCGAGCAGCAGAACCACGTCTATCGAGGCGTCGTCGATCGGCATGTGCTCCGCGTCCGCCTGGAGCACTCGCACGTCGGGGAGTCGGGCCCTGAGCTCGTCGAGCCATTCCGGGCGAGCTTCCAGACCTGTCACCGTGTGACCCTCGCGGTGCAGCCGCTCGACGAGCCAGCCCGTGCCGCAGCCGACGTCGAGCACAT
Organism: Candidatus Limnocylindria bacterium; assembly: GCA_041482475.1. Classification (GTDB taxonomy): domain Bacteria; phylum Chloroflexota; class Limnocylindria; order Limnocylindrales; family CSP1-4; genus JACDAV01. The sequence continues at coordinate 12,139 of JBGPDX010000006.1, read as the reverse complement.
CCGACCGCGCGGTGACGAAGCGCCTCAATAGCTCGTCGATCCGTCCGCGGCGCGCCTCGAGCCAGAAGTGGGCAGCCTCCATCTCCGCGAGGCGCGCGAGGCGATCCGCTCGGAACGTCCCCGTGGCGGGCGCGTCGTCTACCAGCGTCGATCCCTCCCCGGTGTGCGCGCCGGACTGAAGCTACGGGACCCGAAGCGTACGCGAGGCGACACGCGGCTCGCCGCGCTCGACGGCGTATCCACGCGCCTGCCAGGCGGGGAACCCGTCCGACACCCACGTCACGTCGTCGAAGCCCGCCGAGCGGAGGAGCGAGGCCGCGACGCTCGCCCGGAAGCCGGACGCACATATCGCCGCGATCGGACGGTCGCGAGGAAGCTCCGAGAGTCGGTCCTGGATGTCACCGGCGAACAGGTGCAGCGCGCCGGGGACATGGCCGTCGTCGAATTCCCCGGCCTGCCTGACGTCGATGACGAGCGGCTCAGTCCCGGCGCCCAGGCGGTGGGCCAGCTCTTCGACGCTGATGCGGCCGTTCGATTCGATGGGCGACCCGGCGTCGATCCAGGCCGGGAACCCGCCGCGGAGATAGCCCACCACCGACTCGTGACCGATGCGCAACGACTGCCGGATGGCGTCGTCCCAGTCCCCGGGATCGTCGAGCACCAGGACGATCGGTCGATCCGGCTCGACGACCCAGCCGAGCCACGTCCCGAACGACGTGCCGGCGGGGATCGACAGGGAATCGGGGACGTGGGCGACGGCGTGCGCGGCCGGCGCCCTGAGATCCACCAGCAAGGCGCCGCCTCCCAGCGCGGCCCGGACCTCGTCGAGCGCCATCGGCCGCGGATCGGGCACCCGGCCGCCCATCAGCCGCGGTCCGGCCTGGTTGATCGGCCGCATCCGGGCGAAGTAGCGCGGGAACGCCGGCTGGTCGGACAGCAGCACGCGCGCGAATGCCTCGACGTCGGAGGCGGCAACCATCCGGTTGTAGCGTCGCTCGAAGCCGATCGTCGAGCTTGGCGTCGCCGAGATACCCGTCGAGCAAAGGGAGCCCGCTCCATGTGTCGGGTAGACCCCCACGAAGTCCTCGTGCGGCAGGAGGACGTCGTGCAGCGAATGGAACATCTGGCGGGCGAATGGCATTGCGTTGTCGGCGCCCAGCAGGTCCGTCCGCCCGACCGCACCCACGAGCAGCGACCCGCCCGTGAACAGGAGGATCGGCTCTTCCGCGCGTGACGTGTCGGCGACCGCGTAACTGACGTGCTCGGGCGTGTGGCCCGGCGTGTCGAGGGCGACGATCCGCAGCGCACCGACGTCGAAGGCGTCGCCGTGGCGGGCTGGGCGGTGCGGGTACGCCAGTGCTGCCCCCGCGCCGATGAGGTGCGTCGCGCCGGTCAGCGCGGCCAGCTCCCGACCGCCGGAGACGTAGTCGTTGTGGAGGTGGGTCTCGATGACGTGGGTGATCCGCACATCGGCATCCCGCGCCGCCTCGAGATAGATATCGACGTCGCGGCGTGGATCGACGACCGCGCCAACCCCCTGGGAATCGTCGCTGAGAAGCGTCGAGAGGTGCCCAAGACCCTCGATCAGGAACTGGCGCAGACGCACCGCGCGAGCCTAGCACCAGGCCGGTCGGCCCGACCGGGATGCTAGACTCCGGCCGGTTCGGAAGGGGATCCCGGCGCGACGCCCAGGGCGCGCCGGCGCGAGCGTCACGGGAGGTTCGGACGGGTGGCCCAGCGCATCCTGGTGCTCGGCGGCGACGGCTATCTCGGCTGGCCCACCGCCATGGCCTTCTCCCGGGCCGGTCACCGGGTCGTCGTGGTCGACAACTTCGCCAAGCGCGGCTGGGAGGCGGAGCTCGGCGTCCGGCCGCTCTTTCCCATCCCGACGCTCCACGAGCGGATCCGCGCCTGGCGGGAGGTCGCCGAGAACGACATCGACCTCCGCGTCGGCGACCTGACCGACTACGCCTTCGTCGAGAGCGCCGTCGAGGACCTCAAGCCGGACACGATCGTCCACTACGGCGAGCAGCCGTCCGCCCCGTACTCGATGATCGACGCTCGCCACGCGGCCTACACCCAGGCCAACAACGTCGTCGGCACCCTCAACGTCGTGTTCGCGATCCGGGACCGGTCGCCCGGGACGCACCTCGTCAAGCTCGGGACGATGGGCGAGTACGGGACGCCGGACATCGACATCGAGGAGGGCTACCTGACCGTCTCCCACAAGGGCCGGGAGCACACCTTCCTCTACCCGAAGACCCCGGGCTCGATGTACCACCTGTCGAAGGTCCACGACAGCCACAACATCCACTTCGCCACCCGGATCTGGAATCTCCGCGCGACCGACCTCAACCAGGGCGTGGTCTACGGTGTGGAGACCGACGAGTCATCGCTCGACAGGCGGCTGGCGACGAGCTTCCACTACGACGAGGTCTTCGGGACGGCCCTCAATCGCTTCTGCGTGCAGGCGGCCGTCGGGCACCCGCTCACCGTCTACGGCAAGGGCGGCCAGACCCGGGGCTACCTCAACATCCGCGACACGATCCAGTGCGTGGCTCTGGCCGCCGCCAATCCTGCCGCGCCGGGCGAGCTCCGCGTCTACAACCAGTTCACGGAGCAATTCACCGTGCTCGAGCTGGCCGAACGGGTCAAGTCGGCGGCCGAGCACCTGGGCTGGAAGGTCTCGATCGACCACACCCCCAACCCGCGTCGCGAGTCCGAGGAGCACTACTACAACGCCAGGCACTCCAAGCTCCTCGATCTGGGCCTTCGGCCGCGGCTGCTTGACGAGGAGCTGATCGACACGATGCTGCTGAAGATCGCCGACCATCGCGACGCCATCGACAAGACGACACTCGTCCAGAACGTCCGCTGGGTGCCCCAGGGCCGACGCGCCGCCGCGCGTACCTGAGCGCGGCGCCGAACCGCCACGGGCCGCCGACCTTGAAGTCCCTCGTCCTGATCACCGGCGGGGCGGGGTTCATCGGCTCGACCCTGGCCCGCCTCCTGGCCGAACGGGGGAGCCGCGTACGCATCCTCGACGATCTGTCGATCGGTCAGCGAGCGTACCTCGACGGGGTTGAGCACGACCTGATCGCCGCGCCACTCGCGGACACCGACGCCGTCGGGAAGGCGGTCCGCGGCGTCGATGCGGTCGTCCACCTCGCGGCGCGGGCCGGGATCCCGGATTCGGTCAGCGACCCGCTCGGGACGTTCGCGGTCAACGTCGCCCAGCTGCTTGGCGTTCTCGAGGCCGCTCGTCGGGCCGGTGTGCCGCGCTTCGTGTTCGCCTCCTCCAACGCCGCCTCCGGTGACCACGAACCGCCGGCAGACGAGACGGATCTCCCCCACCCCGCTTCCCCCTACGGTGCCTCGAAGCTCGCCGGCGAGGCCTACTGCCAGGCTTACGCCGCCACCTACGGGATGGCCGCCTGCGCGCTCCGTTTATCGAACGCCTACGGCCCGCGGTCGCTCCACAAGAAGAGCGTCGTGGCCGCATGGCTACGCGCGGCCCTGTCGGGCGAGCCGATCACGATCCACGGCAATGGCGAGCAGACGCGCGACTTCGTCTTCGTCGACGATCTCGCGGCCGCCGTGGTGGCCGCGCTCGACGCGCCGAAGAACGTCGTCGCCGGCGAGGTCTTCCAGGTGGGCACGGGTCGCGAAACGACGATCAACGAGCTCGCCCGCGTAGTCGAGGCGGCCGTCGGGCGCCCGCTCGACATTCGTCGGGTCGAGGCGCGACCGGGCGACATTCGCCGCAACGTGAGCCGCGTCGACAAGGCGGCGGAACGACTGGGCTACCGGGCGCGCGTACCGCTCGACGAGGGCCTGAAGACGACCGCCCGCTGGTTCGAGGAAGCGCTCCGCGACCCGGCGCTTGCCGCCGTCGTGCCGCACGCCGCGTCCGGGTCGGAGTAGCGGCGTGGCGGTCGTCGCCAATCGAGTCCCGCCGGCGGCCGCAACGGCGGTGCGCCCGCCGGGTCCGCTGATGCGCGACGCGTTCGTCACGATCGTCACCCGGTTCGGGCTCGCCGTCCTCATCTTCGGCACGGATATCGTGCTCGCTCGCCTCCTGGGACCGGCGGCCAAGGGACGCTTCGCGCTCGTCCTGCTCTACTCGCAGCTTGCCGCGCTGATCGTCGGGTGGGGCATGGACCAGGCCCTGGGGGTCGTCGCGGCGCGCGATCCGGAATCCGCCCGACGCGGCTTCGCCAACGCGGTCCTCTGGACGCTCGTCGTGGGCGGTTTCGGGGTCGTGCTGTCGGGTTGGCTCTACGGCCTGCCGACCGACGTCCGTCCAGGCGGACCGCTCGCCGCCCTCATCCCGAACCTGTCCGCCGCCCAGTTCGTGTACTCCGCCCTGGCGCTGCCTGGCGAGCTGTTCTTCGCGATCGGCCTCTTCGCCCTGCTGGGACGCCGACGGGTCATGGCCTACAGCGTCATTCGCGTCCTGCGTCGGGGCATCCTCCTCGTCCTCATCGTGGCGACGGCATTGATCGCTCGCCTTTCATTGGACGTCGCGCTGCTGCTCAATCTCGTCGCCCTCGTCGTGACGGCGATCGCCATTGGCTGGGTCGCGGCGCGGGACGGCACGTTCTCGCTGCGACCGTCGGCGCGGCTTCTCGCCGAGGAGCTGCGCTTCGGCAGCCGGGCCATCGTTGGCAGTGCGGCCGAGCGTCTCCAGTTCCGGGCCGATGCCTTCCTTCTCAACGCCATCGTCGGCGTCCGGGCGACCGGGATCTACTCGGTCACCAGCGGCCTCGCCGAGACGCTGTGGTACGTCCCGAACGCGCTGGGGGTCGTCATGTTCAGCCGGGCGGTCGACCCCAGGGCGGACGCCGCGCGGATCGCCGCCGTGCTGACCCGCACGACCATCGCCGTCGCACTGGTCACCGCCGTGCCGGCGTTCATCCTGGGCCCCCGACTCGTCCGCCTCGTCTATGGCTCGGCGTTCGCCGACGCGGGTGTCGCACTCCGGCTGATCCTCCCCGGCGTCGTCGCCTACAGCGTGGTCGCGATCCTGTCCCGCTACATCGTCGGCCAGGGCCGGCCGGGAATCGGCACCCTCGTGCTGCTGACCGGGCTCGCCACGAACGTCGTCTGGAATCTCGTCCTCATCCCGCGCTTCGGGATCCTGGGCGCGGCCGCCGCATCGTCGATCTCGTACGGCGTCACGGCGCTCGTCACGCTGGCGGTGTTCCGGCGGCTGTCCGGCCGGGGCTGGGCCGAGACGCTGATCGTCAGGCGATCCGACATCCGGGCGGTGGGTCGAACGGCGGCCGCGCTGGCCGATCGATTCCGCGGCCGCCGCGCCGGTCCCGTGGTCGGCCTTCGCGGCGGCGCGGCGGCCGCGGATCTCGTCATCGGCGAGCGAGAGCCCGGCGAGGAGCCCTGACCAGGGTGGGGATCCGCATCCTCGTCGTCGACGACAACCCGCACGTCCGGTGGCGCGATCGAACCTGGCCCGTCAATGCCACGTTCCATCGATTCCTTGCCGCGTTCCTCGACCTGCCGGGCGCCCCGGTCGCCTCGATCGCCCACGCCGTGCCACTCCGCGAGCTGTCGGACGACGAACCGGAACCGGAAACGTTGCCCGTCGATCCACGGATCCACACCATCGCCACCGTTCCGTTCGACGGCATCGGCGGTTTCCTCCGTCACGTGCCGACGATCGTCGCGACGAACCGTCCCATCCTGGCCGCCGCGATCCGGGAAGCGGACCTCGTCTGGCTGAAGGTTCCGGCCTCCAACGCCGCCCTCGCGGCTGCCCTGGCAGCCCGACGGAACGTCCCGCGCTTCGTCTGGGTTGCCGGCAACGCCAGCGACGTCGCGCGGGGCCGGTTCTCCGGACCCGCGGCGCCGGTCCGCGTCCTGGCGGGCGGGATCTACGACGCAATCGGCCGGCTGGCGGCGATCGGCGGCGAGCGCGTGATCGTGGGCCAGGGCCTGGCCGCCGACGGCCTCGTCGCCAGCCTGGTGGACCCGGTGGAGATCCGGGCTCCGCGCCGGGCGTGGCCGCGCGCGGTCGGGCGGCTCGATCTCGTCTGGGCCGGCCGCGTGGCCCACGGCAAGGGCCTCGAGACACTGCTGCGCGGGCTCGCCAACACGGCGGACACGACGCGGCTGGGAATCATCGGCGAGGGCCCGGCACGACCGGCGTTGACGGGCCTCGCGGCCTCAATCGGCCTGGCCGGCCGAGTCGACTGGTACGGCTACGTCGCCGACAGGCAGGCCTACCTCGACCACCTCGCCGCGGCGGACGTGTTCGTCTTCCCGTCGCCGTCAGAGGGCTTCCCGAAGGTCATCCTCGATGCGTTGGCCGTCGGCATCCCGATCGTTGGGTCGAAGGTCGGGTCATTGTCGGAGCCCGACATTTCGGAGCTCATCGAGCCGATCGCCCCCGACGACCCATTCGATCTGACGGCGGCACTGGCTGAGCTCGTGGCTCACCCAGAGACCGTCGCGGGCCGTGGAGCGCGCGGAGCAGCGTTTGTCGCGAAACACACCCGCGCCGCCGAAGCGGCGCGGGTGGTCGAGCGGTGGCGCCGACGCTGGCCTTCACTCGACCTGGGCACCGCCTGAGCCCGCCCCGCGCAGGTTGCGGATCGTGCCGGCGATTGAGCGCGGGTGCGTTCGCGCACCGGTCGGGTGGGCTACTCTCGCGGAGATGCTCGTCGCGATCTTCTGGGCCGCGAGCGCGGGGCTTGCCTGGACCTATCTCGGCTACCCCGCGCTGCTGTTCGTCCTGTCGCGGGTGCGGCCGATCGTCCTTCGGGCGAGCGCGGATCCGCCCAGCGTGAGCGTGGCGATCGCCGTCCATGACGAGGAGGCCACGATCGCCGCACGGATCGAGGACGCGCTCGCCCAGGACCAGGATGGGTATTCGCTCACCGAGGTCCTGATCGGCAGCGACGGCTCGGACGACGCGACGGAACGAGTCGTCCGCTCGCTGGCCGCCCGTGACGCCCGTGTCCGGCTGCTCGCACGTCGGCGAGCCGGCCAGACGGTGACGCAGCACGCCCTGTTCGAGGCCGCGACCGGGCAGGTCGTCGTGCTGACGGACGCCGAAACGAGATTCGGGCCGGGCTGCCTGTCGGCGCTTGTCGCTCCCCTCCGCGACGAGCGCGTCGACTGCACCACCGGCCGACTCGAATGGCGCGACGCGGACGCCACCGCGACCGCGTCGAACGAAGGCCGCTACTGGCGCTACGAGCGAGCCATCCGCGAGCTGGAGAGTGCCGCCGGGCTGCTCACCGCCGTGACGGGGGCGCTGCTTGCCGTCCGCCGCAGCGCGTACCGACCGGTTCCGCCGACCGCGTCGATGGACCATCTCCTGCCGCTCTACGTCCGGGAGCGCGGACACCTCGTGGTCTACGTGCGCGGCGCCTGGGCGACGGACCGACCGATCTCCGGGATCCGTGAACAGTTCCGCAACCGGTCGCGGACCGCCACCCGGGGCATCGCCGCGAATCTCTCGATGGCGCGTCGCCTGGCGCCGTGGAGCCATCCGGGCGCGGCGCTGGCGATCTGGAGTCACAAGCTCCTCAGGTGGGCCACGCCGTGGCTTACGGCGATCGCCGTCCTCGCCGCGATCGGCCTGGTCGCCGGAGGCGCGCCTGTGTACGCGGCGGTCCCGATCGCGGCGTCGATCGGCGTCGCCCTCGCGCTCGCCGGACAGCTCATCGCCGCGCGCGGTCGGCGGCCACCGGCGGTGCTCGCCTTCGCCCGCGCGTTCGCCGTCGTCAACGTTGCCTTTGCGGTCGGATGGCTCAACGTCGCCCGTGGCCGCCGCCTGGCGACCTGGCATCGGACGGTCTGGACGGTCGACAACTAGCCGATCCGGGGGGCCGGGGCGGCTACCCGGGCGGCGGCGGACGTTCGCCGCGCAGCCGTCGTCCGATGCCGATCCCCAGGATCGTGCCGGCGATGGCAAGGACCTGGACGTACAGGAACGGGTTGTTGAACGACGCCGCGACGGCGAAGCCCAGGAACCCGCCCAGGATCCCGCTCGCCAACGCGCCGCGCTCGAGCGCGAGCGTCGCGGCCGTCGCGACGAGGAACACGATTCCCGCCAGGCCCACCACGACGCCCTCCTCGGCGAAGAACCGCAGCCACTCGTTGTGCGGCGAACGGAGGATCGGATCGCCGTAGGCGTCGTGCAGCCACTGGTAGCTCAGGAACCCCTGGCCGGTCAGCGGCGAGTCGAGGAACATCTGGCCGGCCGAGCCCCAGGCGCGGAACCGGTAGGCGTCGCTCGCCACGAGCAGGTCGCCGGGACGCACGTTGCCCTCGCCGCCCACCGCCTCGTTGCGGGCGCGGAGGTACGTCGGCAGCACCAGGATGCCGCCGACCACCGAAACGACCAGCAAGGCGACCCCGAGGGGCCGCCGGAATCGCCAGGCCACGACGATGGCGATGAGCACCAGCCCGATCAGGGCCGCCCGGCTGTAGGTGAAGTAGAGCGACACTGCCATGAGCACGGCGCCGGCGGCCGCGACGAGACGAAGCCGGATGTCGCGGCCCAGGACGGCGATCGCGACGAGCACGCCGGTCGGAACGATCAGCAGCGCGGCGACGCCGTTCGGCGACGGGATGATCCCGGTCAGGCGGTCCTGGAAGCGGTCCGGACGGAGCAGCCAGGCGAACGCGGCGCCCCGAATCGATTCCGGCTTCAGGTAGTCGGCCAGGCTGACGGCCGCGCCGACCAGCGCCGAAGCGACCGCGACCACGACCGGCCGGAGCGTCCCGGACCTGCCGACGAGGACGGCCACCAGGAGCACGATCAACCCGCCGCCCAGGCCGGCGAGCCAACTCTGCGCCGCGAGGCTGCCCATGTCCGCGCCAAATGCCAGTCGCGTATGGGCGACACCCAGGCCGGTCCCGACGAGCAGCAGCGCCGCGCCGGCGATGGCCGCCCAGGGCAGCAGCCGGGTGCGGCTCCGCTCTCCCGCAGCGACGCCGGCGGCAGAGCCACGTGCACGACGCCACGCATCGGCGATGGGGAGCGCCCGCAGCACCCCACCCGCGCCGACCGCCAGGACGAGAAACGGTTTGACCCCGAGCTGGCGGGTGACGCTGAACGGCTCGCTGAACGGGGCGATCGCGGCGAGCACGACGAGCCCGGAGGTGGGCGAGGCGATGGCGACCAGGGCGGTGACGAGCGACCAGACCTGGAGCAGCGACCGGCCGGCATCGACCGTCCGCAGTACGACGTAGACGGCAATGAGCGAGACCTCGACGGCGATTGCGACCCGCCGGCGGCGCGCCGCGTCGAGACCGGCCCGTGCCTCCTCGACCATCGCCCGGTAGAGATCGAGCACGCCGGCGGCCGCGCCCGGCGGTCGCTCCCCTACCGAAGCCACGTCTTGAAGATCACCCGCAGGAACCCGACGCCGTACCGCCAGTTCCCGCCCTTCTTCGAGCTGCCGAACGCCCGCCGGCGGATCGTCACCGGAACGTCGACCACGCGGAGCCCGGCGCGCGCCGCGCCGAGCAGCAGCTCCGGGTTGTGGAACTGGTCCTCGGTGAAGGCGATCTCCGACAGGCGCTCGGCGCGGATGGCGCGATAGCCGTTGGCGATGTCGGTCACGGCGGTGCCACCCAGCAGGTTGATGAGCCGGGTGTAGAGCGTGATCCCCGCGTCCCTCGCCCTCGAGTCGGCCTCGTAGGCGCCCATCCGGCGCGACCCGACGACGAAATCGGCGCTGCCGTCGACGATGGGCCTGACCAGTCGCTCCATCTCCGCCGGATCGTGCTGGCCGTCCGCGTCGAGCGTCACGACGATGTCGACGCCGAGGCGTTCCGCCACCAGGTAGCCCGTCTGAAGTGCGGCTCCCTGGCCGCTGTTGACGGGGTGCGTCACGACGTGCGCGCCACACGCCGCGGCAACGGCGGCCGTGTCGTCGCGGGAGCCGTCGTCGACGACCAGGACGTGGGTCGGCAGTCCGGCCACCGTCGGCGGGACTTCCCCGATGACGCCGGGCAGGTTCTGCGCTTCGTCGAAGGCGGGGATGCAGACGAGGACGCCGCCCAGGTGCCGCCCTAGCCGTTCCCCCTCGAGCTGAGCTGCGGACAGCGAGCGGATGAGCCGGGCCACGCGCTGGTTGGCGCGATCGACCCTGGCCAGGGCATAGAACAGCAGCAAGTACGCCACGGCGACCGACACGACGAGCACCGTGACGAGCCGGCCGAGGGGCTCCCCGGTCAGGCCCAGGATGTTCTCGATCGGGCGGACGAGGTCGGGGAAGATCGCGATCGTCCCGAGCCCGACGGAGACGACGAGGAGGAGGGTGCTCGGCACGCGGCTGCCGGTTCCGGCCCGCCGAAGCCGCCCGACGGCGACCGCCAGCAGGCCGAGGGCGAGGAGCAGGCCGGCGATCCGCAGCAGGCTGGGCATGTGCTGGCTCGGCCTCCGTGTCAGGTCGAGGCGCCGACCTTGTAGAGGAGCAGGCGGCCATCCCCGAAGGCCCGCACGAGAGTGTACCGGCCGCCCGAGGCGAGCGCCCCGAAATCGGTCTCGAAGGGGCCGTACCCGCCCAGGTCACTGCCGCTCGCCGACGGACCGGCGACGAGGAGGTAGTCGACCGCCTCACGCTGCAGGAAGGCGGCTGCCGGCGGGCTGTTCGGGGCCAGGAAGACGACCCGCGCGGCAAGAACGAGGGCGGTCGATTCGGCCAGGAAGGCGCGGTTCTCGAGATAGACCGCGCGGCCGTCGATGATCCCGGTGCGCCGGCCCAGGCCGGCCACGCTGCCGTCCGTGTAGGCGTTGGCGAGGATGCGCGCGTAGGTCGGCGTGTTGGCCGCGATCCACGTATAGGCCTCGTAGCCGACCCGCGTCATCCCCGGCTCCTGATCGTCCGCAGGGCCGCCGGTCGGCCCTGGTGAGATCGCGGCCCCGGCGAGCACGACCATGGCGACGCCGGCGGCGAGCATCGCCCCGCGCGCCGGCAGCAGGGTCCGCCACGCCGGCCGCAGCTGGCGATCGAGCCACCAGATCGCGAACGACGCAGCGACGACCGGCACGAACAGCTCGTACGGCATCAACCGGCGCGGCCCGACGCGCCGGGGAACATACGTCGGCGATAGCGCGAACAGCGCGAACGCGCCGGCCGCGAGGACGGCACCGAAGAGCCACCAGGTCAACAGCAGCCGCCGGCGGCGAGGGTCCAGGAACGGCCAGCAGACGACAGGCAGCGCCAGCAGCGCCGCGAGGACGACGAGGAGGCTGGGCAATCGCCCGTCGAGACCGGGCCAGACGTCGAGGATGGCCCGCGGCAGGAGCCGCCGGTCCGTGAACTGCGTCGGAGGCGCCTGGCCCAGCTGTCCAGGCGCGACCGCGGCGACATAGAAGTCCCAGGTTGGATCGGAGGTGAACGTCCAGCCGGCGGGGATCTCGTCCGGCCGCGGTGCGATGGCCGTCGTCGGGACGGCCCCGCTTGCCGACACGTAACCCAGGATCCGGAAGTTGCCGGACAGCGCGGCATTCGTGAGCGCCCCCAGCAGTCCCGCCGCCAACACCACCGCGGCGCCGGTCGCCAGCCGCGTCGCGCCCCTGCGCCGCAGGTCCGGGCGGATTCCCAGCCGGCTGCGCCGGCCGGGGCGCACGAGCCAGCGAGCCAGCGTCAGCCCGATGGCCGCGGCCGCGAAGACGAGGAAGACCTCGGCATGACAGAGGAACACGAGCGCCGCCGTGACGATCGACATGGCGACCAGCCGCCGCGACCGCTCGACGAGGGCGCGGTCGAGGAGCCACAGGCCGAACATCCCGAGGACGAGCGCGAACGTCTCCGGCTTGTAGGCCAGGAACTTGAACTCGAGGCGCACGGTCGCGACGAGCAGGATCGCCGCGATCAGCGCGGTGAGCGACGACACCCAGCGGCGGAAGAGTGCAGCGGTCACGACGATCGCGACGACGAGGATCGCCAGCCGGTAGACCTCCATCTGGACGAGGAGATCGCCGGGCAGGAGCTGCAGCGCGGCCGCGGTGTGCGCCGTGACCGGCAGGTAGTCTGTCTGGAACGGCCGCTCGGCGCCCCACTCCGGCAGCGCCGCCGGGAAGCCCCCCGTCGTGGCGACTGCGCGGGCGATGTTGGCGTAGTACCAGACGGTCGAGGTGAACGGCAGCAGGTCCGGG
>JBGPDX010000005.1:0-34746 GCA_041482475.1 Candidatus Limnocylindria bacterium | reverse complement strand
CTTCGAACGGGACGTCGTCGCGGCCGATTTCGCGGGCTTGCGCGCGGTCGTCGCGGCCGCCGTCTTGCGCGTGCCGCGCTTCGCCGTTCGGGACGTCTTCCTCGCGCTCGCCCTGGCCGTGGTCGTCCGCCCCCGGGTCGAGCGTCGCGCCGGGCGTTTCCGGCCGATGTCGGGTAGCGCGTCGACCAGTGGCCTGACCAGCGCCCCACTCCTCCTTCGCAGCTCGGCCAGCATCGCCGATGCGGCGCCCAGCTGGGCCGTTCGCTTGGCGACCTCCGCCTCGGCGCGGGCAATCGCCTTGTCGAGGCGTCCACCAATGCGGCGCGATCGCGACGACCGCTTCGACTTCGTCCCCTGCTTCTTCGCCATCGGGCGACCTCCAGTCCTTGGTCCGGCCCCCTGCCGGGCAGTATGGCGACTCATGGCGCGGTCGACGACCGCGCGGTCAGTGGCATCATGCATCGATGAGCAAGGGAAAGGTCGAGGTCTACCTCCTGCGCCATGCGGACGCCGGCGATCCGCAAGCCTGGCGGGCGCCCGATTCAGAGCGCCCGCTCTCGCCGAAGGGCACGCGCCAGGCCGAGCGCCTGGGCCGCTTCCTCGCCGCGATGGGGTTCCGCCCGGCCAGGATCGTCAGCTCGCCGAAGGTGCGCGCGCGCCAGACCGCCGACATCGTGGCGTCCGCGGTGGGGGCCACGGTGATCCTCGACGATCGGTTGGCCGAAGGATTCGACCTGGCCCGCCTTCGGGCCCTGATCGCCGGGTTGGGCGGAGGCGGGATCGTCCTCGTTGGCCACGATCCGGACTTCTCCAGCCTGCTCGCCGAGTTGGTCGGTGCGAGCAACATCCCGTTGCCGAAGGGTGCGCTCGCCCGGATCGACCTCGATGGGCCGGCGACGCGAAACGGCGGCACGCTGCGCTGGCTCGTGCCGGCCGACGCGCTCAAGCCGGCCGGCTGAGGCCGGTTCGCGGCCCTCGGCTCAATCGACGAGCGCCGGTCCCCAGCCCGCCGCCAGCCGGCCGAGCCGCCGCCGCCACGGACCGCCGGGTTGCGATGCCGCCAGGATCATCCCTTCGCGAATGCCGAGCTCCGAGACCTCGATCTGGTCGGTGCCGTAGCGCGCCATGATGGCGTCGAGGATCGCCGCACCGGCCGGAAGCAGGCGGGCCCGGATCACGCTCACGCCGTGGCGTTGTGCCGTCAGTGCCGCCGTTTCGGTCGCCAGCACCTCGCCGATCTCGGCCAGCCGGGCCCGGGTCAGGACCATGTCAAGGGCGGCGATCGGGAGGACGCGCAGGAGGTTCGTCGCGCTGCCCCCCACCGCCACGAGTCGGCTGGGTGGAACCGACGGCGCGGCCGCGACCAGGCGCTCGGTCTCGGCGCGCAGGGCGCGCAGCTCGGGCGCCGTCGGTGGGTCGTGGCGCAGGAGGCGCTCGGTGAGCACCGCGGAGCCGGCGCGGATGCCGTACGCGGCCGGTCGTCGCCTGGGGCCGACCATCCCCAGCTCGGTGCTTCCCCCGCCGACGTCGCAGACCAGCAGACCGGCCTCGACTCGGCGGCCGCCGGTCACGCCGATCAGCGTCAGCAGCGCCTCCTCGTTATGGCTGATCACGGCGGGACGGAGGCCGGTGGCCGTTCTGATGTCGGCGAACGCCTGCCGCGCGTCGCCCGCGCGGCGGAAGGGCTCCGTGCCGACCACCACGACGTCTCGGGCGCCCAGGCCCCTGGCCACGCCGACGTAGCTAACGATCGTGGCAACCAGGTGGTCCACGAGCGTCGCGCCGAGCTGACCGTCCGCCGCCGCCGCGCCCAGGCCCAGGAAGGTCGATTCATCGGCCAACGGGCGCACCCGATGATCCTCGACCACCCCGACGAGCAGATGCACCGAGTTCGCGCCGCAGTCGATCGCCGCTCGAACGACGGGCTGGGCCGACGGGCTGGCGGTCGGCGCCGGCCTCATCGCCTGACCGCGACTCGCGTGCGCGCCGCCGACCCGCGCCCATCGGTCGACGCAAACAGCGGCGTGGCCCGGCCCGTCGCCACCGATCGGCGGTCGACCGCGATCGAGTCGCCGTCGACAGCAATCTCGAGATAGCTCGCGTCACGTCGACCGTCATTGACCAACGCTCCGGCGCTGGCCACGACAATCTCACCGCGGGCGTCGGACACGCGCCAGACGTTGGCTCGATGGACATGCCCGTGGAGCACGAGGTCGACGCGCAGATCGCATAGCAGCGACAGGACATCCCCGGCACGGGCGACGAGATCGCCGTCACGGAGCTTCCGTCCCGGTACGGGCAGCAGCCCGTGATGGAGCGCGAAGATCCGGAGCGGGCCGGCGGATCGGCGAAGCCGACGGGCCGCGCGGGCCAGGCTCTCGCTGGTGAGCTTCGGGGTGGACTGGACGCCGACCGCCACGAAGCGGTCATCCTCGACGATCGGTTCGGTGGGACCGAATCGCGCGACGAAGCGGGCGGCCGGGTCGCTTTCGGCCTCGCCCTCGTCCTCGAAACCGAGCGCGAGGGCAGGTTCGAGCGCCAGGAAGTAGTCCAGGTCCGAGTCGACCGGCAGCGGCTGCGCCTCGCCCGGTGGGCCCGACGACGGCTCCAGGTCACGGTTGCCCGGGACGATCAGCATGGGGATGTCGCTCAGTCGCCGGAGTATGTCGCGGACGTCGTCCAGCTGGTCGGTCCGGCCGTCGGCCGACAGGTCGCCGGTGACCACTACGAGGTCCGGTCCGCCGTCCACGACCAGCTTGACGAGCCGCTCCAGGGTGACCCGCAGCTGCCGGCTCCGGTCGTAGTGGAGGTCGGACAGATGGGCGATCCGGATCACGGCGTCGCCGCGTTGCGAGTGGGCCAGTCGAACAAGGGCGCCAGCGACCGTCGGATCGCGGCCTGGACGGCTTTCGCTTCCCGGTCTGCGTCGACGCGCAGGAACCCGAGCCGATCGACGGCCTCGCCGAACCAGCCCGCGACGTCGCCCTGGAAGCGTTCGTAGTCGCCGGTCTGACCGGAGTCGAGGACCGGACGATCTTCGCCCCGGTCGGCCGCGCCGCGGGCGATGGCCAGCGACGGCCGCAGGTCGAGCAACACGACGACGTCCGGCGGCGGGGCGAAGGCGAACAGGCCCTCGAGCCAGGCGGGATCGAGCCCGCGCGCCACGGCGCGCGCCACCGGCGTGTAGACATAGCGATCGGCGATGACCGTCAGGCCCGCGCGGAGGGCCGGCCGGATGACGTGCTGCATCCGCTCAGCCAGGTCGGCGGCATAGAGCAGCACCATCGCGGTCGGATCCCAGCCACGTTCCTTCTTGGCCTCGCGCAGCACCTCTCCGGCGATCAACGACGTCCCGAACGACGTCCTCACGACACCGCGGCCCGCATGGCGGAGGTGCTGTTCGAGCAGTCCTGCGTGCGTCGACCGCCCGGCGTGGTCGATCCCCTCGAGAACGATCAGGCGGCCGGGCTCGCCGTGTGATCCGGCTTTGGGAGCGCGCGGCGGCGGCCTTCGATCGGTGCGCCCGGGCGCCGTCCCCGCCCCGTCGATGGTGTCCTCGGTGCCGCGATCCGCGGCGTGTGCGCGCCGGCCGCGGGCGAGGAGCGCCTTCACCGCGTCGCGAATCGTCGACGCGGCCGACGCCGGCGAGCGCGTTCCGTCGACGACGACCGAGGCGACGGGCCATGGCTGCGCCTCGGGCCGGTCCGCCATCGCGGCGAGGGCGTCGAGCTCCGTCACGACCCGTTCCAGGAACGGCCCGTACGACCCGGCCGCGGCCGATAGCGCTCCATCGGAGGGCACCACGGCGAGCGTCTGGCGCATCGCGTCGGCGGCCGATTGGCGCACATAGATCGACAGATCCGGGCGGGGCAGGAATCCATACAGGCTTCGAGCCCACGACGGGTCGAGGCCGCGGGCGACGCCGCGGGCGATCGACGTCCAGGCGTAACGGTCGACCAGCATCACCGAGCCGCGGGCGCGACCCGCGCGGACCGGCCCCATCGACCCGTGCTCCAGCTCGGCGGCGGCCAGGAGCGCGGCGACGCGGGCGTCCAGGAACGGCCGGCTCCGGCGCGATGCGGCGGCGCGGCGTACCGTCGCCGATGGCTGCGACGCCACGATCTCGACTCGGTGTCCTCGTCGCTCGACCCAGCGGCCAAGCGCGTCGAGTGCCTTCGCGGTCCCGGCCCGGTCCAGGCCGTCGGCGCTGATCAGGATGCCGCGCCGCGTCATCCCGGAGTTCGACTCACGCGACCGATCATACGGGCGCCGCCGCGGCCCCGTCCGCCGCGGGCCCGTTCGCCTCGGCCCCTCAAACGCGATAACCGATTGTTAACGCCCGACACACCGCGCCGTGATCCCGTCCGGCCATCGTCGATGGCGACCTCGTATCGCAGGAGGCGTCTTGCGCCGAGCACCGCGGTCCACGGGACCGCAGAGGAGGACCGGATGATCATCGGCTCACACGCCCGCCGGTTGGGTGGGAGTCTCGTCGCGCTCGCCGTCGTCGTCGGCGCGTGCACGAGCTCGACCGCGAGCGAGGGCGCCAGCGCACCGAGTGGAGCGAGCGCCACGCCCGCCTCGAGTGGCCCTGCCGCCTCCGCCAACGCCACGGTGCCCACGCCAGCGTCCGTGCAACTGACGCTCAACGGCGCCGGGGCGACGTTTCCCAAGCCGCTCTACGACGTCTGGTTCCAGACCTACACGGAGAAATTCAGCAACGTCCAGTTCAACTACCAGGCGATCGGCTCCGGCGGCGGGATCAAGGGCATCACCGAGCAGACCGTCGACTTTGGAGCGTCTGACGCGGCGATGAAGGACGACGAGCTTGGCAATATCCCGACCGGGACGAAGATGCTGCACCTTCCGACCGCCCTCGGCGCGGTCGTCGTCATCTACAACCTGCCGGGCGTGACGGAGCTGAAGCTCGACGGCGAGACCGTCGGCAGCATCTTCGCCGGCAAGATCGTCATGTGGAACGACCCGAAGATCGCCGCCCTGAACGCCGGCGTCACGCTGCCGGACCAGGCCATCCTCGTCGTCCATCGATCCGATGGATCCGGCACGACGAACGCCTTCACTGCCTACCTCAACGCCGCCAGCGCCGACTGGCAGGCGACCAGGGCCGGCGCCGGCAAGGAAGTCAAGTGGCCGGTCGGCCAGGGCGCCGAGAAGAACGACGGCGTGGCCGGCGGGGTCAGGAACACACCCGGAGCGATCGGCTACGTCGAGCTCCAGTACGCGACGCAGGCCAAACTGACGTCCGCCAAGCTCAGGAACGCCGACGGCAGCTTCGTTGCCGGCTCGACCGCCGGGGTCACGGCCGCGGCCAACGCCGCCGTGAGCACTTTCCCGGCAGACTTCCGCCAGGCTCCGATCATCAACGGCCACGGTGCCGATACCTACCCCATCGCCTCGTACACCTACCTGCTGGTCTACCAGGAGCAGAAGGACAAGGACAAGGGGACGGACATCGTGGCGTTCCTCGCCTGGGCGTTGACGGATGGCCAGGCCATGGAGGAGGGCCTCGGATTTGCGCCGCTGCCCGCCGCCGTCCAGCAGAAGGCCCTGGCGGAGGTCCACACGATCACCTCGGGCGGTTCTCCGATCTGGCCCTGATCGCCCGACCGCGGCCAGATCGCCGACCTCTCGCGCGACCCGGCGTCATCTCCCGACGCCGGGTCGCGCTGCGCCCGGATCGCCCGGATCGCCCGGATCGCCCGGATCGCCCGGACGTAGCATGTCCTTCGTGGCTGTCCCGACCGTGAAACAGGACCCCGGCCCCCTCCGCCACGGTCGGGCCGCCGGCCGGACGATCCTCCTCGTGGAGGACGAGCCCACGCTTCTCGAGACGCTGGCCTGGAACCTCGAGCAGGACGGCTACGGAGTCGTCACCGCCGGCGACGGTCGCGCGGCGCTCGATCGCTTCCGCGAGATCCGGCCGGATCTGGTCATTCTCGACCTGATGCTGCCGGAGATCCCTGGAACCGATGTCTGCCGGATCATCCGCCAGGAATCGGAAACCCCGATCATCATGCTGACCGCGAAGGACAGCGAGATCGACAAGATCGTCGGTCTCGAGCTCGGCGCCGACGACTACGTCACCAAGCCGTTCAGCCTGCCGGAGCTCCAGGCGCGCATCCGCGCCCTGCTGCGCCGGAGCGAGGCGCGCGTCGTCGTTCCCGGACCCGCCGTCGTCGATCTCGGCCGGGTCCAGGTCGATCTCCCGGGCCATCGGCTCCTGCGCGATGGAGAAGAGCTGCCGATCCGCCCGAAGGCCTTCGAGCTGCTGGCCTTTTTGCTGGGCCGGCCCGGCCAGGTGTTCACCCGCGAGCAGTTGCTGGAGCAGGTCTGGGGCTACGACTACGCCGGCGAGACGCGTACGGTGGACGTCCACGTCCACGCGCTCCGGGCGCTCATCGAGGATGAGGCCGGGCAGCCTCGCTATCTCCACACCGTTCGCGGGGTCGGGTACGTCTTCCGCCGTCCCCGCTGATCGCCGCCCCCGACCACCGGACCTCCTCGCCTAGACTCGAGCGGTGGACGAGCGGGCACTCCTCATCATCGCCGCCCTCGGCCTGGTCGCCGGCGGGGCGATCGTCGTCGCGCTCGTCCGTGAGCGCACGGTCGACGCCGTTCGGCAGACCCTCGGGGTCGGTCCGCGAGAAGATGTCGAGGCCGCGGCGCGGGATGTGCGCCACGGCCGCGAGACGGCCGAATCGAACGCCCGTCGCGGGACGGATGACCTTGACCACCTCGTCGACCTCGTCGGGAACGGGATCGTCCGGCTGGACGATGACCTCGTCGTCGAGCTCGCCAATGAGGCGGCGGAGGCGTTCCTCGATCGACCGAGCGGCGGGCTCGTCGGGCTGACGGCGATCGAGGCCTTCGGCGATCACCGCATCGAGGCGATCGCCCGCGGCGCGCGCGAGGTTGGCTGGGCGAATGGCGAGATCACCCGCAGCGGCACCGCGCAGACGCTCGTCGTCCGCGCCCGGCGCTCCCCGATCGAGGGCTACTGGCTGGTGATGGAGGACGTCTCCGAGCTGCGACGGCTGCAGCGAATCCGGGCCGAGTTCATCGACAACCTGTCACACGAGCTGCGTACGCCGCTGACCAACGTCCGGCTGTTGACCGAGACGCTCGCCCGCGATCTCGACCGGACGGACCTGCCGCCGCGCGTCCGTGACGGGATCCTGAAGATCGACGTCGAGTCTGGACACCTCGTCCAGATGGTCAACGAGCTGCTCGACCTGTCGAAGATCGAACAGGGCGGCGCGCCCCTCCACCTCGACGTCGTCGACATGGGCGAGGTGATCCACGCCTCCATCGAGCGGCTTCGCCTGTTCGCCGACCGGCAGGACGTCCATCTCGAGGCCGACGTGCCCGCGGACCTGCCGCCGGTGCGTGGCGACGACGAGCGGCTGGGGCAGATGCTCGTCAACCTCCTCCACAACGCCGTCAAGTTCTCCCCCAGCGGCTCGACCGTGACGGTACACGCGCGTGCCACGGGCGACGACGTCGTGGTATCCGTCGAGGATCGCGGCATCGGCATCCCGGCCGCCGACATCGGGCGCGTCTTCGAGCGCTTCTACAAGGTCGACAAGGCGCGCGTCCGTGGCAAGGGCGGGACGGGCCTGGGACTCGCCATCGTCCGCCACATTGCCGAGGGCCACGGCGGCCGGGCGTGGGTCGAGAGCACTGAAGGCGAGGGCGCGACGTTCAGCGTCGCCATCCCGGCTGGGGACGCCGGCTGACGCGGCGGCGCTGGAGGCCCGCAGGCCCGAGGCTGGACGCGCTCGCAACGTCATGATCGACACCCGAAACAGGAGGGGCAATGAGGATGACCGGCCGCCAGATCGTCGAGCTCAGCCACGAGATCGTGGCCGGGATGACGACCCATCCCGGCATCCCGGCGCCAACCATCTCGACGTTCCTGTCGCACGAGGCGTCCACCGCGCGCTACGCGCCGGGCACGACGTTCGAGATCGCCCGGATCGACCTGGTCGCCAACACCGGCACCTACGTCGACACTCCGGCCCATCGCTATCCGGGCGGCGAGGACCTCTCGGCGGTCGACGTCGAGCGGCTCGTCGACCTCGACGGCATCGTCGTCGACTGTCGCAATGAGGCGGGCTCGGCGATCGACGCCGCGGCGTTCGCCGGCGTGCAGATCGCGGATCGCGCCGTCCTCGTCCTGACCGGCTGGGACGCCAACTGGGGGACCGACGCCTATCTCGCCGGCAATCCGTTCCTGACCGAGGACGCCGCGCGGTTGCTGGTCGATGAGGGCGCGTCGCTGGTGGGGATCGACTCGCTCAACGTCGATTCCATCACCGACCCACGCCGTCCCGCCCACACCGTGCTCCTCGGCGCCGGCATCCCGATCGTCGAGCACCTGACCGGGCTGCCGGCGCTTCCGCGGGACGGCTTCCGGTTCTTCGCTCCGCCACCGCGCATCCGCGGCATGGCGACGTTCCCGGTGCGCGCCTTCGCCATCGTGCCGTCGGCCGACCGCGGCTAGCCGCTCCCCGCCCCCCGAACCGGGGCCGGGCGGAGGACCTCGTCCAGGCGGTCGACGACGACGTCCTCCTCGCCGGGCAGGAGCGTCTCCGGCGCGACGTAGAAGCCCGATTCGTCGTCGGCCAGCAGGTCGACGCGGGGCGGTGATGCGCGCAGCTCGGCCAGGACAGCGTCACGCGCGGCGGCAGATCCGCTCGACAACCGGACCCAGGCGCGAGGCGTCGGTTGACCGGCCTCGCCCATGGCCAGCCGCTCGACGACGACGTCGTTGCGCCCGCGTCCCCACCGCACGATCCGCTCGACCATGTCCTCGTAGCGTCGCCCCAGCGCCTCGTGGTCCTGGGCCAGATACCACTCGACCGCGGCGAGCAGGCCGACGATGTCCTCCTTGCCGACCTTCATCGGCCGGCCGAGGCGCTGCAGCGGCGCGGCGTTCGCCGCGAGCCGTTCGACGAAGCGGGCGCGTCCGACGACGAGCCCGGTGCCGGCCGGACCGCACAGCCCCTTGCCGCCGCTGAACAGAACGACATCCGCGCCCGCCTCGCTGAACCGCCACAGGTTCTCCGGCGGCGGCAGCTGCGCCGCCGCGTCGACGATGACCGGGACGCCGAACGGCCGGGCGAGCCGGACCACGGTCTCGAGGGGCAGCACGGCCGGGGCGAGATGGGCCTTCGGGACGTAGACGACGGCCGCCGTCGACGGCCCGAGGGTCGACACGAGCTCCGCCTCGTCGGTCCCCTCGTGCCGGCCGATCTCGACCAGCCGGCCGCCGGCCAGCCCGATCGCCTGGTCGTACGGGATGCGGTGGGCGCGGTGGATGACGAAGTCGCGCGGACGACCGTCGAGCTCGTCGAGTCGCAGGATCCCGTCGTCGGTGTCGCGGACGATCGCCGCCGCGGCCGACAGGAACAGGCCGGCGGCCGCGCCGCCGCAGACGAACGCGGCCTCGTTGCGGGTCAGCTCGGCGATCCGCCGCCCGACCGCGGCCTGCAGCTCGACGAGGTCGACGAACGACCCGGCCGCGTGGCGCATCGCCTCGAGGACGGGCGGCGCCATCAGCGACCCGCCCAGGATCGTGAAGGTGGACCGCCCGTTGACGATCGGCTCGACGCCAAGGCGCCGGTAGACCTCGCCGCGCGAGACGTCCGCCGCGCCCCGCTCCCGACCGCCCGTCATCGCCGGCGTCCTCCCGTTCAGCGCGCCGTAACCAGGGTCCAGCGCCAGCTGCGAGGGGCCAGGTCCTTGATGATCTGGCTCGCCGCCAGCTTGCCGGGGGCGCCGATCACGCAGCCGCCGGGATGGGTCCCCGAACCGCACTGGTAGTAGCCGTCGATCGGCGTCCGGTATTGCGACCAGCCGGGAGCCGGCCGGAAGAAGAACATCTGCGGGGCGAGGAACTCGCCGGCGAAGATGTTGCCCTCGGACAGGCCCACCGTCCGCTCGATGTCGAGCGGCGTGCGGACCTCGCGCTGGAGGACCAGGTCGCCGAAGCCCGGAAAGAACGATTCGAGCGTCGCCTGCACGGTGTCGCCGAGGCGCTCGCGCTCGGTGTCCCAGTCGCTTTCCCGCAGCTTGTACGGGGCGTACTGGACGAACGAGCTCATCACCGCCTTGCCGGGCGGCGCCATGTCCGGGTCGACGGTCGACTGGATCGCGCAGTCGAGGTACGGCCGCCTCGAATACCAACCGTACTTCGCGTCGTCGAAGGCCCGCTCGAGGTACTCCATCGTCGGGCCGATGTTGGTGAACCCGCGGTACTGGTCGGTGCGATCGCCCAGGGCCGGGTACCTCGGCAGCCCGTCGAGGGCGAAGTTGACCTTGGCCGACGTGCCCTGGAAGCGGAACCGCCGGATCGTCTCGACGAGATCGGTCGGAAGCTCGCGGGGATCGACCAGCTCGAGGAACGTTCGCCGCGGATCCAGCGCCGAGACCACGACGGGGGCGTGGTACTCCGTGCCGTCCACCAGGGCGACGCCCGTCGCGCGGCCATTGTCGGTGACGACCCGCTCGACCGGCGACTCGAGCCGGATCTCGACGCCGAAGGATTCGGCCGCCCGCGCGAGCACCTGGGTGAAGCCGCCGTTGCCACCCTTGTGGAAGGCCCACGCACCGAACTCGCCGTCGTGCTCGCCCATCAGGTGGTAGAGGAGGACGAGCCCCGAGCCCTGTGAGTACGGCCCCACCTTCGTCCCGATGATGCTCGAGGACGCCAGGTAGCCCTTGAGGATGTCCGACTCGAAGTAGTCGTCGAGGAAGTCGGCCGCGGAGCCGGTCAGCAGCCGAACGGCGTCGTGCAGCACCTTCCGGTCGAGCTTGCGGAAGCGATGGCCGAGCGCGGCGAGCGCGACCAGCTCCTCCGGGTCGTCGCTGAAGATGTCGGGTGGGACCTGGTCGAACAGCGGCTTGATCGCCTGGCAGACCTTCAGGACGTCGTGGTTGAAGGCGTCGTAGGCGTCCGCGTCGTGCGGGCTGTGGCGGGCGATCTCCTTGAGGTTCTCGCCGTGGTCCTGGCCGAGCAGCAGGTAGTCGCCGTCCTCCTTGGGACAGAACGTCGTCGGCATGAGGATCGGCATGAAGCCGTGCCTGGTCAGCTCCAGCTCGTGGATGATGTCGGGCCGCAGCAGGCTCAGGGCGTACGAGAAGGTCGTGAACCAGAAGCCCGGTCGGAGCTCCTCCGTGATCGCGGCGCCGCCGACCAGGTGGCGACGCTCGAGGACGACCGTCCGAAGGCCCGCCCTGGCCAGATAGGCCGCGTTCGTCAGGCCGTTGTGGCCGCCGCCGATGACGATGGCGTCGTAGGTCCGGTCGGCCTCCGAGGCCGGCTTCGCTTTCGTGGACGCCTTCGTGGACGGCCTCGTCTTCGGCTTCGCGGCGCTCGTCGGCATCAGGCGGTCCTCCGCTCGGGATTGAAGAGTGGAAGCCGCGCGACGTGCGCGTCGAAGTACTCGTAGCGATGGCTGACCCCAAGCTCCAGCTTGACCCGCGAGCCCGGCGTCGCTAGGCGCAACGGGACGCGGGCCAGGGCGATGTGACGCTGGAGCATCGGTGAGTACATCTGGCTCGTCGCGTAGCCGAGCTGGGTCAGGTCGTCGTCGTACACGTAGTACTCGTCCTGGATGGGCTTGTGGTCCTTCGGCGGGATCAGGCCGGCCGCGCCGTAGATCCGGTCGTAGTCCCGCCAGTCCACCACCAGCCCGCTCAGCTTCCAGCGCGACGTCTTCGCGGCGAGCTCGCGCCGGATGGCGTCGCGCCCGATGAACGGGCGATCGTCGGTGTCGACCCCGCGGAGCATCCAGCCGAGGCCCAGCTCGACCGGCGTCACGCGGTCGGCGTCGGTCCAGGCATAGCGGCTCGAGTGGAAGTCGACGTCGAGGAGGACCAGCCCCGCCTCGATCCGGGCCATGTAAAGGGCCGTCATGCCGAACGGGATCACGCCACGATCCCGGCCCGCCTTCCAGACGGCGTCCCAGACCGCAACCGCGTCCCCCGACTCGACCCACACCTCGTAGCCCAGGTCACCGGTGTAGCCGGTCCGCGAGACCGTGACCGGTATCTTCCCGATCTTCGTCCGGACGATCCCGAAGTAGGGCAGCCTGTCGATGCCCTCGGCCAGCGAGCCCAGCAGGTCGCGCGACCGCGGACCCTGGATGGCCAGGATGGCCCATCGGTCCGTGACCTCCTCAATCGCCACGTCGAGGCGCCCGGCCAGCTGCTCGAGATAGGCGAGGTTCGGTTCGGCGGCGGTGAGCACAAAGTCGTTCATCTCGTGGCGCAGGATCACGCCGTCCTCGACGACGAAGCCCCGGTCGTCGCACCACAGGGTGTACTGGGCGTGACCGGGCTGGCACGTCCGGATGTCGCGGGCGAGGACACCCGCCAGGAACCGCTCGGCATCCGGTCCGCTGATCCGGTACTTGTAGAGCGGCGAGGTATCGAACAGGCCGGCGACGTTGCGAATGGCGAAGTACTCGAACTTCTCGGACATCTGGTAGCGCGTCGCCACCAGATGGTTCGACCAGTGCTCCCACAGGCCCGTCTCGTTGAGGACGCTCAGGCGCTCGTGGAACGGGGTGGTCCGGACCATGCGGCCGATCGTACTGGGCCGTCGGACGGCTGGAAGGGGCTGGACCACGGTGTGGCGTGCCCGTTGCGGAGGCGTGTGCGCGGCCAACCGAGTGCGACGACCCGACGCTCGCCGGGTCGCCGACACGGGCCAGGGGCCAGCCGGGAGGGCTCAGCCCGGGGCTACTTCCTCCGTCGCGTCCGGCGCGGTTCGCCCCAGGCGAACAAGGAACCGGCCGAACAGGAACGCACCCGTCGCACCGAACAACACCAGGCTTGCCTCGAGGATCGGCCACGCCCACGGGTTGAGCCATCCCTCATCGGCGTTCGATGCCGAGAGAACGCCGGGGATCCAGCCGAACCCGCCGATGCCGTTCCAGATATCAGCCTGATCGGCCGACTCGAGCCCGTAGATCTGGGGAACGATGTACAGGATCGACGCGACGACGAGGAGGACGCTCACCCATCGGAAGGCCATCGGGTCGTCGTCGGAGTCGCGGGTCAGCTTGACGACGAGGGCCCAGAAGAGGACGACCGTCGCCAGGGGCGCGGTGATCGGCAGGCCCAGCCCGATGTACAGGTTCGGCATGAGGAAGATGATGCTCAGGGCCAGGGTGATGACCATGAGTGCGTCCCGGAAGAGGACGTAGCCCAGCCACCACACGTCGCCGCCGAACCGGAGGGTCAGCGTCGAGAGGAACCGGATGATGTACGGCCGCGCGAAATGGAGGATGAGCGTGAACGTCCACAGGATGGGCAGCACGGCGGCGATCGACAGGACCATCCACGCGGAGCCGCCTGAGGTGAGGGCGTTGGCAAGCTCGTCGCCGGTCATCGTGCCTCCTCCACCGGTCGGCTCGGCCGTCCGACGCTCGTCTGTCGCAGGTTGTAGCCGACCGCGACGAGGCCCATGATCCCTACGAGAACCTGTGACAGGTAGCACAAGGCCAGGCCCCAGTCCGTGTTGAGGGAGCTCACGAAGATCGACGCGAGCTGGTTGGCGCTGTCCGTCCCGACCGTAGTCACCTGGACGCCCAGGAGATACGGTCCGATATAGAGGACGGAGCCGACGCCCAGCAGCACGGTCTGGATGCGGAACCAGCGGAGATCCGCGTCACCCCGCGTCGTGAGCTTGATGAGCAGAACTGCGAACGCGCAGGCGGCAGCGAGGCCGCCCGTGATCGGCAGGTCCTTGCCCTTGATCACGTCCGGGTAGAAGAAGATGAAGCTGCCAAGGAATACCTGGACGAGCAGGATGTCCCGCAAACCGACGTAGATGATCCACCAAAGGTCCGCGCCGAGTCGCAGGCTGAACTTGTGGAGGTGGGTGACCATGTACGGGCGCGCCATGTGCATGGCCAGTGCCAGGAGCCAGAGCACGACGAGGCCGGCGGCAATGGTCCCCTCGATGAAGCTCTCGCCGAAGGCGAAGAAACCTGAGACCTGGTCGGGTGTCAACGTCCTCCTCCTGTCGTCACGACGTCGCCGGAGCCGGCGGCGCTGATGTGGCCAATGACGCTGGCGTGTCGGTCGGTCGGCCCGCGACCCGCCGTCACCTTGACGGTTGAAGCCGCGTAGACCGCGTCACAACGGAAGCAACGCGAGGCCTCGGCGCCGGCGCTGGCCGGGTCGAATCCGACCTGTGTCGCCCGGAACGAGCCGGGTTCGATGACCGGGAGCGGCAGACGCTCCCGCGCCCGGACGGCAAGATCGACCGTCAGGGTCGCCTCGGGCGGGGTCCGGTAGCGGACCGTGGCCAGGATGTCCGCCTCGCCATCCGCCGCGCCGGCCAGATACTCATGGACGGATCCGGCTGCCCGGCGGCCCGCCGCGACCGCGTCGATGATCGTCTTGGGTCCGGAGACGACGTCGCCGCCGGCGAATACGCCCGGCCGTCCCGTCGCGAACGTCCGCGGATCCGTGACGATCCCTTCCCAACCGCTGACCTCGATGCCGGCTCCCGCGGGCAGGATCGACGGATCCGGCTCCTCGCCGACGGCAACCAGGACGGTCCGGGCCTCCAGAACGACCTCGCTGCCCGCGACCGGCTCGAAGGTGGTCCGTCCGTCGGCGGCCTGCCCGGCCGGACGCTGCGCCAGGCAGCGAACCCCGGTGACGGCGCCGCCGACCCCAATCACCTCCTGGACGAGCGTGGCCGCCCGGATGACGATCCCCTCCCGCTCGGCGGCCTCGATCTCCTCGTGCTGAGCGGGCATGTCGGCCCGGCCCCGGCGATAGAGGACCGTCACCGAACTTGCGCCCGAGCGCCACGCCGACCGCGCGGCGTCCATCGCCGTGCTGCCCCCACCCACGACCACCGCCGGGCCGTCGAGCCTGGGGTGCTCGCCGAGGTTGACCTGCTTGAGGAATAGCGTCGCCGGCACGACGCCGCGCAGATCGTCGCCCTCGACGCCCAGCGGACGGCTCTTGGACGCTCCGGTCGCGAGGAAGATCGCCCGGTAGCCCTCCTTCTCCAGGCTGCCCAGCGTGAAGTCCCGGCCCATCGCGGCGTCGAGCCGAAGCTCCACACCGAGGCCCAGGATCCGGTTGATCTCCTCCCGGAGGACGTCGCGGGGGAGCCGGTACTCGGGGATGCCGATCGCCATCATCCCGCCCGGGACCGGCATCGCCTCGAAGACCGTCACCGGATAGCCCAGCCGTGCGAGGTAGTAGGCCGCCGACATGCCGGCCGGTCCTCCGCCCACGATGGCGACGCGATCCGCGCGCTTGACCAGTGGAGTTGCCACCGCGGGTAGATGGCCGTGCTCGACCGCGTACCGCTTGAGCGAGCGAATCGCGATCGGCTCGTCGAGGGTGCCGCGCCGGCAGGCTGACTCACACGGGGCCGTGCAGATCCAGCCACACACCGACGGGAAGGGATTGACCTCGGCCGCGACGGCGTAGGCCTCGTCCGTCCGGCCCTGGGCGATCAGGCCGACGTACCGGCCCGCGTCGGTGCCGGCCGGGCACGCCACCTGGCAGGGAGCCTTCGGGATCTCGACCTCGCCGACGGGCATCGAGCCCCACGTCATGCGCGGCGGGCTACCGGCCGGGGTCCGCCAGGCGAACGAGCCGCCCCACGGGGATGGGTGGTTCGACTTGAGGACCTCGCGGGTCGCGGCGGACAGGGGCGTCCAGCCGTCCGCGATCTCCGGCCGACTGATCGGGCCCTGGCGCGCCATCAACGGCGTCGGGCCGGTAACCGCATCGAGGGTCATGACCGTCACAGGGCACTCGCGGATGCAGATCCCGCAGCCGATGCACTCTCCCACCTGGACGGGGTATTCCATCATCCAGGCGAGCGGCAGGCCGCGTTCCGGATCCGTCTCCACCCCGGCGCGAGTGGGCCGGCTCATGTCGAGCGCTTCGACTGGACAGACGTCCATGCACACGCCGCAGTTGATGCAGTTCGAGCGGTCGATCTCGATCCGGTAGCCCATTGAACTTTCACCTCGCGCTCTCGGCGCAGCGTGCTCGACACGCGGTCTCGCGCCACGGGCCACCAGGACCGGCAATTAGGGCCGATTGGCCCTGCAGCTTACGCCGCGCCGGGCCCGGCGATGTCCCCAAGTCGCTGCCCCCGACTCACCCCTGGATGACGTGTGTCGGCAGGCCAAACGGCGGGTCACCCGGGGTCAGCCGGTGGCCGCGTTCAATGACTGGCACGGCACGCCGTTCCCGCGCACGATGCGCTGGTGACCTCTCGACTGCCGGCCCTCGGTCCTCGCGGTGAGGGCTGGGTCGCCGCGCAACTCGTACTCTTCGCCGCCATCGCCGCGCTGGGATCCGCCGACTTGATCGGCCATGGATTCGCGAATCCGTGGGGCTTGCCGGCGGTCCTTGTCGGTGCGGCGGCGATCGTGATCGGCGGGGGCGTCGCCGTAGGCGGCGCGTGGTACCTCCGGGCAAGCCTCAGCCCCTTCCCTCGGCCGGTCGCCGGGGCCGGTCTTGTCGAGTCGGGCGCTTATCGGCTGATCCGCCACCCGATCTACATCGGGCTCGTCATCGCAGCCGTCGGCTGGGGCACGGCCACGGCCTCACCCCTGGCGCTCGTCGCCGCGGGGCTGTTGTTCGTCTTGTTCGACGGAAAGTCGCGCCGCGAGGAGGCGTGGCTGACGACCGCCTATCCTGCGTATCGCGATTACCAACGCCGAACGAAGCGCTTCATCCCGTGGATCTACTAGCGATCCACGAAATGGCCGGGACATCACCCGACCAGTGGACAGGAGCTCATGTCGACGTCGTGCGGGGGACGCTGGCGTCCCCGGCAGGATTCGAACCTGCGACCTTCCGCTTAGAAGGCGGTTGCTCTGGTCCACTGAGCTACGGGGACGAGGTTAGCTGCTTGGTTCTCGCACGAATCTAACCCATCGATGCTTCGGATCCTGGTGGGTGGATCGTTGCCACGACGCTCCGGAACATAGATCGGGCTACCCAGAAGTCGTCGTGGATTCACCCGGCGCCGGCACGGCGAGCAGACGCTGACCGAGGAGGAAGACGCGAGCACGCGTCTGGCCAGACACGACCAGGTAGCCGGCCTTCGAAGCGGACGCCAGGTCGCGGCTCGACGCGGCCGGGCTCCGTCCAGTTACTCGCCGGTAGTCCCCGGGGCGGATCGATCGGTTGATCCACGCGTATGCGAGCCCGTCGAGCATCGCCGGCGGAAGGCGACCCCCGACGACGTCGCGACGGATCGCGATCATCACGCTGCCGAGACCGCGGATACGGTCGAGAACATGATCAGCGGCGCGGATGATGGAGCCGATGAAGTAGCTGACGAAGGGCGTCGCGTCGTAGGGAGGCACATACGACGCACCGATGGAGGCATGGATCGCCGCGAAGTAATCACGGCGATCGCCGTCGAGGTAAGCGTCCAGTGAAACGAGCCCGTCGAGGCCGTAGTCACCTCGCAGCAGCAACAATCGGCTGATCGCCCGGGCGGTGCGGCCATTGCCGTCATTGAACGGGTGAATCGCCACGAACTCGAGATGGGCGAGCGCGGCAGCGACCGGGGTGGACTCAGTCGATGCGTGATTGATCAGCCATCCAGACAGGGCGCGCATCAGCTCGGGGACATCGCCCGACGGTGGGGTGATGAAGATGATCTCGCCGCCGGCACCGCCGATTCTGTTCTCGCCTTTTCGGTACTCACCGGGCGTCAGCAGCGGGCTTTGCCCGTCGAGGACGCGCCGATGAACCTCGCGGATGAGCCCCTCGTCAAGAGGGACGTCGACTCGCGGGGCGAGGCCGTCGACGAGCGCCAGAGCCTGGCGCGTTCCGAGAATCTCCAACGCCTCCCGGCGCGGAAGATTTCGCCCAGTGGAACCCGAGAGGAGTTCGTCGACCTCGATGTCGGAGAGGGTGTTGCCTTCGATGCGCGTGGTGCCGTGAATGGTCCTAACCCAAGCCCGGCGGCGGAGCCAGTCGGCGTGAGTTGGGTCAACCGGCAGATGGCCGAACAGCCGTCGTCGCTCCTCGAGGGCGTCGAGCAGCTGCGTAAGCTCGTTCCGGTGAAGTTTGAAATCCATGGAATCCGCAGACCACGAGTGCGAATTGAGCTGAGCGGAAGAAACCGTGACATTCTACCGCCCATGGAAGAATGTGCGCCATTCTTCCATCATGAGCATCGCGCGCTGGGTGTGGTAGTCAGACGGCGTCGGCGGGCAGAACGCCACGCGGCCGACGGGTCGGCCGCTTCGGCTGGACGACGATCTCAAGCCCCAGCTCGTGAGCCATGTCGACCACCCGCGCGATCTGCGGGTTCGGTGTCGCCTGGCTGAACAGTCTCCGAACGGCGGCGGGTTCGGCCTGGATCCGCCGCGCCAGCATCGCCTTCGTGATCCCCTGCTCCTCGCGGGCCTCGTCGAGCGCTCGCATTAGGTCGTCGATGGCGTCGATTCGGGCACGATCCTGCTTGTAGGCGGCCTCGAACTCCGGATCCTCCATCCATCGGTCCAACCGAGCGTCAAACGATGTCCCAGCCACGTTGATTTCCTCGAGTCGTTCCGTATCCGCCATGCAGCGTGGCTTCAATGTGTCACTTGGACCAGCAGTATCGTGGCCGACGCAATCTTCCTCCGATGACGTCAGTGGCATGGCCGAGCTATCTCGAGGCCAGGTCCTCATACATGTCGACGATCTCGACCTTGGTGAGCCCCTCGGGCATCGCCATGCGTGGGCCGTACGACAGGTTTAGGAGACAGCCACGCACGACGCCGACCTCGGACGCCTCAGCCTCCAAGGAGTGCCACGACTCGTCAGCAGCGACGGTGGGCGTTTCAGTCCGGAGGCGCTCCGCGAATGATCGAGCCGTCCCAACCTCGGTCACGAGGGTCTGGAACTCGCTTTCGCCAAGGTCGTCGATCGTGTGATCGATGATCCTGGCCCACAGCTGAAACTGCGATGGATTACCGCGGAGCCGATATCGGCTGGGGCTGAGGCGAACGAGCGATAGCGACGCCTCGACTCTCTCTGGGCGAACCGCGTGGGAGCCCAGGGCGAACTGAATTGTGCTTTCCGACCATGCTCGTGCCAGCAGCATCGCCGTGCTTCCATCGGCGGCAAGCGCCTCTTTGTCCGCACCCGCGAGCAGCAGGACATTCACGACCTCGCTTCTGCCGCGCTCGACCGCGTGCATGAGCGCCGTCCGCCCGTGGGCATCGGTAGCGTCGATGTCGGCTCCATGCTGGATCAGGATGTCGGCGGCGGCCGGACTGCTCCTCCGCGCGGCGATGACCAGGACTGGAGTGCCATCGCTTCGACGCTGATTCGCGTCTTCGCCGTGGTCGAGCAGCAATCGCAAGAGAGATGGAGCGGCTCGATGTTCTACGGCGTCCACGATGAGAGGCTCCTCGCGAGGTAAACGCTTCGCGTCGCGTTCGAGGAGTGTCACAACGGTGGCCTCCGAGTGCGGGCCGGGCCGATTCCGCGCCCCACTGACTGCCTCGCGGATGATGCTCTCTCGGTCGCGAGCCGAGTTTGGGTCGGCGCCTCGGTCGAGCAGCATCGCGACGATGTCATGGTTTCCATGGGCCGCCGCGGCGCGGAGGGCCGTCCACTCCCGCCCCGAGGCAGTCTCCGGCGAAGCACCGGCATCAAGCAGCAGCCTCACGATCTCGGCCGATCCGTCTTTGGCGGCAATCGTCAGGGCTGGACGGCGGCGGAATGGAGCTGGGTCATCGACCGCATTAGGGTCTGCACCCTCGCGCAGCGCGCGCTCTACGCCGGCGACATCATTTGCGACGACTGCCTGGATGAGGTCGGTTTCGCTACTCACCCGGGGCATGTTACGGGCAAGGAACTCGACCCGTCGCAAGGACGAACTGAGCAACTAACAGCGCCCAATTCGCTCCCGCCGCCACGTTCGCGGCCATCGCGTTCAGAGCCCGACACTTAGAAGGCGGTTGCTCTGGTTAGAAGGCGGTTGCTCTGGTCCACTGAGCTACGGGGACGAGGTGCGAGCCCGCCGTACCGAGCGTCTCGGCGCGGCGGGCCCGCCCGAGCCCGGGTGGCCTCTTCGCCGGTTGGCCGGACGGTGGGGACGGGCCCGCGCTGGACGACCGCCCCGAGCGGCGGCAAACGCCGGCTCGTGGTGACCGTCGTGACGCGGTTCCGTACAACAGCCTCGGGCTCACTCGTAGCCTAGCGCGCCCGAACGGCAAGGACCAGCGGAACGCCGAATCCCGCGTGCTACACTCCCCGCCCCACGGGCCCGCGCGGGCCCGGCGCACAGGAGCGACAGCGGCGCCGCATGACGTTGCCCGACCGACGGTCCGCTGCGCTCACCCTCCCTTCGGAATCCCCCACTCGGTCCCAGCTCGCCCTGGGGCTGCCCCTGGCACTGCCGGCGATCTCGATCGCCCCGGAGTGGAAGGACCAGCAGCGGCTGTGGGGCCACTCGTTCCACCCCATGTGCTCGTACCTGGCGAGCTTCCCGGCCTCACTCGCCCACGCTTTTATCGCCCGCTACTCGCGGCCGGGCGACGTCGTGCTCGATCCGTTCTCTGGCCGCGGCACGACGTCGCTCCAGGCGTGCGCCGAGGGACGGATCGGCGTCGGCAACGACCTCAACCCGTTCGCCCACCTGCTGACCGCAGCGAAGGTCGAGCCCGCCACCCGGGCCGAAGCGATGACCCGCCTTACCGCGCTCCGACTCGTCTGGGCCAGCGAAGCGGCGGACTGGGAGGCGCTCGCGGCGCGCGTGGCCGCCGACCCCGCGACTCCCGCTGCCCTCGTGCCCGCCGCGGGGTCCCGGGCCCGCCCGACGAGTGGCAGCGAGGCCGTGCCGGCCGAAGTCGTCCTCGCGTTCCACCCCCGGACTCTGGCCCAGCTGCTGTTCGTCAGATCGACGCTCCAGCTCGACTTCCGGACCGATCGCTTCCTGGCCGCCGCGTTGAGCGGCATCCTCCACGGCAAGAGCGCCAGCTACCTCTCCCCGCTCATGCCGAACACCTTCAGCATGGCGCCGCGTTATGTCCGCGAGTTTGCCGCCCGAACGAACTTCGAGGCCCCTCGGCGCGATGTCTTCGACTGCCTCACCGCCAAGCTCCGACGGCTCCATCGGCAGCCGATGCCGTCCGCGCCCGGACTGGCGCTGCTCGGCGACGCGCGCGACGTCACGCCCGCCGCGCGAACGGCGCTGCGTCGTCGCGGGCTGCCCGACCGGGCGAGGCTGGTGGTGACGTCGCCGCCGTACCTCCGGGTCGTGAAGTACGGTTACTACAACTGGCTGCGCACCTGGCAGCTGGGCTTCGATGCCCGGGCCATCGATGCGGAGCTCGACGATGCGCATCATCGCGAGCCCTACCTGCTCTTCCTGCGCGACGTCCTGGCCGGCCTGCGACCGGCGCTGACGGATGACGCGGTGGTCGTGCTCGTCATCGGCGATGTCGAGTTCGACCGCGGCCGGCGGATCAACGGCGGCATCGGCCTGGCCGAACGAGTCTGGGAATCGGCCGCGGAACCGGAGGGCTATCGCCTCGCCGGCGTCGCCCTCGACGACGTGGCGGCCAACCGCAAGATGACGAAGCTGTGGGGCGACGAGGCCGGTCGGGCGACGAAGGTCGACCGGATCCTCGTCCTGGGTGCCACCGAAGCGGGCCGCCGCCGCGCCATCGCGTCGGCCGGCACGCCCATCGACTGGACCTGGCCGGCGCGGGGTCTTCGGGCGATCTAGACGGCCCGGCCGCCGCACGAAGGCCTCGCGGCTATGATCCGGCCATGAAGCAGATGTACCACCCGGCCGACCTGGCTGCGATGGATCCGCTGGTCCTGATGAAGAACCTCGACCACGTGCGGATGACGAGCCGCCGGCTGTCGTACATCCTCCAGCAGCAGGTCCACCTCTACGTCCCCGAGGCGAACGAACTGCGCGAGCAGATCGATCGCTACGTCGAGGCGGAACGGCAGATCGAGGGCGAGATGGCGAGGCGCCGTATCCGCGCCTGAGGCTCCGACGGCCGCGGCGGGGAATCGAGAACCCCCGCCGTCCCTGCGGGGGTTCGTCGTGTCCGTTCGAATGCGGCCGGCAGGCCAGGTCAGGCGACCGCGGCGGCCCCCGCGAGCTGCCGCGGGATGGCGGCGGCAGCATCGACATCGCTATCGGCGGCGACGGGTGCCGGTGCGGGCAGTGGCGCGGCGTTGGCAGGCGTCACTGATGCCGCGACCTGCGCGGTTCGCACCATCGCGGTCGGCGCGCTCTGGGCGCGACGCTCGTGGTCCTCGGCCACGACGCGATGGACGAGTGTGGCGAGGGCCGGCATCTCGAACAGGCTGAACCCGATCCCTTCGCTGCTCAGCTCGTCGCTGCCCCAGCCGCGGAACAATCCGCGCCCGGCGACCGCGCACATCTCGTCGTACAGCTCCGGCCAGCCCACACGCCGGCGCCGGTAGCAGAACCGGACGAACTCGACGGCATCGTCCGACGGGGCGCGTTCACGTGTACGTGACTCCATCGATGGCCAAGCCTCCTTCCGCGGGGCACGACCGCACGGACCGGCACGCGGCGATCCAACCGAGCGACGGGTCCGGTGATCCGCTAAGGCGTCCGGTCTTCCCTCTCCCTCGGGACGGCAACCGGTGGACTGCCATCCTAGGGCCGCCCTCCCGCTCGCGACCAGTGGGTTTGTCCACCATCTCGTCCACGAACTTATCCACACGAACGAGCGTTCTACGCCCCTTGCGTCATGCGGCGTTGGACCGGTTCAGCGCGGCGCAGTCGCGGCCGGCGAATCGGCTTTCGAAACCCGCCGCCTGACGCCCAGTCCGGGCTTGCCGGTCAGACGCCATCGACAGTCGTCGCCGAGCTCCAGGCCCTCGAACGGATCGTCGGCCAGGAGCAGGTTGCCGTCGAGGTCCACCCAGTCGGCCAGCGACGCCACTGCCGCCGCGGCGGCGATCCCCAGCGACGTCTCCTCCATGCAGCCCAGGAACGTCCGAAAGCCCAGCTCGTGCGCCCGTTCGAGCATCCGCCTGGCGGGCCCGACGCCGCCGCACTTGGCGAGCTTGACGTTGACGCCGGCGACCACGCCGACGAGCCCGTCGAGGTCGGCGATGTCGACCGCGCTCTCGTCCGCAACGATGGGCAGCGGCGAGCGCTCCTGGAGCCAGCGAAGCTGATCGAGCCGCGCGGCGGGGAACGGCTGCTCGACGAGGACGACGCCAAGCTGTTGCAGCGCCGGCAACAGGCGGACCGCGTCGTCGGGTGTCCAGCCGGTGTTCGCATCGACCCGCAGCGGTCCGCCGTAGACCGCCCGTACGGCCTCCAGCGTCGCCAGGTCGTCCGGTCCGCCCACCTTGATCTTGAGGGCCGGAAAACGCCCCGCCCGTCGCGCCCGCTCCGCGACGATCGCCGGGCGATCGAGCCCGATCGTGAAGTCCGTCGGCGGGATGTCGGCGGAGAGACCCAGGAACAGGTGGAGCGGCACGCCCGCAGCCTGGGCGGCCAGGTCGTGGAGGGCGATGTCGATGGCGCACTTGGCGGCACCGTGGTGGCGGATTCGCCCGTCCATCGCCGACGCGGCGATCGCCAGCCCTTCGGCGGACAGGACGGGCTCGCCGACGGCCTCCAGCAGCAGGGGGAAGACCGCCGCCATCGTTTCGGGCGTCTCGCCGTAATAGGCATCGGGGAATCCCTCCCCCGCGCCGAGGACGCCGGGATGCCGGTCGTCGGTCAGCGCGACGATGACCGTCGTCGCGCCATCCGAATCGGGATGCCGAGCGATGCGGAACGGGTCGCGGAAGCCCAGCCGCAGGATCTCGTGGGTGAGCGACAGCGTCACCGCACGAGCGCCTCGACGCGCGACTGGACCTGCGGCCACAGCCGCTCCGGCCCGAAGCGCACCGGGTCGTCGCACGGCAGGCCCGTCTCGCGCGCCGTCCGCTCGATCTCGCGCCTGGCCTGTGCCGGGTCGTCGATGAGCGAGGTATTGAGGGCGACGGCGACGACGCGTGACGGCGCCACCAACGCCGCGATCTGCTCGTGGACCCGAATGAGCTCCGGCAGCGGCTTGATCGGGCAGGCGAACCCCGGCCGGTGGTCGAAGTCGTGTTCGACCAGCCCCGGCTTGTGGACGAGGACCATCGCGTGGGGCGTCGTGCCGTGGATGAGCCCGAGCGTCACCGACGAGTAGGCGGGATGGTCGATCGATCCCTGTCCCTCGACCATGACCCAGTCGCCGCGGGCTTCGCCCTGCTCGACCAGCCACTCGCAGGTGCCCTGGAGGAAGTCCGAGATGACCCGGTCGACGGCGACGCCCCAGCCTTCGATCATCATCCCCGTCTGACCCGTCGGCACGAATGACGCCGACAGACCCGCTTCCACGGCCGCCCGACGGAGCTCGAGGGCCACCGACATCTTGCCGACACCGCAGTCCGTGCCGACCGTCAGGATCACCCGCTTGCCGGGCTCGTGGGCCCGCCCGACGGCGGTCTCCATCCTGGCCGGCGGCCGGCGGTAGTCGACGATCTCGACGCCGCACTCGCGCGCGGCGGCGGCGAGCTCCGGATCGTCGCCGAGGAACGTGTGCAGCCCGGACAGGATGTCGAGCCCGGAGCGGATCGCGGCGACGATGGTCGCGCGCCACGAATCGGGTAGCCGGCCGCCCGTCGGGGCGATCCCGATCAGCAGCGCGGTCGGCGGCTTCGGCCGTGCCAGCGCCTCGTCGAGCGTCGCCACGACCGGAATATCCTGGCCGGGCAGCCACTCCGCGATGTTGCGGCCGGCGATCGACGAATCGAGCACGGCGACAACCGGGTCCGGGCCGTAGCGGATGACCCCGAAGGCGGTCTTGGCGTGGTGGAACGAGAACTGGCCCTCGGTCAGGATGACCAGGCGGCGCGGACGGGACGGGGACACCGGGCGAGTCTAGGCAATAAGGAACGCCCCCGGGGCGCGGTCCGGGGGCGTCAGATGGATTCGCTGGTACCGCATACCGGATTCGAACCGGTGATCTCCGCCTTGAGAGGGCGGTGTCCTGGGCCTCTAGACGAATGCGGCCTGGTCCGATCCGGCGACGAGGCGGCCACCGAACCGGCGGAAATGGTAACAAGCGCCCGGACGGGGTGGCAACTGCTCCACCGACGAGCGGCGCGCCGCCGCGCCCTAGAGGCGGTACGTCTCGAGAAAGCCCCGGATCGACTCGGCGACCTGCTGGAAGCCCTGCTCGGCGAGGACGAGCCCGTAGTGGGAGTGAGCCCCGAACGGCTCGTAGGCGGCATCGAGCCATTCCGCCAGCCGCTCGGAGCCCGGCTCCGGGACATAACGGTCGAGTCCGGCGCCGATGACCAGCTTCGGGATGTCGTCGAACGCCCGGCGGTCGACCGGGACACCCTGCATCACCTGTCGCCGCGCCGCCCCGGCCTCGTGCGGCTTCTGGCCAAGCAGATGCTGGATCCGCAGGACGTCCTGGATCGTCAGGTCGCGATGGTCGCGCTGGAGCTTCTCCGGCAACGTCTCCCAGCCGATCGACGCCTTGCCGTAGACGTCCGGTACGTCGCGCAGCTCGTGTGGCAAGGCGGGCAACCGCAGATCCCGCGGCAGCTCCGAGGAGAGGAGAATCATGGCCGAGATCGGCATCCGTTCGGCGGCCTTCATGACGAGCAGGCCGCCCATCCCGTGACCTATGGCGACCGTATTCGGGCCCAGTCGGTCCATCGCCGCGACCACGTCCTGCGTGTAGGTCTCGAACGATAGCTCGGTCGGATCGGCCGTCTGCGACCAGAAGTGATTCCGCAGGTTGAGGGCGTGGCCCTCCCAGCCGCGGCCCGCGAAATAGCCCAGGAACCGCTCCCACAGCCACGACCCGGCGAGCTCGCCATGGACGAACAGGAGCGGCTTCCGGCGCGACCGCCGCTCCGGCAGCCACGACTCGATGTACAGGCCCCGGTCGTCGAGCTCGATCTCGTCCTTGCGGACGGGGCGCCCGTTGGCGGGCGACACCTGGGCGCGGGCGAGGATCGGCTGGGGTGTCGTCTCTGGCATCCGTGTCACCACTCGTGCGGGTTGATGACCAGGCCGGTCAGGGGCTTGGGATAGAAATAGGTCGACTTCTGCGGCATGACGTCGCCTTCGGCGGCGACGTCGGCGATCGACGCCACCGGGGTCGGCTCGAGCAGGAACGCGACGTCGCCATCGCGGCCCGACTCGACCAGCTCGATCGCCGCGCGGGCAGACTTCGTGTACTCGACACGACTGCCACCGGCGAGCGCCTCCGCATCGAGGTGACAGAGTCGTTCCAGGGTGGCGCTGAGGAGCGTGACGTCGAGGCCGCCCAGGGCGACCCCGCTCGCCGCGAGGATGGGCTTGAACGCCTCTCGGCGAGCCTCGAGGATCGCACCGCCGCTCCCACCGGACCTCCACCACAACCCGAAGCGCCCTCGCCCGCCGCCAACACTGCCCGCGAACTCGCGCACGAGCCGCTCCCGCGAGACCCCGACCTCGACGTCGAACAACGCTCGGGCCGCGACCGCCAGCATGTCGCCGCCATCGGGGGCTCCGGCCCGCACGACGCGATGGGTTGCCAGCACGGTCAGCGGCTCGTGCGTCGACTCCAGGAAGAGCATCAGCAGATAGTCGAAGGCCGGATCCTCCTCGCACGACCGGCTCATCCGTCGCTCGTCGCGGTAGCGAAGCGCCGTCTCGTAGCGATGGTGCCCGTCGGCGATGGTGATCGGGCCGCGCCCCGCGATCGCCGCCAGCGCGGCGGCCGTGCCGTCGCCGGTACCATCGTCCGGGACCGCCCACATCCGGTGGGCGACCCCGTCGTCGTCGACCACGTCCGCGTCGGGCGCCCCGGCGACGATCCCGTCCAGCAGCGCCTGCGACTCCCCCGCCCTGTCCTCGTAGAGCCCGACGACCGGGCTGGTGTTGACGCCGGTGGCGCGGAGGAGGCGATACCGATCCTCCCTGGGCCCGGCCATGGTTCGCTCGTGCGGGCGGACGCCCGACTGCGGCCCGTACGGCTCGAGCCGGAGGCGCCCGAAGAAGCCGCGCTGGGTTCGCGCGGTGGACGTGCCCGGCAGGCAGTAGGTCTGCTCGTAGGGGTAGACGGAGGGCCGAGGGTCCTTGTGCAACGTACCGTCGGAACGCCACGCGGCGAGCGTCCGGGCAGCCCGGCGATAGCGGTCATCCGGCTCGTCGCCGGGCTCCACCGACGGCAGGTCCAGCCGGACGACGTTGCGTGGATGTCGCGCGAGGAGCCTCCGTTGATCGTCCGGCGAGATGACGTCGTAGGGAGGGCTGACGACCAGCCCCAGATCCCCCACGGCGTCCGGACGGTAGCGGAGCGCGCGGAAGGGTCGGATCAGCGGCACGGGCTCCTCGGCGGGCGGGCGTCGCCCGGGCGACGGGCGAAGAGTGGGACGAGGGGCATCGTACGATAGCCGTCGGCGGGGCGCCTTCGAACCGCCGCGACGGGGCCCGCGACACGGCGACCGGATGCGCAACTTTTCGAGGGGTGGGCACGTCGATGCTGCGTCCGATCCCGTTCTCCCGCCCGCGAGGAGTGTCCTTGCCCCGCCACGCGCCCTCCGTGCCGGCCCGACGGGTCCCCCTTCGAACGCGCGCGGTGCCTGCCCGCACCGTGCTGTGGCTCTGCCTCGTCGCCTCGCTGCTGCTGACGCTGTGGCCGCTCGGCGCGCTGCCCGCGAGCGCCGCCGACCTGCCGGTGATGGATGCCTCGGCGATGCTCCAGGGCCACGCCCGGATAGGCTCGTGGATGGCGATCCGGGTCCACCTCCGGAACGACGGCCCGGCCGTCGTCGGCGAGCTCCGCCTGGCGGGCGGCTCCCAGGGTCGAACGCGGTTCGGAACGCCAGTCGACCTGCCCACCCAAAGCGAGAAGGACTACGTCCTCTACGCTCAGCCGCCCGCCTTCGGCCGGGCGCTCGACGTGACGCTCGTCGCCGACGGCCGGACGATCGCCAGCAAGTCGGTCACGTTCACCGTCCATGACGCGACACAGCTCATCGTGGGGGTCGTCGCCGAGCAGCCCCAGAGGATCGTTCCCGACCTCAATCTCCTGCCGGCCCCGAGCGGCCAGGTCCCGGCCATCATCCAGTTGTCGCCGACCGACCTTCCGGACCGGGTCGAAGCCTGGGGCGCCCTCGATCGCCTGGTCTGGCAGGACGTCGACAGCCAGATCGGCCCTGGACAACTGGCGGCGCTGCGCGGCTGGCTTGCCGGCGGCGGCCGCCTCCTGATCGTGGGCGGCACCGGCGGGCCGTCGGTGCTTGCCGGCTTCCCGGACGACATCCTCCCCTACCGCCCCACCGCCACGGTGGACGTCGCGCCGGACAGCCTGACCGGTCTCGTGGGCAAGCTGCCAGTCGGGGCGACCGATGTCCCGGCGCTGGGTGGCAGCCTGGGCCGAGGCCGCTCGCTCGCCACGAGCGGCGATCGCGTGATCGCCGCCGAGGCGGCTTACGGGATTGGAGCCGTGACCATTCTTGGCTTCGATCCGTCGACCGGCTGGATCGCGGACTCCCGCTCGACCGCGTCGCTGTGGCGTCGCTTCCTGCCGCCGCGATCGCTGAGCACGGGGATCGCCGACGACGGCCAGCTCGTCAATGCCGTCTCCCAGCTGCCCGCCCTCGCCCTGCCGCCGATCGGCGGCCTGCTGGGGCTGCTGCTCGGCTACATCGTGCTCATCGGCCCGGTGAATTACCTGGTCCTCCGCCGCCTCGACCGTCGCGAGTGGGCCTGGATCACGATGCCGATCCTCATCGTCGTCTTCGCCGCGGGGGCCTATGCCTTCGGGGCGTCTCTGCGCGGACTCGACGTGATCCTCAACGAGGTGGCCATCGTCCGCGGTGCGCCCGACACCACGGAGGGAACGGCGCAGGTCTACCTTGGCGTCTTCTCGCCCTCGCGGGGTACCTACCAGCTGGACATCCCCGGCGGCGCGCTGATCTCGTCGACGCTCACGGGCGACCTGACCGGCGACACCTCCGTACTGGACGTCCTGCAGGGCGATCCAGCACGGATCCGCGATCTCGTGGTGGGCTTCGGCTCGTTGCGGACCGTTCGCGCCGAGACTGCCGCGGTGGTCCCGCGGATCCAGGCGGACCTGAGCCTCGTCGACGGGGCACTCCGCGGGACGATCCGGAATCTCTCCGACCAGACACTCGAGAAGCCGGCGGTCGTCCTCGGCGGATCGGTCGTGGTCCTGAAGGACCTCGCGCCCGGCGCCCAGCAGTCGCTGTCGCTGCCGATCGGCGCGACGCTCCCGGGCCAGTCGCTGTCGGACCGGATCCTGGGCCAGTCGTTCTTCGGCGACCCGACCCTGGGCACGGGTGCGTCGCAGCAGTCCCTGGTCCGGCACAGCATCATCGATCAGCTGACCTTCGATCCAACTGTTGGGTCCAGCGGACAACTCCAGTCGGACAGCCCGGTGCTTCTGACCTGGGGCAGCCGGCGCGTTCTCGACGTCCGCATCTCGGGACAGGTCCCACGCCGCACGGGCAACGTCCTGTTCTTCATCCCGCTGTCGATGCACGTCCACGGGGCCACCGCGTTCGAGGGCGACCTGATGCGGAGCAGCGTCGTCAGCGTCGACGGGGCGTTCTTCACCAAGGACCCGTTCTCGATCAACATGGGTCGGGGAACCGTCACCATGGCCTACCGGCCGATCGCCTTCGACGGGGCGCTGACCCCGCGGCGGCTGATCATGGCGCTCAATTTCGGCGGCGGCGACGTGAGCAGCATCGGCGGCTCGAAGCTCCTCGAGCCGCTCGACCCACAACCTTGCCGCAACGCCACGGACGATCTGCCGGGCTGCGTGAAGCCGCCACCCGGCCCGAAGTGCGACCCGAACACCCAGGACTGCAGCCAGTTCTTCGACAACATGCCCGACATCGAGGTCTTCGACCGGACGCTGGGCGGCAAGTGGCTGCGCCTGCCGCACTTCACCTCGGGCGCCGGGTACGAACTCAAGGACCCCACCCGCTACGTCGACCCGGGCAGCGGTACGATCCTCGTCAGGTTCGTCAACGACAAGCTCGACGGAATCGGCTTCGGGTTCCAGCTCAGGCTCGAGGGCGACGTCCAGTGAGCGCGATCGTCCGGACCCACGGCCTCGTCAAGCGCTATGACGG
This sequence comes from Candidatus Limnocylindria bacterium, assembly GCA_041482475.1. Taxonomy (GTDB): domain Bacteria; phylum Chloroflexota; class Limnocylindria; order Limnocylindrales; family CSP1-4; genus JACDAV01. The sequence continues at coordinate 4,569 of JBGPDX010000005.1, read as the reverse complement.
CACCCTCGCCGTGGCCGGCCTCGACCTCGACGTCGAGGAGGGCGAGATCTTCGGTCTGGTCGGACCGAACGGCGCGGGCAAGACGACGATCCTCCGAATCCTCGCCACGCTCCTCGCGCCAACGGCCGGCGAGGCGGAGATCGCCGGCATCTCCGTCCGCCGGAACCCCAACGCCGTTCGTCGCGTTCTCGGCTTCATGCCCGACGTCTTCGGCGTCTACGACGACATGAAGGTCTGGGAATACCTCGACTTCTTCGCCCGCTGCTACGGCATTCCCGCAGGCCGCCGGCAACAGATGATCCGCGATCTCCTTGACCTCGTCGACCTCGGGGACAAGCGCGACACCTATGTCCAGGGGCTGTCGCGGGGCATGCAGCAGCGCCTCTGCCTGGCCCACACCCTCGTCCACGACCCGCAGGTCCTGCTGCTCGACGAGCCGGCCTCCGGACTCGATCCGCGGGCTCGCGTCGAGCTTCGCGAGCTGCTCCGTGAGCTGCGGTCGCTGGGCAAGACGATCGTCATCAGCAGTCACATCCTCCCCGAGCTGGAGGAGCTCTGCACGAGCGTCGCGATCGTCGATCGAGGCCAGGTCCTGGCGCAGGGCAAGGTCGCCGACATCGAGCGGCGGCTGCGCGTGGGCGCCGTCCTGCGGGTCCGCATCCTGGGCGACCAGCCCGCCATCGAACACGCGCGTGACCATTTCGCCGCCGAGACAGACGTCGCCTCCGCGACGATCCTCGCGGACGGCACCGTGGAGCTGGGCTTCCGCGGGGACGAGGCCGCCACGGCATTGCTGCTCGCCTCCGCGATCCGGGCGGGCCTGCCGATCATCAGCTTCGCTCGCGCCGCCAGCGACCTCGAGGAGCTCTTCCTCCAGGTCACCGCTCGCGACACCCCGGGGCAGGTGACATGAGCGGCCCCGGCCCGCGTGGCCTGGCCGGCCTGTCGGCCATCTGGATCCGCGAAATCCGCGGCCGGATGCGTGGCAAGCGCGCGTTTGTCTTCCTGACCTTCTACCTGGCGGTCCTTGGCGGACTGCTGTGGCTGGGGCTGCGGGCGGCGACCGGTGGGCCACTCGGTGCACTGGAGTCCGTCAGTGTCGGCCGCGGCATCTTTGCCGCGATCGTCCTGATCGAGACGCTCGTCGTGCTCATCCTGGCGCCGGCCTACACGGCGGCATCGATCAGCCAGGAGCGCGAGAAGCAGACGTTCGACCTGCTCGCGGTCACGCCGGTCTCGTCGCTCGCCATCGTCGTCGGCAAGCTGATGAGCGCGCTGTCGTTCCTCGGCATCGTCGTCGGGGCGTCGATCCCGCTCGCATCTCTGGCGTTCCTGTTCGGTGGCGTCGGGCTGGAAGACCTCCTGCTGGCCTACCTGGTCGTCGTCTCGGTCGGGATCGGCGCCGGTGCCCTGGGGGTTGCCTGTTCGGCGATCTTCCGAAGGACGCAATCGGCCACCGTCGCCGCCTTCGTCGCGGTCGCCCTCGCCGCCGGCGGGGGTACGGTGGCGTGGATCAGCCTGGCGAGTCGTGCGCAGGAGGACAACGCGCCGCCGCCATCGGAGGCGTTGCTGTATCTCAACCCGTTCGTCGCCCAGGCGGACCTCCTGTGCGCCGCGACCGGCGGCGCCTGCTTTGCGACGCCAGGCCAGCCCCCAGTGACCAACGTCGTCGTCACCCCTGTGGGCCCGGCACCCCGTTTCGGTCAACCCGCCATCGCGCCTGCACCCCAACCGGAGCCGCAAGGGACGGCGCCGGGCACCCTTTGGCCAAAGACCATCATTGCCTGGTTGCTGGTCGCCGGCGTGGCGATCGTCGTCGCCGCCGAAACCGTGTCCCCCACCCGGCGCCTGAGCCTGCCGAAGCAGCTCCGTCTCGCGCTTCCGTCCCGCCGGCGTGGAATCGACCGATGAACGACAGCGCGACGCGCGGCCTCGAAGCCACGCCCCCCGACGCGGTCGAGACCGCGCCGCCGCCGACCCCCGCCGCGGCCCCGAAACGGTCGGCGGACACGGCGGGCCGCCTGCCATGGAGGCGGATGCGGTTCCGGGCTGCGCTCCCCGGCGTCACCGCGGTCGCCGTGAAGGAGCTCCGCGGCCGGATGCGCGGGCGTCGGGCCTTCGTCATCCTGACCGCCTATCTCATCCTGCTCGGGGGCTTCGGCTGGATGGTCGAGCTCATCCTCGAGCGGCAGAAGAGCGCCGCGTTCGCCGGATCCGGAGCGCTCGCCTCGGCCCAGATCGGGCAGGGCATCTTCATGGCCATGCTGCTGCTCGAGACACTGCTCGTCATCGCGCTGGCGCCGGCGTTCACCGCGGGCGCCATCAGCCTCGAGCGCGAGAAGCAGACGCTCGACATGCTGGCGACGACGCCGGTCTCGTCGCTGTCCATCGTCCTGGGCAAGCTGTTCAGCGCGCTGACGTACCTGTGCATCCTGGTCTTCGCCTCGATTCCGCTGACGGCCATCGTGTTCGTCTTCGGCGGGGTGTCGCCCGACGACGTCGTCCGCGGCTACGCGGTCCTTCTGGCCACGGCCCTTGGCCTGTGCTCGCTGGGGCTCTTCTGGTCGGCGCTCATGCGACGCACCCAGGCGGCGACGATCGCGACGTACTTCGCGATGCTCGCCGTCACCGCCGGCTCGTTCTTCGTCTTCTATTTCTGGAACGCGATGACGGCCGGCGGCTCGGCGAGCATCGGCCCACTCAAAGGCCGCCCGCCCGAGGCGCTCGTCTACCTCAATCCGTACTTCGCCCAGGCCGACGTGATGTGCGGCGTCGAGAGCGGCTTCGGCGACTGGTGCAGCCAGGTCGCCTACGTCAGCGACAACCCGGTCTTCGGTGGCGTCGCCCCCATCCCGCAGCCGCTCCCCGTGCAGCTGGGGCTCGGCAAGCCGGTGCCGGGACCGCAGGGGATCCCCGGTGGAGCGATCGTGGTTCAGCCCTTCGGCGTGATCCGCGACAGCTTCTGGCCGAAGAGCGCCATCGCCTGGGTCGTGCTGTCCGTCGTGCTCATCCTCGCGTCCGTGCAGCTCGTCACGCCGAACAGGCGCTGGCGCCTCCGCCGCCCTGGCTTGCGCCGCGGCGCCGTGCGGAGAAGCGCTTCATGACGCCCCGGTTCCCTCGCCTGGCACCGGCCTGGCGCGGCGATCCGGCGGCCGATGGACGCCGCTTCGCGCCGCCCGACCCTGCGCCGGCGCAAGCTCGCCTCGATCCCGATCTCGCCGCGATCCGAGGGGGGCTCCTGCCGCACCGCCGCCGGCTCTGGTTGCGGAGGATCGCACGCCGTGCCTGGGCGGCGGCCGCGGCCGTCGTCGCGTCGGAGGTCGTGCTCTGGTCGCTGGCGCGGGTCCTCCCGCTCGAGCCAGCGCCGGTCGTCGGCGCGGCGCTGCCGATCGCCGGACTCGTTGCCCTGCTTGTCGCGGCGACCATCGCGCGGCCGACACTGGGCGAAACGGCCATGGCGATCGATGCCGAGGCGCGGATCGGCGACCGGATCGCGAGCGCCCTGGCACTGGCCGCCGCGATCCCGTCGACCCTGGCGGACGCCGGCGAGGAGGAGATCGATGACATCGGACCGGTCGATCAGGCCGCCCAGGAGCGCCGGCTCGTCCGGCGGCAGCGCCGCGACGCCGCGCACGTGCTGCAGCTGGTCCCGGCCGGATTGTTCCGACCGCGACTGTCGCGCACGCCGGCGATCGTCACGCTGATCGGTGCGCTCGTGCTCGCGCCGGTCATCCTGCTGCCGAACCCCCAGGACGCGGCGATCGCGACCGCCCGCCAGTTGCGGGACGAGGCGAACCGCCAGGCCGACCGGATCGACCAGGCCGCCACGGACCTGGAGCACAAGGCCGCGGATTCCAATGACCCACGGACCAGGCTGGCGCAGGAGCTGCGCGACCTGGCCAGACAGCTCCGCGAGCGACCGGGCGATCTCGAGCTGAACCTCGCCAGGCTCGGCAGCGTCGAGGGCGACCTGCGCGCCCAGCTGGACCCCGCGACGGAGCAACGCGCGTCGTCGCTGGCTTCGGTCAGCCGGGCGCTGTCACGTGCCGCCACCGGACAGCCGACGGCGAATTCCGCCGGCGACCCGAAGCAGGCCGCGCGCGACCTCGCCGGCCTCGATGACAAGCTCGACCAGCTGACGCCCGAACAGCAGAAAGACCTCGCCCGACAGCTGTCCGAGCTCCAGTCGGCGGCGAGCCAGGCGGATGGCGCGGCGGGCCAGGCACTCCGCGACGCCGCCCAGAGCCTCGGGCAGGGCGACACCGCGGGCGCCAGGGCGGCGCTCGACCGTCTGGGCAAGGCCCTCCAGGCAGCGAGCGGCAAGGTCGACGTCAACCGCGACCTCGCCGCCGCGGCGTCGAGGCTCCAGACCGCGCGCCGCGATCTGGCGACCGCCGGCAATCCGGGTCGCCAGGGTCAGCCGAACCCGGGGCAGGGTCAGGGCAGCGGGCAGGCCAGCCCCGGCGCCGGACAGGGCCAGGGCAGCGGGCAGGCCAGCCCCGGCGCCGGACAGGGCCAGGGCAGCGGGCAGGCCAGCCCCGGCGCCGGACAGGGCCAGGGCCAGGGCAG
>JBGPDX010000004.1:0-35289 GCA_041482475.1 Candidatus Limnocylindria bacterium | reverse complement strand
CGGCGCGCGACGGGTCGCACGCTCTACGTCCTGGACGAGCCGACCACCGGGTTGCACTTCGCCGACGTCGAGAAGCTCCTCCAGGTCCTCCATCGCCTCGTCGACACCGGCAACACGGTCGTCGTCATCGAGCACAACCTCGATGTCATCAAGACGGCCGATTGGATCGTCGATCTCGGGCCCGGCGGAGGCGCGCGCGGCGGACGAATCGTTGGCGAGGGCACGCCTGAGCAGATCGCCGGCGTCCGCGACTCCGCGACCGGTGAGTATCTCGCCCGTGTGCTCCGTGGGGAGCCACTCGTGCCGCTGTCGCACGTGACCTTCGCCGAGGAGGCGGGTCGCGGCAACGGGCGCGGGAACGGGCGCGCCGCCCGGCCCGTCAGGATCCCGCCCACCCGCAAGCGAGCCGCCGCCGCCCGATAACCCCCAGCCGCGCCGGGCGGAGCCCGATTCTGTCGGCTCGCCATGGATTCGCTCATGCTCGCCGCCGTGTTCATTGGCGGCTTGAGCGGGCCAATGGACTTCCCTCTTGGCGCGAGGACCGGGGATCCGCTAGGCACCGAGGGCGCCCCAGGGCCTGAATACCTGGGTGCACGAGGCGGGCCGGACGCCGGGTCCGAGCCGGTGATCTCGCCGCAAGTCCGCGGACTGATCGACTACGTCGACGGCGCCGGGGGTCCCCCTCCAGATTACGTCACGAAGCCGTATGCGAACGACGGACGCCGCGGCGGGCAGGTCCTTCCGACCCACGATCTAGACGGCGCCCCGATTTCCTACACAGAGCATGATGTCAGTCCCTATGTGCCCGGTACAAACCGAGGTGACCAACGCGTGGTGATCGGAAGCGATGGGGGCATCTACTACACCACGGACCACTACACGACGTTTGTCAGGGTGAGGTAACGGCGGTGGAGGACTTCGATCGCATCGGAGCGGCGCTCGTGTCCCGGAATTCAATTCGATGCTATGGACTGGTGGCGAGGCGCAACGAACTCGATAGTCTCGTCGCTGGCGTGGAGAGTCGGCAGCTCCAGATGCTTCTCGTGATTGGCGAACGCCTCAAAAGCGTCGACTGCGGCTACGATGAGTTGGCAGCTGCGCTTCAACTTCCCCTGTATTTCGGCAGAAATCTCAACGCCCTGCGCGACTCCATCGACGATCTTCGAGTACGACGGTTTAGAACGGCGGCCATCATGGTTGTCAACTCGGACCAAGCGGTCGCCGACAGCGCTCGGGTCGGTTTCGACTTCGTCGACGTCCTCGCGGAAGCGACCAGCGCCGAACGCGCAGCCGAAACGATGCCGATCCTTCGTCCCGTTAAACTCGTCCTGCATGCGTCGGGACAAAACGCGCTGCTGGAGGTTGCTCGTCGGCTGCATCGAACGGTCGTCGACATTAGGTCCGGCGAGGCCGTGAATTAGAACTTTCACTTGGCATCCTGGATGCGAGCAGAAGATCGTCTCGTTCTGTATGACTCGGGCTGTCCCGCGTCAAGAAATCTGGACACTTTGGGCCCCGGATAGGTGTGGTTCCGGCGCGGTCGGCTTGGCGAGGTACGCCGTCGCTGAGCCGGCTCATCGAGGCGCCGCGCGGTTTTCGAGAGGAAGTTGCAACGTCCGGGCCGCCGAGGCGACCGCTATCGTCAGTCTCCCAGTGGGGACCCGGGCACGAGCCCCGTGCGGCCAACCGACCCTTCACGGGCCGGTAACCGCCCCGAATCCTCGGTGCCCGTCGATTCACGACGCCGGCCCCGACGACGGGCCTGGCGCACTGCCAGCGGCCGGACGAGGCCCGGCCCAGCCGATCGGAGGAGGACCGATGAGAACGTCCATCCCGCTGCTCGCGCGCCGTTTGCTCGCCGTCACCGCAGCCGCCGGGCTCGCCGCAACGGCGCTGCTGTGGAGACCGGTCGTCGGGTCCGACAGCGCGGCGCGCGCGGCCGGCACCTGCCAGCTGGGGTCGGCGCGCGGCAGCGTCCAGCACGTCATCCACGTCCAGTTCGACAACACGCATTTCCTGCGCGACAACCCGAACGTGCCCTCGGATCTCGAGCAGATGCCGCACCTGCTCAACTTCATCAGGGACAACGGCACCTTGCTGACGAACGACCACACGGTCCTGATCTCGCATACCGCGACGGGCATCCTGTCGTCGCTGACCGGCGTCTACCCGGATCGGATGGGCCAGCCGGTGTCGAACAGCTTCCGCTACTTCAGTGGGGCCGGCAGTCGCACCGGCGTGTCGTTCGCCTACTGGACGTCGCCGATCTTCGATCCGGGCGGCACCGCCGGCCAGACCGACTTCACGCCGACGATGATCAATGAAAACGGCAAGGTCGCCCCGGCGCCGTGGGTCCCGTACACCCGCGCCGGCTGCGACTTCGGTGCGGTCGCTACGGCCAACACCATTCTCGAGAACACCGCGATCGACATCCCGACGGTCTTCGGCGCGGCGTCCCCGGAGGCCGCCGAGGTGGCCGCCAACCCGGGCCAGGCGTTCGCCGACTTCGTCGGCATCGGAGTCCACTGCGCACGCGGCTCGGCGATCTGCTCGTCGGCCAACAACGGCCGTCCGGACCTCCTGCCTGACGAACCGCCCGACCCGAGGACCGGCGACGCCTACACCGGCTTCAACGGCCTGTTCGGCGCGAAGTACGTCAACCCGGTGATCAAGCCGAGCGGTCCGATGACCGACCTCGGTGGCAACACGATCCAGGATGCGACCGGGCACGTCGGCTTCCCCGGCTTCGACGGCATGGAGGCGACGGTCTCGCTGTCGTGGGTCGCCCAGATGCAGGAGGCCGGCGTCCCCGTCACGTATGCCTACATCTCCGACGCGCACGATGGCCACGGCACGTCCGGCAACATCCACTTCGCCTACGGCCCCGGCGAGCCCGGCTACGTCCAGCAGCTCAAGGACTACGACGCCGCCTTCGCCGGGTTCTTTGACCGCCTCGCCGCCGACGGGATCAACAAGTCGAACACGCTGTTCGTGTTCACCGTCGACGAGGGCGACCACTTCGCCGGCGACGCCCCGACGCCCGCCGGCTGCAACGGGGTGACGACGCCGTGCACGTACGCCCGCGTCGGCGAGATCAACGCCAACCTCGGGGCGATGATCCGGACCCAGTTCAGCGACACGACCGCGTTCAGTGTCCATTCCGATGACGCGCCGACCATCTACGTCAACGGCAACCCGGCCCGCACGGACCCGGCGGTCAGGAAGCTGGAGCGCGAGAGTGCCCAGCTCAGCTGGACCAACCCCTACACCGGCGTCGTCCAGCACGACATCACCCAGCGGCTCGCGGATCCCGTCGGGGAACGGACGCTGCACATGGTGACGGCGGATCCGCTCCGCACGCCTACCTTCACCCTGTTCGCCGACCCCGACTGGTTCTTCTTCACGTCCGGCACGCCAGCGACGTGCGCGACGCAGGCCGCGTGTGCGTTCATCCCCGCGCGGACGCCGCAGAGCTTCGCCTGGAACCACGGCGACATCCAGGACGAGATCGCCTCGACCTGGATCGGTTACGTCGGTCCGGGCGTTCAGCAGCTCGGTGCCTACGGGGGCTCATGGACCGACCACACGGACATCCGCCCGACGATGCTCAGCCTGCTTGGCCTGAAGGACGACTACGTCCACGACGGACGGGTCGTCTCGGAGATCCTGCAGCCGTGGGCCGGCCCCGCCGGGCTCCGCGTCCACCGTGGGACGTACGTCCGGTTGTCGGCTGCCTACAAGCAGCTCAATGCCTCGTTCGGCCAGTTCGCCATGGACACGCTCAGGATCTCGACGCGCGCGCTGGCCAGCGGGTCGAGCGGCGACGACTCGACGTATACCAACCTCGAGGCAACCATCACGTCGCTGACCAACGAGCGCGACAGCCTCGCGTCGACGATCAAGGGCACGCTGACGGGCGCGGCGTTCAATGGCGCCCAGCTCGACGAGCAGCGAGCCCAGGCGCTCATCCGGCAGGTCAACGACCTGTTGGCTCGTGCCAGTGCAGCGGCAGGCGCCGCCGGCTGACGGCGGGGCCACGCGACGAGAAGCCCCCGCCCGCCGGCGGGGGCTTCTCGTCTCCCTGGGGCAGCTCGCCCGCGTAGGATTCGGCGGCATGCAAGACATCGAGCACGCCTGCTTCGCCGACCCGGTGTGGGTCACGACGGGCCGGCCGGAGCGCCGGTCCGATGCCTGAGCCGCGCACCCGGCGCGGTCCGGCGCGCCACGAGCGGCCGGCAATCGACGAGGCGGCCCTGGTCGCGGCGTGGCACGGCGACCGGCTGGTGGCGGCTGCGCGGGAGGGTGGCATTTCGCGCTGGGCGGAGTTCCTTGGCCCGCTGCCGGATCGGTTGCGCGACGACGAGCTGTCGAGCCTGCGCTCGACCGCTCTGCGGGCGCGGGCCGCTTACGGCCCGAAGGACTCCGTTCGCGACGCCCTCCCCGCCGAGCTCACCGAGCCCTTCCTCGACGCCGTCGACCGGCTCCTCCGCGAGCTGGCGCGGCGGGAGGCGGCCGGACGCTAGGCGCCGGTCACCGCGCCCGCCCGGCGGGGACCGGGAGACGCAGCTCGGCAGGATCGAACGCCTCGAGCAGAAACGGGGACGGTACGTCGGGGTCGTACAACAGGGTCAGCGATCGGCGTGCCCGGGTCCAGGCGACGTAGGCCAGGCGCCGCTCCTCCTCGAGGGCCCGCGCCGGCTCGGTCGACTCGTCGACCGCCCGGCGGCTCGGAAAACGGCCCGCCTCCATCCCCAGGACCGCGACGTGATCCCACTCCAGGCCCTTGGTACCGTGAACGGTGGCGAGCGTCAGGTGCGCGTCGTCCCGGCGAAGGTCCTCGACGCGTCGTCGGACCTGCTCGACGGCCCGCCGCAACGACCCGAGGTCGGGGTGAGCTGCGGCCCAGCCCAGCAAAGCCGCAAGCAGCCCGTCGTCGGTCCCATCGTCGGACCGCCGGATGCGTCGCCACTCACCCAGCCTGGCGAGGAGCGGCGCCGCTCCGGGTCCGTCCGGTGCGACGTTGTCCATCAAGGCGTCGAGGCGGTCGTCCTCCACGAGCAGCGAGACCCCGGCGCAGCGGAACGGCCGGTTCAGCTCGATCGCGGTCGCCAGCGCGGGCAGCAGCTCCTGGTTGGTCCGGGCGAGGATGGCCATCGTCGAGCCGTCGTCCGGCCAACCAAGCAGCAGCCGGCGCACGCGCTCGGTCTCGTCCCGCCCGTCGGCGCCGAGGATGAGCCGCCCTGCCGCGCCGGGCCGCGGCTGGATCCGCTTGGCGAATCGCTCCGCGTTGTGCTCGACGAGCCGGACGGCCCGCTCGATGACGGGCGCCGGGCAGCGGTAGTTCGTGACGAGGTCGACCCGGCGGAGCCCGGGGAGAGACGTGGCGAGCCCCAGGACGCGCCGGACGTCGGCGAGCCGCCAGCCGTAGATCGACTGGTCGTCGTCGCCGACTAGGAAGAGCTGGTTCGCCGGCGCGGCGAGCAGGAGGGCGAGGTCGAGCTGGCTCCGGTCGAGGTCCTGCGCCTCGTCGACCAGGAGGTGCCGGCTGCGCTCCCGCCACGGCTCGAGCGTCGGCGCGTCGCGCTCGAGCAGGTCAAGCGCGCGCGCCACGAGGTCGTCGAAGTCGAGGCCACCGGCGGCGCGGAGAATCCGCTCGTAGGCGATCCACGCCCGGGCGACAGGCCCGGCAGCCGGGTCGGCGGCGACCACGTCTGGATCTGCGCGCAGGTCCAGCTTGAGCCGGGAGATGGCCGTGTCGAGGCGGCGACATGTTGCGGCGTCAGCCGACGGAACCGCCTGGCGGATGACGTCCCCCCGGTCAAGCAGCGGCTCGACGGGCCGCCCGGCCGAGGCCAGGATCTCCCGGCCCAGGGCGTGAAACGTCCGAACGCGCAGCCCGCGGTTCGGCACCCCGAGCGGCGCGAGCGCCTCGGCGAGGCGGGACTCCAGCTCCTCCGCGGCGCGCTTGTTGAAGGTGATCGCGGCGATCGTGGCCGGATCGACGCCGCCGTCGACCAGCCAGGCAATGCGGGCGACGAGCGTCGTCGTCTTGCCGCTGCCCGCCGGTGCGACGCACAGGATCGGGCCGGGTGGAGCGGTGGCCGCCGCCCGCTGGTCGGGCGCCAGGCGGGCGAGGCGCTGGGCGATGGGGATCGCTTGCACGCCCGCATCGTCGCGACGCGCCATTCCCCGCGGCTTGTCCGCCCATCACCTCGTGTTTGTTGTGCGCCCTTGCACCGCCCTGGCCATGATTGCTCTTCCCCGCGACATGTGGCTAGGAGGCGCGGACCCGGCGAATCGCCTCACCGACGCCACCCGTCCAGACCTGGCCGTGACCCGGCAGGACGAGCCTGGCCTCGATCGCCTGGAGCCGATCCAGCGATGCGACGGCCTCCTTGCGGTCGGCGGTGAACGGCGCGACCTGGGGGCCCTCCTTCCCGCTCGTCACGCTGTAAGTGGCCAGGGCATCGCCGACGAACAGGGCGTCGTAGCGGGGAAAGTGAAGGGCGGCGCTGCCCGGCGTGTGACCGGGCACGAGGATGACCCGCGGCGAGCCGGGGACGTCCAGCGTGGCGCCATCCCCGAACGACACGACCTCCGCGATTCGCTGCAGGCGAAGCATCCCGTGGCGGATCGACCAGATGAGGAAGTCCAGCAGCGGACGGGGGCGGAACGGACCCAGGCCGCGGGCCGGATTCGGCGCCTCTCCGCGGGCGAGGGCGGCGTCCCCCTCGTGGACGCGCACGGGCACGCCTCGTTCACGACGCATCCGCTCGGCGAAACCGATGTGATCCGAATGACCATGGGTGAGCACGACCGACCGAACGTCCGTCAGCGACCGGCCGAGCGTCGCCAGCTCCGCGGGCAGGTCGTCCCAGTAGGCGGGAGCTCCGGCGTCGACGATCGTCACCGCCCCGCCGTCCTCGACCAGGTATGAGTTGACGAGGCCCTCGCCCAGGCGGCGGATGCGCGGCGCGATCTCCATGCCGACGAGCATACCCGCCGGCCCAACGCGGGCCGGTTACCCGTTGCCGGTCGGGGCGAGCCACGCGGCGATCGCCGTGGCGAACGGCACGGCGCACAGGATCCCGATGCTGCCGACCACCGTACGAACGATCTCGACCGCGATGACCTCCTCGCTGAGCGTGACGTTGAGGTTCTGGATCTGGAGGGCCAGGAGCACCAGCAGCGGCAGTGCTGTGCCCAGGTAGGCGAAGACGAGGGTGTTGATCGTCGCGCCGAGGTGGGCGACCCCGACCCGCATCGTCCGGGCGTAGAGCTGGCCCTTCGATAGGGCGGGATCCAGGTCGTTGAGCTCCTCGACCGTGACCGCCTGGCTGACGGCCACGTCGTTGAGGACGCCGAGGCCGCCGAAGATCACGGCGGCCAGGAGCAGGCCGCTCAGGTCGATCCGGTCCCCGCCGAGCTGCTGCAGGGAGACGACCTGCTCCGACCCCTGGGCAACGGTGAAACGCGCCAGGGTCGTGATCGCAAAGGCGAGGACGCCGGTGATGGCGAGCCCGATCGCCGTGCCAAGGATCGCCGCGATGGTCGACCGACTCAGCCCCTGGGTCAGCAGGAGGGTGGCGACGGTAACGAGGATGCCGAAGCCCACGGCCAGGCCGACCGGGCTCCAGCCGGCGAGGAGCAGCGGGATCAGCAGCTGCATCGTCAGGACGAGGGTCAGCGCCAGCGATACGAGCGAGCGCAGCCCGCGCCAGCCGGCAACCGCGACGGTGACCAGCGCAAATGCACCGACCAGTCCCTGGAGCAGCGGCAGCCGCCAGCGATCGACCACCGCGACGGCCTCGGTGCCGTCCGGTTGGACGTCGATGGCCGCGACGACCTCGTCGCCGACCCGGTAGTCGGGTAGCTGCAGCTGGCCGCTCGGCCCCTCGACCTGCGCGTCGGCGTGCTGCCCCGCGCGGCGGCCCTCCAGGAACACGATCCGGGCGAGCGGCGGCGCGACGTCGGTCGGCGGGGTGACCGCCTCGATCCTGGCGTGCGCCCGCTCGGACACGACCTGCGATGCCGGCCGCGGCCCCAGGTCGAGGGGGAACGCGAGCAGGGCCAGGACGAGGAGGAAACCGACGCCGGCGACGACGATGTGGCGGTCGGCGCCGGTCGACGAGGGGCGGATCTCGTCGGTCATGGGTCCAGCGTACCAATCAAGCGATCCGCACTTATCCCGGCTGCTCCTCAGTGCGTCCGGTGCCGCCCGTCACCAGACCGGTACGGTCGGGCGGCGCACGGCGTCACCAAACCACCCGAACGGCCCATCGACCGCCCGGGGTGCGGGGGGAGGATTGGCTCAAAGGGGCGCGCCCTGCCCCTGAGCCCCGCCCGGGAGCCGTCAGATGCACAACGTGAGGACCCGCCGAGCCATCGTCCTGGCCGCAGCCGGCGTCCTGCTTGCCGCGGCCGCCGTTCTTGCCGACACGATTCGTGCCGACGGCGACGTCGTGACCCCAGGGGTGCAGGGCCTGGTCGAGCTCGGCCAGGTCGCGCCGAGCGCCGTCATCCACGTCGACGTCGCCTTCCAGCTGGAGTGCAGCGGGACCAACAAGCACGTCGACGCCAACCAGTCGGTGACCCTGACTCTCGCCTCCCGAACCGTGCCACCGGGCGGCAACGCGACTGGAACGGCGGCGGTCATCAACCCGCCCGGCAGCGGCTGGCCGGTCGACGGCACCGACTGCTCGTCGCTCCCGAATCCGATCGTGAGCGCCACCAACAGCCACGTGACCCTCACGGCTCCGCCGACCCCGGGCCTTGGCTGGCAGTACACCCTGAACTACACGCGAAGCCTGTCGCCGATCTCGCCGAACGACCCGAACACGTTCACCGGGTCGACCAACGTCACGTTCAGGCTCGACGTCGTGACGAACACCCCGCCGGTCCTGACCGTTCCGGCGAACATGACCGTTGAGGGCGACACGACCGGTGGCGCCGGCCACGTGACCTTCGCCGCGACGGCGACCGACGCCGAGGACAACCCAGATCCCACGCCGACGTGCTCGCCGGTCAGCGGCTCCTTCTTCGCCCTCGGCACGACGACCGTCGGCTGCAGCGTCACCGACTCCGGCGGCCTGACGACCACCGGCAGCTTCACCGTCACTGTCGTCGACACGACCGCCCCGACGATGTCGGGGGTCCCCGCGGACATCAGCCTGGTCACGAACGACCCGGCTGGCGCGACGATCACCTACGTCATGCCGACGGCGACGGACGTCGTCGATGCGCGCCCGAGCGTCAGCTGCAGCCCGGCCTCCGGCTCGCTCGCTCCGGTCGGCGACTCGGTCGTCACCTGCACCGCGGCCGACGCCAGCGGCAACAGCACGACCAGGACCTTCTCGGTCAGCGTTCACCTCAATGCCCCGCCGGTCCTGAGCCTCCCGGCGAACCGGACGGTCGAGGGCGACACCACGGGTGGCGCCCACGTCGCCTACGCCGTCACGGCCACCGACGCCGAGGACAATCCGGATCCGACGCCTGTCTGCGCCCCCGCCGGCGGCTCGCTGTTCACCCTTGGCGCGACCACGGTCACCTGCAGCGTCACCGACTCCGGCGGCCTGACGGCCACGGGCAGCTTCACGGTCACCGTCGTCGACACGACCGCCCCGAGCCTGTCCGGCGTCCCGGCCGGCCTGAGCCTGGTCACCAACGACCCGGCCGGTGCCACCATCTCGTACAGCCTCCCGACCGCGACGGACATCGTCGACGCCAATCCGACCGTCAGCTGCAGCCCGGCCTCCGGCTCGCTGGCCCCGGTCGGCGCTTCGCTTGTCACCTGCACCGCCACCGACGGCAGCGGCAACAGCACGACCCAGACCTTCCCGGTCAGCGTCCACCTCAACGCCGGGCCCGTCCTGATCCTCCCGGCGAACGTGACCGTAGAAGGCAACACGACCGGTGGCGCCCGCGTGACGTTTGTCGCCACGGCGACCGATGCCGAGGACAACCCTGACCCGTCGCCGACGTGCACCCCGGCCAGTGGCTCGGTCTTCGGCCTTGGCGCGACGACCGTCAGCTGCAACGTCACCGACTCCGGTGGCCTGACCGATCGGGGCACCTTCCGCGTCACCGTCGTCGATACCACGGCCCCGACCCTGTCGGGCGGCCCCGGCAGCCTGTCGCTCACGACGACCGACCCGGCCGGCGCCATCCTGTCGTACACGGCGCCCACGGCGACCGACGTCGTCGACGCACACCCGAGCGTCAGCTGCAGCCCGGCCTCCGGCGCGCGGGCCCCGGTCGGCGACTCGTTCATCTACTGCGACGCGACCGATGCCAGCGGCAACACGGCCGGGTCGCGCTTCCCGGTCCACGTGACGCTCCTGACGACCGACACCTGGTCGGCGGCCTGGGACGAGCCGATCGGCGGCTTGCCGGTCCAGGTCACGGCGAACTCCGGGCGCACGCTTCCCGTCAAGCTCCGCCTCTACCGCAACGGCAGCGAGATCGTCACCGGCAGCGCGTTCCTGCGGATCGTGCCGTGCGGCGCGACGGCCCCGGCGATCGACATCCCGCTCGTCTTCGGCGGCCGCTGGACCGCCAAGCTCGACACGTCGATGCTGAGCGGCGACTGCTTCCGGGTGTCGGCCATGGTCGGCGCCGCGGAGGCCGGCTCCTTCCGCCTCGACATCAGCGGTTACACCCCGGTCAGGCAACCGAGCAAGAGCCCGGCGAAGTCGCCGAAGCCCTAGCGACTCGCGATCCGCTCGTGAGGGCGGGTTCTGGCCTACGATCGGGGGCGTGACCCCCGACCTCGAGGCGACCCTTCGCAAGCTGCCCGATCGCCCCGGCGTCTACCTCATGAAGGACGTCCGGGGCGACGTGCTGTACGTCGGCAAGGCCCAGAGCCTGCGAAGTCGGGTTCGGAGCTACTGGCAGAAGCATGGCGGCGGGTACGGCGACGTCCATCGGATCCGCGAGGTGATCGACCGGGTCGCCGACGTCGAGTACACCCTGACGGACTCCGTCTCCGAGGCCCTCCTCCTCGAGGCGAACCTCATCAAGCGCTATCGGCCGCGCTTCAACGTCCGGCTCAAGGACGACAAGAGCTACCCGTACATCAAGATCACCCTGGGCGACGACTTCCCACGGATCGAGCGGACCCGGAAGCTGCTCAACGACGGCAGCCGCTACTTCGGGCCGTACGCCTCCGCATCGAGCGTCGACGAGTCGATGAACCTCGTCCGCCGGCTCTTCCCGTTCCGGACCTGCACGATCGACATCCGCGACGGCCAGCGCGCCCTCCAGCGGCCGTGCCTCCTCTACCACATCAAGCGCTGCCAGGGGCCCTGCATCCAGGCTATCTCGAAGGACGCCTACCGGGCCGACATCGCCCAGGTCGAACTGTTCCTCGAGGGTCGCCAGGAGACCCTCGTCCGCGCCCTGGCCGGCGAGATGAGCGATGCCTCGGAGCGGCAGGACTACGAGCGGGCGGCGGTCCTGCGGGACAAGGTCCGGGCGATCGAGCGGACGATGGAGAGCCAGAAGATGGCCGCCTTCGCTCGGACCGAGCTCGATCTCGTCGGTCTCGCCCGCCAGGACGCCCAGGCGGCGGTCCAGCTGTTCGCCATCCGCAACGGCAAGCTCATCGGGCGGGACGTCTACCTGCTCGACGCCGCGCGGGACGCGCCCGACGAGGAGGTCCTCGAGGGCTTCGTGCTCCAGTACTACGCCCGGGCGACGTCGGTGCCGTCACAGGTGTTCGTGCCTCGGGCGCTGGCCGACGCCGGCGACGTCGAGGCCTTCCTCGCCGGCCGGCGCGGCGGCCCGGTGCATCTCCACGTCCCACAGCGCGGCGAGAAGCGCGAGCTGATGGCCCTGGCCACGCGGAATGCGACGGAAACCCTGGCCCGCGAGCAGGCACGCTGGCTGGCCGACCAGGGCAAGACCCTCGTGGCGCTCGAGGAGCTGGCCGAGGCGCTGGGGCTGCCGGCGCCGCCGCTTCGGATCGAGTGCTACGACATCAGCAACTTCCAGGGTCGTGAGTCGGTCGGC
Organism: Candidatus Limnocylindria bacterium; assembly: GCA_041482475.1. Classification (GTDB taxonomy): domain Bacteria; phylum Chloroflexota; class Limnocylindria; order Limnocylindrales; family CSP1-4; genus JACDAV01. Next base: position 23,280 of record JBGPDX010000004.1, on the reverse strand, counting down.
AGCATGGTCGTCTTCGAGGACGGCAAGCCGCGGAGCGGGGAGTACCGGCGATTCAGGATCCGCTCGGTCAGCGGCCCGAACGACTTCGCCAGCCACCAGGAGGTGCTCCGGCGACGATTCCGGCGGGCGACGGCCGGTGAAGAGGGCAACGAGGAGGAGCGGCGCTGGAAGCTGCCGGATCTCGTCATCGTCGATGGTGGCAAGGGCCAGGTGAGCGCCGCGCAGGAGGTCCTCGACGAGCTGGGCCTGCACGACATGCCGCTGGCCGGTCTGGCCAAGGAGCGTGAGGAGCTGTTCCTGCCCGGCCGCAGCGAGCCGGTCCTCCTGCCGCCCACCTCGTCGGCGCTCTACCTCGTTCAGCGGATTCGCGACGAGGCCCATCGGTTCGCCATCGCCTACCACCGCGACCTGCGATCGAAGGCGAGCGTTCGCTCGGCCTTCGACGACCTGGCCGGGGTGGGGCCGAAACGGCGGCGGGCGCTGCTCCGGGTGTTCGGGTCGATCAAGCGGGTCCGCGAGGCGCCGATCGAGCAGATCGCGGCAGTCCCGGGGATCGGCCGGGCCCTCGCCGAACGGATCAAGGCCACCCTGGAGGCGTAAGGGCGACCTCCGAACCTTCCCTGTATGATCCGCGATCGATGCGCAAGACCGGGCCCATCCTGATCCTCGTCATCGGCCTGCTCGCCCTCATCGTCGACTTCTATCCCCGGCTCCGGCTGCCCGACCTCGGGGGGCAGGGGAGCCGCCAGATCGAGACGAAGCTGGGGCTCGACCTGGAGGGCGGCCTGCGGGTCGAGTATCAGGCGTTGCCGGCCGGCGGCAAGACCCCCGACGCCGGGGCCCTGAGCGTGATCCGCGACATCATCGAGCGGCGGGTGAACGGCACGGGCGTCGCGGAGCCCGTGGTGACCACCCAGGGCTCCGATCGCGTCGTCGTCGAGCTGCCGGGCGTCTCGGATCCCGACGCCGTGCGCAAGCTCGTCGGTACGACCGGCCGGCTGGATTTCATACCCATCCCGGCGACCGCCACCCCGCCGGCGGACGGGACCAGGATCGACTACCTGCCGCTGTTCAGCGGGGACCAGGTCGACAGCGCCACGATCGGCTCGGACCAGACCGGCCAGCGGACGGTCAATTTCGTCCTGAAATCGGCGGGGCAGAAGCTGTTCGCCGACCATACGGCGGCCCACGTCGGCCAGTACTTCGCGATCGCCCTCGACAACGTCGTGATCTCGGCCCCGCGGATCAACGAGGCGATCCCCACCGGCCAGGTCCAGATCTCGGCCGGCGGCGTGGGCGGCTTCTCGCTCAAGGAAGCGACGAACCTCGTCACCATCCTGAAGTACGGGTCGTTGCCATTCCCCGTCGTCGAGCTGTCCAACGAGAACATCAGCGCCACGCTCGGCAGCGAGTTCCTCCGCCAGAGCCTGCTGGCCGGCGCGATCGGGATCCTGCTCGTCCTCGTCTTCATGCTCGTCCACTACCGCCTACCCGGGGTCGTGGCCGGCATCGCACTCGTCTATTACTCGCTCGTGGTCCTGGCGATCTTCCGGCTGATTCCGGTGACCCTCACGCTGGCGGGGATCGCCGGCTTCGTCCTGTCCGTCGGGATGGCCGTCGACGCCAACATCCTCATCTTCGAACGTTCGAAAGAGGAGCTTCGGGTGGGCAAGTCGTTGCCGGCAGCGATCGAGGCCGGCTTCAGCCGGGCCTGGAACTCGATCCTCGATTCGAACGTGTCGAGCCTGATCACGGCGACGATCCTGTTCCTCTTCGGGTCCTCGGTGATCCGTGGCTTCGCCCTCGTCCTGATCATCGGCGTCCTCGTTTCGATGTTCTCCGCGATCACCGTGACGCGGACCATGCTGCGATTCATCGTCCGCCAGGACTGGGCCCGTCACGCCGCCCTGTATGGCGTCGGCGAGAACGAGTTCATCGCCCGACCAACGGGTCGAGCCGCGCTTCGAGGAGAGGCCCGCGGGCGTGTTTGACATCGTCGGCAAGCGGAACTGGTTCTTCGCCTTCTCCCTCCTCATCACCGTCCCGGGCCTGATCTTCATCCTGCTGACGCCGCTGACGGGCGGCAAGGCAGGCCTGAAGTTCACCATCGACTACACCGGTGGCACGCGCTGGGTCATCCGCTTTGCGGATCCGAACGTCACCCCGGCCCAGGTCAAACAGGTCCTCGTCGAGCAGGGCCTGACGGACTCGTCCGTCATCCGGACCTCGAACGGCTTCCTCGAGATCAAGACGATCCCGATTGGGCTGGCCCCGCCGCCGCCATCGCCATCTCCAGCCCCCACGCTGACGCCCGTCCCGTCGGCATCCGGCTCGGTGGCTCCCTCCGGGTCCTCGGCGCCTTCTGGCTCGCCGGCTCCTTCCGCCTCGGCGGCTCCCTCCGGATCCGCGGCTGCCTCAGCGTCGCCTTCTGCCGCACCGTCGGCGACTCCGGCGCCGTCGGCCAGCCCGGCGCCTTCGTCATCCGCCGCCCCGTCGCCGTCGCCCAGCCGCGCGCCGATCGGCGACACCCAGATTCCGACCGAGGGCCGGCTCGGCGCGGTTGCGGCGGCGCTCCAGGCGAAGTTCGGGCCGATTGCCGAGCAGAGTTCCCTGACGACGATCGGGCCGGTCGTGTCGAGCGACCTGATCAGCCAGGCGCTCGTGCTCATCCTCGTCGGCTCACTGGGGATCCTGGGCTGGATCACCTTCCGCTTCCGGGATGTGAAGTTCGGGGTGACGGCGCTCGTGGCGCTGGTCCACGACGTCATCGTCGTGGTCGGGACGTTCGCCCTGCTCGGGACGTTCTTCGGCGTCGAGATCGATGCGCTGTTCGTCACGGCGATGCTGACGATTATCGGCTTCAGCGTTCACGACACGATCGTCGTGTTCGACCGGGTCCGCGAGAACAAGGCGCGCCACGCCGGCGAGCCGTTCGCCGACATCGTCAACCACTCGATCCTGCAGACGTTCGGTCGCTCGATCACGACGAGCTTCACCGTCGTCCTGACCCTCCTCGCGCTGTTGCTGTTCGGCGGATCGGCGACGACGACGTTCGTCCTGGCGCTCCTGATCGGGATCATCTCCGGGACCTACTCGTCGATCTTCAACGCGGCGCTGCTACTCGTCGTATGGCAGGAGCGCGAGAATCGCCGTCGCGGCCGAACGCCGGTTCGCGCTGTCCGGCGGGCCACGTCCTGATTCGCGCCCGCGCTGGCATCGCGACGTTCGCGACGGCAGCGCGAAGGAGCAGCCAATCCACGGTGAAGCGGGACGTGTCATCCTGAGCAACGTCGTGGAGACCCGCCTTCGCTGGGTGTTTCCTTCCCCCGTCACCGTCGACGCTTCGTTGCGCTCGGCCGGTGAGCGGCTGGGGCTGTCCGGCCGGGTGATGGAGCTGCTCGCCGGGCGTGGGCTGGCGACCGCGGCGGACCTCGAGTCGTACTTCGCGCCGCCGGGCGCCGGCCTGCACGACCCCCGCCTTCTCCCCGACGCGGACCTCTTCGTGCGCCGCATCGGGCGCGCTCGTGACGGTGGGGAGCGGGTGATGCTGTTCGGCGACTTCGACGCCGACGGCCTGACCGGCCTGGCCATCCTGACCATCGCGCTGCGGCACCTGGGGATCGCCGTCGACCCGTACGTCCCGAGCCGCATCGAGGAAGGGCACGGGCTGTCGCTGGCGGCCGTCGACGCCGCGGTCGCGTCCGGCGCGAGCGTCATCGTCACGGTCGACTGTGGGACGACGAGCGCGACGGAGATCCGGGCCGCCCGGGAGGCGGGCATCGACGTCCTCGTCACCGACCACCACCGCGTCCCGGCGGAGTTGCCGCCGGCGGTCGCGGTCGTCAACCCCCACCGCCGCGACGCGATCTATCCCGACCCGCGACTCGCCGGCAGCGGCGTCGCGTTCAAGCTCGCCCAGCTGCTCCTCGAGCCCGAGCCGGGCGGTGCGGAGATCGCACTCGGCCTCGCGGACCTCGCCACGATCGGCAGCGTTGCCGACGTCGCTCCGATCCTCGGCGAGAACCGCGCGATCGCCCGGATCGGCCTCGATCGGATCCGCCAGGCGCCGCGGCCGGGTATCGCCGCGCTCCTCGCCCGCGCGGGCGTGAATCCCGCGGACGCGGATCTCGAGACGATCGCCTTCGCCATCGCTCCCCGGCTGAATGCCGCCGGCCGTGTCGGCGAGGCTCTCGACGCTGCCCGGCTGCTGCTGGCGGAGGACCCGACGGAGGCCGCCGCACTGGCCGAATCGCTCGAGGCGTCGAACCGCACCCGGCGCGACCTGACGAAGAGCGCCATCGAGGAGGCCCGGCAGGCGCTCGGGACGTCGGGCGGGGAGGGGAGCGCGGTCGTCGTCCGCGGCGACTGGCCGGTCGGGATCGTCGGGCTCGTGGCCTCGCGCCTGGCCGAGGAACTGGGCCGCCCGGCGGTCGTCGGGGCCAACATGGGATCGGTCGTCCGGGCCTCCTGCCGGAGCGACGGCAGCCTCGATCTCGGGGCCACGCTCGAGGCCTGTGCGGAGCTGTTCACTCGCTACGGGGGCCATGCCGGCGCGGCAGGCTTCGAGCTGCCCGCGGACCGATGGGACGCCTTCGGTCGTCGCTTCGAGATCCTCGCCGCCGCGGGTGGGCCCCGCGACACGCGCCGGGTTGCGCGACTCGACCTGGCGCTCCCGGCGGCGTCGATCGATTACGCCCTCCACCGGGACCTCGGCCGGCTGGCACCGTGCGGTCCGGGCAATCCGGAGCCGGTCGTGGCGATCCTCGGGCTGACCGTGACGCGCGTGCGAGCGGCGACCGGCGGCCATACCCAGCTCACGCTGCGACGCGTCCTCGACGTCCTCGACGGAATCGCCTTCGATCGCCCCGACCTCGCGGACAGCGTCAGTGAGGGCGATCGCATCGACGTCGTCGGACGGCTGGCCAGCCGCCGGTTCGGCGGACTCGAGTCGCTGCAGATCGAGATCCGCGACGTCGCCCCTTCAGGATCGCATCCCGAGGCCGCGGCGATCCTCGCCGCTGCGAGCCCGATCGCCCTCGGAGCGATCGCATGACCCGGCCGGCCGCCCCGCCCCGGGACGCGCGGGACCCGCTCGGCCTCGCCTCGGTCGGCGCCATCGCCGCGCCGGCCGTCGCGCTGGTCGGGCTGCTCCTCGTCGGCTGGCTGTCGTTCGCGTTCCTGACCGGCGACGTTCGGGTGCCCGGCACCGGCAACAATTCGACCGGTCCGGCCGGCATCGCAACTCCGGCCCCGTCCAACGTCGTCATCGTCGACCCGCTGGCGAACGTGCCGGGGTCGATCGTCTACGTCAAGGGCGGCAACGTCTGGATCCAGAGCGGCAGGCAGGTACGCCAGCTGACGACGAGCGGCGTCGCCTCGATGGCCTCGTGGGCGCCGGACGGCAAGTCGGTCTTCTACGTCGACACGCTGCCGACGAGGGGCCTGTCGCCGTTCGGCTCGACCGGGCGCTGGTACGTGATGAGCGTGCCGGACGTGATGCGGATCGCGGCCGACGGCAGCGGCCAGCCGCAGCGCGTCACGACCGGGCGCGTCCGGCGCGGCCGCTACGCCTGGTTCTACTGGATCCGGAATCCCACCCTGTCGCCCAACGGCCGGACGCTGGCGATGATCGCCGACGGCCCGGACCCAACGAGGTCGGACACGGTCGTGCAGCTGTTCGACCTGCAGACGAAGAAGCTGACCAAGCCGAAGATTCCGGAGAGCTCGCCGCTCGGCCACCAGGACCCCGCCTGGCGACCCGACGGCAAGTTGCTGCTCTACGTCAGGAACGGCCGGGACGGCGCTCGCGGCGCACCGACGATCAACCGCTATGACGTGGGGAGCGGCAAGTCCTCCGCGCTCACGGGGCCGGGCTACCTCGCGCCGTCGTGGTCGCGTGACGGCCGCTTCGTGGCGGCGACCCGGACCGACAGCTTCGGGACGAACATCGTCATCCTCGACGCCCGAAATGGCGCGGAGCTCATCCGCCTGACCAACGATGGGCAGTCGTGGTCGCCGGTCTGGTCGCCGATGGGCGATGCGATCGCCTACCTGCATCTCCAGAACCAGATCGTCGATCTGCGGATGATCCCGCTGACCGGCGACGCGCCGAACTGGACGCCGGGTGACCCGCTGAACCTGACCGAGGTCTCCGGCCTCGACGGGGCCTCGCGACCCGGCTGGTTCATCCCGGCTGACCAGTTGCCGGCGCTGCCGACGCCGTCACCCGCCGCGTCGCCCAGCCAGCCGCTCGCGTCCGCGTCCACGGCGCCGTGACCCTGCCGGCCGCCGACGCCGTGCCGGCCTCAACCGGCGGCGGCTATCTCGACCGCCTGACGGCCCGGATCGCCAGCACTCGGACGGTCCTCTGCCTGGGCCTCGACCCCGAACCGACGGCGCTCCCGTCGGGCTTTTCGCGCGACCTCGCCGGCGTCGAGGCATTCGCCAGGCTCATCCTCGACGCAGCCCTGCCGTTCGCCGCAGCGGTCAAGCCGAACCTCGCCTTCTACGAGGCGTTCGGCTCCCCTGGACTCGCGGCGCTCGAGCGCCTGCGCGGCCGGATCCCGCGCGACGTGCCCGTCATCGCGGATGCCAAGCGCGGCGACATCGGCTCGACGGCCGCTCGTCAGGCCGTGGCCCTGTTCGACGTGCTGGGCGCCGACGCCGTCACGGTCAGCCCGTACCTGGGCGAGGAGGCGATCGCCCCGCTGCTCGAGCGAGCGGAGCGCTTCGCCTATGTCCTGTGCCGCACCTCGAACCCCGGGGCGGGCGAGGTCCAGTCGCTCATCGTCGAGGCGGACCCTGGCGACGGCGCGCCAAGGGAGCCGCTCTGGGCGCGCGTGGCGCGTCGGGCCGGCAGCTGGGGACCGGGCGGGACCATCGGTCTCGTGGCGGGAGCCACCGCGCCGCGAGAGCTCGCGGCGATCCGGGCCATCGCGCCCGGGCTGGCGTTCCTCGTGCCCGGGGTCGGCGCCCAGGGCGGCGATGTCGCGGCGGTCCTGCGCGACGGACCGGCCACGACCCGCCCGGCCGGGGATCGACCCGGCGGCGGCCTTCTCGTCAACGTCTCGCGGGCCATCTCGTCGCCCGCGACGACCGTCGGGCAGGGGAGTGAGGGCGATCCGGGCGAGCGCATTGCGGCCGCCGCCCGCGCCTGGGCCGAACGGCTCCCTGTGCTAACCTAGCCGCCCGTCGACCGCCGCTCGCGAGCGGCGATCCGATCCGCGCGACGCACGCGAGCCGCAGGAGCACGCAGCAGGATGCCTGTCCCCGGACCCCTCGAGCTGATCATCGTCCTCGTCATCGCCCTGATCGTCCTCGGCCCCGGCAAGCTGCCGGACGTGGGAGCCGCGCTGGGCAAGGGCATCCGCGAGTTCCGGCGCGCCTCGTCGGACCTGCAGGACGCGACGCGCATGGATCCCGCACCGGTCCCGCCGCCGACGGCCGCCGCCCCGGTCGCCGCCGTCGCGCCGCCCGCACCCCCGGTCGTGCCGCCCGCGTCCCCGAGCGAGTCGACCACCGAGCCGAAGCCCTAGCGGGCGGCCAACCGCCGGATGGCCGACGCCGACGCGGTTCGCGGGAGGGGTATGCAGGGTCCCGTCCCGGACTCCAGCGTGTCGCTCGTCGCGACACCACCAGCCCCAACGCCCGACGCGCCGCCGCCCGTCGTCGTCAGCGGCGACGAGGGGGTCATGTCGCTGCTGGACCACCTCACCGAGCTCCGCTCGCGGCTGGTCAGGAGCGTCCTCGCCATCGCCGCCGGCTCGGTCATCGGGTTCCTGCTGGCCGGGCAGATCGTGGACATCCTGATCGCGCCGGTAGGCAAGGTCCAGGTGCTGGGCCCGGGCGATGCGTTCTTCATCTACATGAAGATCGCCGTCGTCGTGGGGATCATCCTGGCGATGCCGGTGCTGCTTTACCAGGGCTGGGCCTTCGTCGCGCCCGGATTGACGCCGGCCGAGCGGCGGGTGGTCCGTCCGTGGGTCCCGATCGCGCTCGCCTTCTTCGCCCTCGGCGTCGTCATCGCCTACGTCATCCTGCCGTTCGCCACCGGTTTCCTGTTGAGCTTCACCGGGCCCAAGCTCGTCAACGGTATCGCCGCCGGGCCGTACTTCGACTTCGTCACGACGCTGTTCCTGGCCTTCGGCCTGGTCATGGAGTTCCCGATCCTGCTGTTCGGCCTGTCGCGGGTCGGCATCATCACTTCGCGGCGGCTGAGCGGCGCGCGACGGTACATCTTCCTTGGCATCGCGGTGTTCGCCACCGTCGTGACGCCCGGCGGCGACCTCGTCAGTCCGTTTGTCCTGGGGGCGACGATGTACGCCCTGTTCGAAGTGACGATCGTGGTGATCCGGCGGAGCGGCCGCTGACCTGCCCGCACGGCTCCCGGATCGCGCCGGGCCCGGCGCTAGACTGAGGCCCATGGCCACGGCCCATCGATCGGCGGCGCCCCAGGAGGCTGCGGAGGCCCTCGACGAGCAGCACGTCGTCATCCTGAGCGGCCTCTCCGGCGGTGGGAAGACGGCGGCGGCGAAGCTGTTCGAGGACCTCGGCTACACCGTCGTCGACAACCTCCCCGGCGAGCTCCTGCCCGACCTGGCGGAACTCGTGTCGGTCGATCGCAGCCGCTTCGCCAGGGTCGCCATCGTGCTCGACGTTCGGGCGGGCAACACGATGCTGGCCTTCGCCGCGATGCGCGGTGCGCTCGAGGGGCGCGGCATCCGGCCACAGGTCTTCTTCCTCGAGGCGCGCGACGAGGTGCTCATCCGGCGCTTCTCGGAGACGCGGCACCGTCATCCCCTGGCCGACCAGCGGGGGATTGCCAGCTCGATCGCCGAGGAGCGCCGCCTGCTCGACCCGCTGCGGGCCGAGGCGGACGTCGTCGTCGACACCTCCGACCTGTCGCTGCGTGAGCTGCGCGAGAAGCTGTTCAGCCACCTCGGCGACACGGCCGCCCCGGACACGATGGCGATCCAGCTCATCAGCTTCGGCTACAAGTTCGGCGTTCCCCTCGAGGCGGACCTGGTCTTCGACGTCCGCTTCATGCAGAACCCCTATTACGTCGACGAGCTCCGCCAGCTGTCGGGCCTGACGGACGCCGTCCGCAGCTATGTCCTGGGCCAGCCGCTGGCGGCGAAGTTCCTCGACTCGCTGCGAGGCTTCCTGGAGTTCAGCGTGCCGGCCTACATCTCCGAGGGCAAGACGCGGCTGACGATCGCCATCGGCTGCACCGGCGGGTACCACCGCTCGATCGTCATGGCCGAGGAGCTGGCGACCTGGCTGCGCGAGCGCGGCTTCGGTCCGGTTGCCGTCTTCCACCGTGAGCTCGATCGAACATGACCGCGCCCGACGCCCGAACCGGCGGCCCCGGATGAACCTCCGTCGCTGGCTGACTCCCGGCATCGGGATCAAGCGCTGGCTGGTCGTCGTGTTCGCCGGGTTGCTGCTGCTCGCGCTGGCCGGCGCACACGTCATCCGACAGATGAGCCGGGACGTCCAGCCCGGATCGACGGCGCAGGTCGTCGTCGACATCATCACCCTGCAGTTCCTGCCGTACGCGCTGCGCGGCCTGCTGGCCGGGCTGGTGGGCGTGGCGCTCATCGCCTTCGGCTCGGTCCGCGTCGCTCGGGCGCTCGTCGGGCCGTTCTGGTCCGCGGACGGCGACCAGCCGCTCGTCGAGGTCATCTACCAGAAGCGGTTCCTCGCTCGCGGGCCGAGGATCGTCGCGATCGGCGGCGGAACGGGCCTGTCGACGCTCCTGCGCGGGCTGAAGGAGCACACCAGCAACCTGACCGCGGTCGTCACCGTCGCCGACGACGGTGGCTCCTCCGGCGTCCTGCGGACGGAGCTCGGGATCCCGCCGGTCGGCGACATCAGGAACTGCATCGTCGCTCTCGCCGACGCGGAGCCGCTGATGGCTGAGCTGCTCCAGTACCGCTTCCCCGCAGTCGACGGCTCGAAGGAGACGGCCGAATCCGACACGGCCGCCGGGCCCCGAGCCGCTGCAGTGGGGGACCAGCCGGGGTTGAGCGGCCACGCCGTCGGCAACCTCCTCATCGCCGCCATGTGCGCGATCGAGGGCGGCGATTTCGAGGAGGGCGTCCGCCGGATGAATCGGGTCCTGGCGGTCCGCGGCCAGGTCCTCCCGGTGGCCGCCTCGCCGATGACGCTCCACGCCCGGCTGCGCGACGGAACGGCGATCGACGGGCAATCGCGGATCGCCGCGTCGAGCGGGATCGACCGCGTCTGGCTGACGCCGGACGGCGTGGCGGCATCGGAGGATGCCCTCGCGGCGATCGCCGAGGCGGACCTCATCGTCCTGGGCCCGGGCAGCCTCTACACGAGCCTCCTCCCCAGCCTGCTCGTGCGCGAGATCCGCGATGCGGTGCTCGCCTCGTCGGCCCTCCGGGTGTTCGTCTGCAATGTCGCCACGCAGCGCGGCGAGACGAGCGGCTATGACCTGTCGGACCATCTCGAGGCGCTCATCGCGCACACGGCGCCGGGACTCGTCGACGTGATCCTCGCCAACAACCACTTCTCGGCCCGCGTCCCCGCCGAGTGGCACGCCGAGCCGGTCCGACTGCGCTGGCCACCGGCCGGCCCGGCCGGTCCGCGACTCGTCCTCGACGACGTCGTCGACCCCGACAACGCCCACCATCACGATCCCGGACGTCTCGCCACCTCGCTCCTTCGGCTGCTCGACCGCGAGGGACAGCGGCGGCGGACCGGGGTCGCGCGCAGCGCCTGAGTGAGCCGGGCCGAGCGCGACCTGGTCGCGGCCCTCCGTGCCGAGATTGCGGCGATCGACCCGTCTCGCGCCTGCGACCGGGCCGCGGAGTCCGCCGGCCTCGGCGAAACGCCCGCCCGGACGCTGGCCGGGCGGCGATCGACCGTGGGACGACTCCTCGTTCGCCTCCGTCGGTCCGGCTCGCGCTCGTCGCCGACGGGGGATCAGGCGCCGCCGTTCGACTGGGCGGCCGCCGCCGACCACTGCCGGACCGCCTGGTTGCGCGGCCGCTTCCTCGCCAACGGCTCGCTCAGCCTGGCCGGCGGGAGAACTCACCTGGAGTTCGTCGTCGAGGCGGCCGACGCTCCGTTGCTGGCGGCTCGACTGGCCGAAGTCGAGCTGCCGGCGTCGTTCCGTGTTCGGCGCGGCCGGGGTGTCGTCACCTGGAAGAGCGGCGACACGGTCGGGACCTTCCTTCGCCGGATCGGCGGTGGGGCGGCGTTGCTCGAGCTCGAGGCGCGCCAGGTGTCGCGGGCGCTGCGCGGCGAGCTGAACCGGGTTCTCAACGCCGAGTCGGCGAACCTGCAGCGGGCCGTCGGCGCCGCGGGCCGGCAGCTGGCGGCGATCGCCGAGCTCGATGCGGACGGACGGCTGGGAGAGCAGCCGTACGTCGTGCGGGTGGTGGCCGCGGCCAGGCGCGAGACCCCCGAAGCGACCCTCGGCGAGCTTGCCGAGCGACTGGCGCTCCACCGCTCGGCGGTCCAGCGGGCGCTCGAACGAATCGAGCGCCTGGCACTCCACGACGATCGGGCCGATCGACCCGGGCGGGCGCCCGCCCGGGGCCTGCGCGGACGCCGGCCGGTCCCGGCGCGCGCGGATGTCCGCCTGTGATCGGGGCGATGCGCCCGGTCATCGTCGCGGCGAACTGGAAGATGCACACGACGCCGGGGGACGCCGGCGAGCTGGCGCGGACGATCGCCAGCCGGACTCGCGAGCCGGACGTCGTCCGGGTGATCTGCCCGCCGTTCGTCTGCCTTGCGGCGGTCAAAGCCGCGCTCGCCGGCGAGGCCGTCGCCGTGGGCGCCCAGAACATCCACCACGAGCTCGCCGGCGCCTTCACCGGCGAGATCAGCGCGCCCATGCTCGCCGGGCTGGCGACCTGGGTCATCGTCGGCCATTCGGAGCGGCGGCGAGACGCGGGCGAGACCGACGACCTCGTCGGCCGGAAGGTGGGCCGCGCGATCGACGCCGGCCTCCGACCGATCCTGTGCGTCGGCGAGCAACTCGCCGAGCGGGACGCCGGCCGGGCCATCGAGGTCGTCGAGCGCCAGTTGTCCGGGGCGCTGGGGGGCCGTGACCCGGACGCGCTCGTCGCCGGTGGCCTCGTCGTGGCCTACGAGCCGGTCTGGGCCATCGGCACCGGGCGCAACGCGCGGGGCGTCGACGCCGGCGCCATGGCCGACGCCCTTCGGGCGACCGTCGCCAGCCTGGGTTGGGGCGACCGCGCGTCGAGGCTGCCGGTCCTCTATGGAGGGAGCGTCACGTCGGCCAACATCGGCGAGTTCCTGGCGGAGCCCTCGATCGACGGCGCGCTTGTCGGCGGTGCCTCGCTGAAGCCCGACGAGATGGCCGGCATCATCGCGCGGGCGGCGGTCACGGCACGGGCGCGACGGTCCCAGACCGCCCCGTCGTGACCTCATCGGCACACGCGGCGGCGCGCCCCCGACCGATCGTCCTCGTCGTCCTCGACGGCTTCGGGATCGGTCGCGACCCGGCCGCCGACGCCATTGCGGCCGCTCCCATGCCCGTCTGGCGCGGCCTGCTCGCGGCGTGGCCGCACGCCGTCCTCGGCGCCTCGGAGGCAGCCGTCGGGCTGCCGGCCGGCCAGATGGGCAACTCGGAGGTGGGACACCTCAACCTCGGCGCGGGGCGACCCGTCCTCCAGGACCTGCCCCGGATCGATGCGGCCATCGCCGACGGCTCCTTCTTCGACCGTCCGGCTTTCCTGCACGCGGCACGACGGGCAACCGGCCCGGGCGGCCGCCTCCACCTCGTCAGCCTGGTGGGCCCGGGCGGCGTCCACGCCAACGACCGGCACCTCGTTGCCCTGGCCGAGCTCGCCCGTCGCCGCGACGTGGCCAGCGTCCGAATTCACGCGCTGCTCGATGGTCGCGATACCCCGCCGCGGTCCGCGCTCGACTTCGTCGCCAGTCTCGAGAGGCGCCTCGCGGCGGCGCACCAGGATGCCAGGATCGCGTCCATTGGCGGCCGCTACTTCGCGATGGACCGTGACAAGCGCTGGGATCGGATCGAGCAGGGCTACGACGCGATCGTCCACGGGGTGGGGGAGCGCGCCTCGTCGGCGACGGCCGGGATCGAGGCGGCCTACGCGCGGGACGAGAACGATGAGTTCGTCCGGCCGACGGTCGTCGTCGGCCTCGACGGCCGGGTCCGGGACCGGGACCCCATCGTCGACGCGAATTTCCGCGCCGATCGGGCGCGGCAGCTGACCCACGCCCTGGCCGACCGCGACTTCGACGCCTTCGACCGGACCTCGCCCGATGGCCATCCGGCGCCGCGCGATCTGCTCGTCGTCACGATGACCGAATACGAGGCGGGGCTCGACGTCGAAGTGGCCTTTCCGCCAGAGGTCGTGCGGTCCCTGGCGCAGGCGTTCTCCGAGGCCGGCTGGCAGCAGTTCCACGTTGCGGAGACGGAGAAGTACGCCCACGTCACGTACTTCTTCAACGGCGGCCGTGAACTGGCATTCCCGGGTGAGAAGCGGCTGCTCGTCCCGAGCCCCGGGGTGCCGACCTACGACCTCCAGCCGGAGATGAGCTCGGCCGGCGTGACCGACGCACTGGTCCGCGCGATCGGTTCGGGTCGGTATGACTTCATCGTGGCCAACTACGCCAGTCCCGACATGGTCGGTCACACGGGCGTGTGGGATGCCACGGTCCGCGCCCTCGAGGTCATCGACGCCTGCCTCGGCCGGGTGGTCGCGGCAGTCGAGGCGGTGACGGCGACGGAGCCGACCGGCCCGGGCGCGCTGCTGCTGATCACGGCGGATCACGGCAAGGCCGACGAGATGCGGGACGTCCGGGGGGCCCCGGTCACGGCTCACTCGCTCAACCCGGTGCCGATCGCGATGGTCGGGCGGGCCGCCGAGGGGCGCCGCCTGCACGACGGCGTGCTCGCCGACGTCGCCCCGACGATCCTCGAGCTGGCAGGACTCGAGCGCTGGAGCGGGATGACCGGGACGAGCCTGCTCGAGCCGCGCTCCGGCTAGCCGGGACCGTCCGGACGGGCCGCCCGGACCGGCCGACGGCGGACCGCGTGCTACCATCTCCCGCCGTACCGTCAGGAGGCTCCCGGTTCGTGAATCCCTTCCTGGCCTTCGGCCAGATCATCGTCAGCGTTGCCCTGATCTTCGCCATCCTGCTGCAGGCCCGCGGAACGGGGCTGTCGGGGACGTTCGGCGGCGATTCGGCCGTCTACCGCAGCCGGCGCGGGGTCGAACGGCGGCTATGGCAATTCACGATCGTGCTGCTCATCCTGTTCGTCCTCTTCTCGATCGCCTCATTCGTCTTCGCGCCGACTACCGGCTGACGGGCGCCCTCGCTCGCCGCCGATGACGAGGAAGTCGGCCGCATGACCCGACGCGACCACGCGATCGTCGCGGCGCTCGTCCTCCTGTTCGCGGTGATCGTCGGGGCCGTTGCCGCGCCCGCGTTCACCCCGGTCCCGGGTCCGTCGCCGAGCCCGTCGCCGTCGGCCGCAGTCGCCGAACAACCGCGGCCCTATCGCGAGGGTGTCGTGGGCCGGGCGTCGTCGGTCAACCCGCTGACCGCAGTGACCCGCGCCGACCACGACCTCGTCGCACTCGTCTTCGGTGGCCTGGTCGCGCTGGGCCCGGGAGATACGCTCGTCCCGGGCCTCGCCAGCGACTGGTCGGTGGACCCGACCGGGAAAGCCTGGACGTTCCGGATCCGCGACGACGCCCGATGGCAGGACGGCGCACCCGTCACCGCGGACGATGTCGTCTTCACCGTCGACGTGCTCAAGGACCCCGGCTACACCGGACCGGGCGCGGCGTCGTGGCGCGACGTCACCGCCCGCGCCGACGGCGAACGGACCGTTACCTTCCAGCTGTCGACCCCGATCGGAGGCTTCCTGCAGGCGGCGACCCAGCCGATCGTCCCGGCCCACCTCCTGCGAGGCGTGCCGATCTCCCAGCTGGCCGACAATCCGTTCGGCCAGAAGCCCGTCGGGTCCGGACCCTTCAGCCTCGTGGCGCTCGACGACCACCACGCCGTCCTCGAGCCGGCGCGCTTCGAGGGGACGCCCGCGCCCGGCGTGGGCCCCGGACCGGTGGCGACGGATTCGCTCGCCAGCGCAGCGCCGACGGCGCGCTCGACGCGCCCACAGCCCCTGCTCCAGGGGATCGAGCTGCAGTTCTTCGACGATTCGGCCGCCCTCGCGGTCGCCTACGAGGCCGGCCAGCTCGACGGGGCCTCCGGCCTGTCCCCGGAGGATGCCGTGCGCCTCGGAGCCGAAGCGGGAAGCCGGGTCCTGCGCTATCCGAGCTCGACGCTCACCGCGGTCATCCTCAACCTTCGCAAGAGCCGGCCCGAGTTCCGCGACCCTCGCGTCCGGGTGGCGCTCCTGCGGGCGATCGACCGCGACCGGATCGTCACCGATGCCTACGGCGGCGGAGCGGTCCGTGCCGACGCGCCGCTCCCCCCGTCGTCGTGGGCCTTCAGCGCGACGGCCAGCCGGCCGCTGGCGTTCGATCCCGCCGCGGCGAGGAAGGACCTGCTGGGCGCGGGCTGGAAGGCCATCGGCAGCAAGCTCGCCCGGCCGGGCGGCAAGGCGCCCCTCGCCTTTGAGCTCCTGAGCCCCGACGCCGAGACGAACCCCGCGACCTACGCGGCCGCCGTCAGGATCGCGGCCGATTGGCAGGCCCTGGGCCTCGACGTGACCCATGTCGCGCTGCCCCCGGCCGACCTCGTCAGGAGGCGCCTGCGGACCGGCACGTTCGCCGCCGCCGTCGTCGACGTCAACGTCGGCCTCGACCCCGACCTCTACCCGTTGCTCGCGTCGACCCAGACGACGAGCCTGGGGCTCAACCTGTCCGGGGTCCAGGATCGGGCCCTCGACAAGCTCCTCGTGGCGGCACGGGCGCCCGGCACGGACCAGGCCCGGATCGCAGCGTACGCCGCTCTGCAGACGTTTCTCGACCAGCGTCAATACATCCTCCCGATCGCCTTCCGCGACGAGCTGTTCGTGGTCCGCGACACGCTCACCGGGCCGCTCGTCCGGCAGGTCGCCGACCCCGGGGACCGGTTCTGGGATGTGCTAACATGGCGCCTCGCCGTCGACCGGTGAGCGCCAGCCGAGCCGGTCGAGTCCGACGCCGAGGTGGCGGAATCGGTAGACGCGCTAGCTTCAGGAGCTAGTGTCCGCAAGGGCGTATGGGTTCAAATCCCTTCCTCGGTACCACTCCCTCGATCCGAACCCAGACGCAACACCTGCCCAGGTGGCGGAATTGGTATACGCGTACGTTTGAGGGGCGTATGACGCAAGTCATCCGGGTTCAAGTCCCGGCCTGGGCACCACCCTCGCGCTGATATCCACGACCCCGGACCGCAACGGCGGCGCCGGGGTCGCGTCGTTTGGGGGAAGCGCGTAGGCTGCGCGGCGGGCGGTTAGCTCAGCTGGTCAGAGCGCCTCGCTTACACCGAGGAAGTCACTGGTTCGAGTCCAGTACCGCCCACCATCCAGGGGCCCGGCCGAAGACGACCGAGGCTCTTTCCAGGGCCGAGGTGGGCATTCTCAGCGCCGATCCTCCGCTGGGGAGCTCGCCAGTCCATGGCCGCTCAAACGCGCGGCGAGTTCTGCCCGATTGCGGACGCCGACTTTCCTGAACACGTTCGAGACGTGGCGCTCGACCGTTTTCGGCGACAGGAATAACCGCTCTGCAATCTCGCGGTTGGTCGCGCCTTCGGCGACGAGCCGCACGACCTGTTGCTCCCGCTCAGTCAGCGGGGCTCCGGCTGACGAGCGTCGCCATGTGCGGACGCCGAGCGATCGAAGTGCGCGCTCCGCTAGTCCCTCCACGGTGCCTGCGCCGAGCTCTTTCGCCACATCGACCGCACGCTGGAGCGTCGCCGCCGCCCGATCATCCCTGGCCTCGGCCAGCGCGAGCCCGAGATCGAGCCGGGTCCAGAGGGCCTCGAGCCGGAACGACGATTTCTCGGCGGCCGCGAGGACGGCTTCCAACAGCGCGGGCCGAGCGGCGTGATCCTCCTCGGCAAGGGCGACCGTGTGCAGCCGCATCAGACTGGCCTGCTCGTTCGCCTGTCCACCGCGACCATCCCAATCCCGCAGCAGCTGGCGCGCTTCCCGGCGCTCGCCGGCGCGGGCGAGCGCCTCAGCCGAGAGCAGGAGCAGCTCGGCCTCGCATCGGGGGCAGCCAATCCTCTCAGCGTCCGCTCGGCCGGCCGCCAGCTGTTTCCGGACGCTCGCCACCGAGGCCGGCCCTTTCAGGCGGGCGTTCCAGACCGCAACATCGGCGTGAAAGGCGATCCGCTGATGCGCGTTCGGCTCTTCCGCGGTCTCACGCTCGAGGCGTATCAGCGCCGCCCACGGCTCGCCGCGGTCGAGAGCGACATTGCAGGCGACCCGCGCGATCCGGTGCCGGGCGCGCGGCACGTCGCCGACGCGGGTCGCGAGCTCGCTGGTTTCGCGAACGACCCGCTCGGCCTCGGCCAGCTCACCGAGGACGCGAAGCGAGCCCGCCAAGGTTTCGCCTGCATCGACTGCCAGCCGGGGGAAGATGCGCCGATTCGCCTCCGCCCAGGCCGACCGCGACTGCCGCGTTGCCTCCCGAACGCGGCCCGCCCAGCGCAGGCCCAAACACCTTGCCAGTGAGGCGTCCAGATGAGATGCGAAATCGAACCCGCGGGCAGCCGCCGCCCGCGCCTCCGCGCTCCGCAGCATCGTCTCGACATCGGCCTCCTGGACCGCAAGTTCGTATTCGAGCCGAAGCGCATCGAGGTAAGCGCGTCGTGCACGGGTGTCCAGCGCGCTCACGCTTCCGACTGCAGCCGCGAGGCGGTTCGCGGTCGCGATCGCCTGCCGTACCAGCACGATACCTTCGGTGGCGCGTCGATCGAGCCACAGTCGGATCTCGCCGTCGTGTGTCTGCTGCTCGAGCTCCAGCACTTCGTCGACCACTCCGACGCCCCGGCTCTGAGCGAGCAGCTCGCGTGCCTCATCCGCCCGGGCGAGCGCGTAGGCAGCCTTCGACGCCGCCAGCAGCGCGGAGGCGCGCCGCAGCGGGGCCTCCACTCGCTCAGCGACGACTGACCACCGCACCAGCGCCTGGTCGTACTCGGCGAGATCCGCCGCAAGGGATGCGACCTCCTCCTGCAGCTGCAGCCCGCTGGCTCCGAACGGGTCGGCCTCGTCGGCGATACTTGCGAGCAGACGGAGCCCCTCAGGACCGAGCAGCTTCCGCTGGGGCGAGCGGGCGAGGCGCAGCGCGAGCTCAAGCGTCGGCAGACCGGCCGCGCGCCGATGCTCGAGCGCCTGCCCGAGCAATCGCACCTCCGACCCGGCGTCGTTCTCGAGTCGCTCGGCCAGTCGGCGATGGAGGCCTCGGCATACCTCGTCGGGAAGCTCGCTGATTGCAGCTTCGCGGATCAAGTCGTGCGCCAGCCGCACCGCACCGCCGGCATCGACCACGAGGCCACGATCGAGGAGCTCGCCCACGGCAGCTTCCAACCGCGCCAGCGGCCATTCCTCGAGCGCAGCGGCGTCAGGCCGCGAGAGTGGGCGCTCGGCAATTGACAGCAGGGCAAGGAGGGTGACGGCGTCGGTACCCGCGCCGCGCAATCGGAGCGTGAGGACCTGGCTCAGACCGGCGACGCCGCCGCCGGCCCGGGCAAGCGCCTCGAGCCAGAACGGCGATCCGTCCGCCCTCTCCCACAGCTCGGCGGCGAGGTCGCGATCGACCCTTGCGTCGAGGCTGAGCGCAAGCTCGATGCCCTCGTTGCGACCCAGCGGCGCGAGTTCGATCCATCTGACACGCGCGGGGGGTAGCGCATCAGCCAGCGAGCCGGCACTGCCGCCCGGCCGAGCGGCCGCGAAGACGGCGACGCGCTGGCCCGAGTCGTTGGTGGCGCGGATCACGTAGTGGCAGAGCGCGAGCGACAGCTCGTCCACCCACTGCAGGTCATCGACGATGAGCAGCGACGGCTCGAACGCGCGGAAGACTCGGTACGCGGCCTCGAACACACGCACCGGCTCCAGCGGTGCCGCCTGATCGCCGCCGTGAAGCAAGGCCTCGACCCGCGACCCGTGCTCCGGCGCATCGCTCAGCGCCCGCAACAGTCCAGATGCGGCCGCGAGCGGGACGTGCCGCTCCGCCTCGTAGCCGACGACAGAGAACGAGTACGGCAGCGCCGACCGCGTGTGCGCCTCGGCCAGGAGTCGGCTCTTCCCACTGCCCGGCTCGCCCACGACGATGGCAGCGGCCGGTCCTGTCGCGCTCATCGCCGCAATCTCGGACAACGCGCCCAACTCTGCGACCCGGCCGACGAACACCTGCATAGCGCCTCGCAGAGGCTTCCGGTACTGGTCAAAGAGTAGGGGGGCGCGACACGAAGAGCGAGGGGTTTCCCCGATGATCGGCAGAGGCAGCCAGGTGCAGCCTTCGCGTTACTGAGTTCCGCCCAATGGAGGAAGCGGAGGTGGCGATGGTGGTGTTGCTGTTCCGGGTCTCCGAAATGGAGCCGCCGCTGCAGCCGGCCGCGCTCGAAGCGCTGGCCCGGCTCGGGGTCACCAGCGTCTCGCTCCTGCGCGACGAGCAGACGGCGGGACTCGTACTCGAGGGCTGGGCGTTCGACCCGGCGCAGGCTGGCGAGGCCGCAAGCGCGGCCACTGGCTCAAGCGGGGGGGTCCGCACGCTCGAGCCCGTCATGCAGATGGCGATCTCGGCCACCCCAGCCGGGAAGCCCAATCGGACCACGGGAGGACAGGCGAGATGAGCGCCCCGACGGATGTACAGCAGGAGCAGGTGAGCGGGAGGAAGCGCTTCCGCTGGCTTCTTGTCGCCGCAACGATCCTCGCCACGGCCAGCGCCGCCTGCACGATCGCGGCCGAGCCCACGGCGATCCGTACGCCGGCGGCGACGCCGCCCGCGGTCGAATCGCGCGAGCCGACGCCTGCGCCGGGCACCCTCACGCTCCAGCTGGCGGCGGTCCCCACTCTGACGTTCGACAAGTTGGCCCTCGCGGCGCCGGCGAGCACCCCGTTCGCCATCGACTTCAACAACAAGGAGGTCGGCGCACCCCACAACGTCCAAATCCAGAAGGGGACCGGACACGACCCTGTCATGCTAAGCCGCGGCCCCGTTGTGTTCGCCGGTTCCGCCATCTTCGGTCCGGACAGGACGCAGTACTACCTGAGCACCGGGCTCGCGACCGGCCAATACACCTTCTTTTGCAGCATCCATCCGCAGATGTACGGGACGCTGACCGTCCAGTAGTGCAGCAATCCGTTGCGCCGCGACCCAGACCGCCCGATGATCCGAGGAAGCCACCGGTTCGGGCCCGGGGAGAATGTCGCGTGACCATGGACGCGCTGCGCACGCCGCTCTGTCGCGAGCTGGGAATCGAGTACCCGATCCTCTCGATCGGCTTCGGCTCCTCGGCTTCGGCTCCTCCGCCGGGCCGGAGCTCGTCCACGCCGTGTCGGACGCGGGCGGCTGTGGGGTCCTTGGCGGGAGCGGCCTCCCTGATGACGAGATGCGGCGACGCATCGCTCGCGTTCGGGATCTGACGGACCGGCCGTTCGGCGTGAACTTCATCATCGCCGAGCTCGAGCTGCCCGAGGCGACCGAAGAGGACAAGGGACTCGTCCGCGACCAGATCGCCGCCCTGATCGAGCAACGTATCCCGCTGCTGGTGCTCTTCTGGGGAGATCCGGCGCCGTTCGTCGAAGATGCGCATCGAAACGGCGTCAGGATCGCGGTCCAGGTCGGCTCGGTCGCCGAGGCGAAGGCGGCAGCGGCGGCCGGTGTCGACGTCGTCATCGCGCAGGGCATCGAGGCCGGCGGCCACGTGCGTGGGACGACGCCCATCTGGGAGCTGCTGCCCGCGACCATCGAGGCCGTCAGGCCCGTGCCCGTGCTCGCATCAGGGGGAATCGGCGACGGGGCAGGTATCGCGGCCGCGCTGCGCCTGGGAGCCCAGGGCGTGTCGCTCGGGACCCGGTTCGTGGCCAGTGACGAGGCATGGATCCACCCGATCTACAAGCAGCGTGTGGTCGAGAGCCAGGCAGAAGACACGTTCTACGGCGAGCTGTTCGATGTCTGGTGGCCAAACGCGCCGCATCGGGTGCTCCGCAACAAGACGTTCCGCGAGTGGGATGCGGCGGGCCGACCGCCGACGGGACAGCGACCGGGCGAAGGCACCTCGATCGGAGTCAATCGCCGGCCGTGGGGCGACTACGACTGGC
This sequence comes from Candidatus Limnocylindria bacterium, assembly GCA_041482475.1. Lineage (GTDB taxonomy): Bacteria > Chloroflexota > Limnocylindria > Limnocylindrales > CSP1-4 > JACDAV01. The sequence goes on along the minus strand of JBGPDX010000004.1, from coordinate 2,030 downwards.
CGCGTTACGCATCGGGCATGGTCACACCGGACTTCGAGGGCGACCCGGAATACGCCCCGATGTGGGCCGGCGAATCGTGCACGGTCGTGAACGACATCAAGCCCGCGGGGGCCATCGTCCGCGATCTCGCCCAGGCTCAGGCGGCACTTGGCGGATGAGCGCTGCTAGACTGGTCTGACGGAGCGGCCCAAGCGGCCGTCGGTGGAGGGGTGTCAATGCAACCAGCACTGCTCATTGCCCTTGCGATCGTCATCATCGTCGTCGTCGCGATCGTCGGCATCTACAACGGCCTCATCCAGCGCCGCCTCCGGATCGACGAGGCATTCGCCCAGATCGACGTCCAGCTCAAGCGTCGCCACGATCTGATCCCGAACCTCGTCAACGCCGTGAAGGGCTATATGGGGTTCGAGCAGAAGGTCCTGACCGACGTCACCAACGCTCGCGCGGCCGCCGTCGCGGCGGGTGGCCAGGGACCCGCCCAGCAGGCCGCCGCGGAGAACATGCTGACCAGCACCCTCCGCTCGCTGTTTGCGGTGGTCGAGAACTACCCGGAGCTCAAGGCCAACCAGAACGTCCTGGCGCTGCAGGAGCAGCTGACGACGACGGAGAACCAGATCTCGTTCTCCCGGCAGCACTACAACGCTACGGTCCTCGACTACAACACCTCGATCGCGACGTTCCCCAACGTCCTGCTGGCCGGGCCGTTCGGCTTCGCCCGCCGCGAGTTCTTCGATGCCGAGCCCGAAGCGGCCGCCGTCCCGAGCGTCGACCTGAAGCTGGGCTGATCCGACAGCGCGACGGGGCCGCGCGGCCGTCCTCCGGCGGCCGCCCGGCGCGGGAGGAATCGTGGCCGGGACCTTCTACGACCAGATCGCGGCAAATCGCCGGAACTCGTTCCTCCTCGCCTTCGCCGTCGTGGGCATCCTGGGCGCCCTCGGGTTCTCGATCGGCTACGCCCTGACGGGACGTGCGGCGGGCGGCCTCGGTGCGACGCTCCTCGCCGTCGCCCTGGGCCTGCTGATGTCGCTTGGCTCGTACTTCGCCGGCGACCGGATCGTGCTGGCGGTGTCCGGCGCCAAGGAGGTCGACGAGACCGCCAACCCGCAGCTGATCGACGTCGTCCGCGAGATGACCCTCGCCGCCAGCATCCCGATGCCGCGGGTCTACCTCATCGACGACTCGGCCCCCAACGCCTTCGCCACCGGCCGCGACCCGAAACACGCCTCGCTGGCCGTCACGAGCGGCCTGCTCCAGAAGCTGAACCGCGAAGAGCTGCAGGGCGTCATCGGCCACGAGATGTCCCACGTGCGGAACCTCGACATCCGCTTCTCGCTGATCGTCGGGGTCCTCGTCGGATCGGTCGCCCTCCTGTCCGACTTCTTCCTGCGCTGGACGTGGTGGGGCGGCGGACGGCGCTCGCGAGGCGAGCGGGACGGCGGCGGCGGCGGCCTGCAGGCGGTGATGGTGGTCGTCGCCCTGGTCCTCGCCGTGGTGGCCCCGATCGCGGCGCGGCTGGTCCAGCTGGCCGTCAGCCGGCAGCGCGAGTACCTCGCCGATGCCTCGTCGGTGGAGCTGACAAGGAACCCTGCGGGGATCGAGCGGGCGCTGGCCAAGATCGCCTCGGACCCGGACGTGCTCGAGGTCGCCAACCGGGCGACGCAGCATCTCTACTTCACGAATCCCATCAAGAAGTTCGAGGAGCGTTCGTCGGACCTGTTCTCGACCCATCCGCCCATCGTCGACCGGATCAACCGCCTCCGGCAGCTGGCTGGGGAGCGGCCGCTGGCCGCGGCTGACGCCTCCGGCCTGGCCGGCCTCGACTAGGCCCGTCCGGACCGCTCCGAACCCCGCCGGATCCCTCCCCGGCGAGCCGTTCCGCGACCTCCACCGTGTTGAAGGGCGTCGAAGCCGCGTGGTATCCTCCGACGCGCCGACGGGCGGCCAAAGCCTGGTTGGCCAACCGGGCCGAGATAGCTCAGTTGGTAGAGCACGCGACTGAAAATCGCGGTGTCGCCAGTTCGATTCTGGCT
>JBGPDX010000003.1:0-38703 GCA_041482475.1 Candidatus Limnocylindria bacterium | reverse complement strand
GTAGATCGGCAGATAGAAGTCCGAGGCACTGAAGTGGATGAGGTCGGCCGCCTGCTCCTTGATCGCCCCGACGACCGCCGGGTGGGCGTGGCCGGTCGAGGTGACCGCGATCCCCGCGGCGAAGTCGAGGAACAGGTTGCCATCGATGTCCTCGACCGTCAGCCCCTCGCCCCGGACCGGGACGATCGGGTACGCCCGCGGCAGGCTGCGCGAGGTCCACGTCTCGTCGAACGCGATGTGCGCCCTGGCCTTCGGCCCGGGGAGCTCGGTGACGATGTGGGGCACGGGCCGTGAGCCGGCGAGCCGTGACGGGGACGCGGGCAAGGACGCACCTCGAGGGCATGGGAATGATGCAGCGTGGATACGCCTCCGGAGTATATCGGACGGCTACCCCGGGACGGCCCGCCCGAAGGTCCCTAGTCGACGATCGTCTGGCTCTGCTCGCGCATGAACTGCTGGACGTAGTAGAAGCCACCGCCGGCCTTGCCGGTGGCCGTCGAGCCTTTCCAGCCGCCGAACGGCTGGATCCCGGGCCATGCCCCGGTCGTGGCGCCGGCCCGCCGGTTGACGTACACGACGCCGGCCTCGATCTCGTCGAGGAAGCGGTCGATCTCGGCCCGGTCCTCGGAATAGAAGCCCGCCGTCAGGCCCAGGACCGTGTCGTTCGACAGGCGCAGCGCCTCGTCGATCGAATCGACCGGGGCGACGACGGTGAACGGCAGGAACAACTCGTCCTTGAACAACCGATGGCTGGTCGGCAACTGGGTAGCGATCGTTGGAGCGACGAAGAACCCGGCCTCGAGGCCGTTCTCCGTGACCCGCTCGCCGCCGATGACCAGCCGCCCGTCGCGGCGCGCCTCGCTTGCGGCCCGCTCGTAGCGGGCGACCGCCTTCTCGTTGATCAGCGGGCCAAGCCAGTTCTCCCGCTTGACGGGGTCGCCGATGGCGATGGCCTCGGTCTTCTCGACCAGCCGACGGACGAGCTCGTCGTGGACCGGTCGCTCGACGTAGACCCGGCTGTTGGCCGAGCACTTCTGGCCGGTGAAGCCGAAGGCGCTGCGCATGATCCCCTCGGCGGCCTCGTCGAGGTCGGCCTTGCGCGACACGATGGCCGGGTTCTTGCCGCCCATCTCGACGATGACCGGCTTCGGAAACCGCCTGGCGAAGTTCTTGTAGAGGTGGAACCCCACCGCGAACGAGCCGGTGAAGATGACGCCGTCGACGCCGTCGTTCTCCTGGATCTCGGCCCCGACCGACTCTCCTGGCCCGGCGACCATGTTGAACACGCCGGCCGGCAGGCCCGCGTCGATGAACGTCCGGGTCAGCAGGACGCCGGACAGCGGCGCGTCGGACGACGGCTTGTAGACGACGGTGTTGCCGGCAACGAGGGCGCCCCCCGCCGGCCCGCCGGACAGGGCGAACGGGAAGTTGAAGGGGCTGATGACGCCCCACACACCGTACGGCCTGAGGACCGAGCGGGTGTGGACGGCCTTGTCGCCCAGGTTGCCCATCTCGTCGTCGAAGCCGTGGTTGCGATCCATCATGTCGCACGACCAGCGGATGAGATCCGCGGTCTCCTCGACGTCGCCGAGCGCCTCCAGCCGGTTCTTGCCGACCTCCATCGCGAGCAGGGCCCCGAACTCCATCTGCCGCTCACTGATGATGTCCGCCGCGCGGCGCAGCAGCGCCACCCGCTCCTGCCACGGCCGGCGGCCCCAGGCCGGGAACGCGGTGCGGGCGGCCGCGATGGCGTCCTGGACGTCCCGGCGGCTGCCCTTCGCGAACGTCCCCATGACCGAGCCGTCGATCGGTGTCCGCTTCTCGAACACGCCGTCGCCATCCCGCCACGAGCCGCCGATGTAGTTCTGGTGCCGCTGGCCCAGCGTCGACCGGACCTTCGCCACGCCCGCGTCGAACTGGGCGTGGAGCTCCTCGTTGTCGTTCCGGAGCGTCGCGTAGGTGATCTTCAGGCGGGGCCTGGCTTGGGTCGTCACGGATTGGGCCCTCGGGTGCGGGAGGCGGGGTTGGGAGGCCAGTCTAGCGCGGCAACGACCTCGGCCAGCGAGGCGGCGATGGCATCCGGTGTCCCGCCGCCCCGTCGCTGGGCGGCGGCCCTGGCGAGCTCCGCCTGGCCGTGCTTGCCGCTCAGCACGAGGATCCCGCGCAGGCCGGCCCGGCGCGCCGCGAGGACGTCGGTCCAGATGTCGTCGCCGACCATCGCGACGTCGGCCCGGCGCAGGCGGGCGCCCGCGCCTGGGACGTCCGCGGCGAGGTCCGTGGCTGCAGCGGCGAAGAACGCCCGTGCCGGCTTGCCGACGATCCGTGCCTTGACCCCGCTGGCGTACTCGAGGCCGGCGACGAAGGCGCCCGAATCGAGCGTCGGGCCGTCCGGCGTGATCCACCAGCGGTTCTTGTGCATGCCGATCAGCTCGGCCCCCCGGCGCAACAGGCGGAAGGCGAGATTCAGGTTGGCCCAGGTCGCGGACTCGGGCGAATCGCCGACGACTACGGCCGCGGCGGTCGCCCCGCGAGCTGCAGCCTGGTCGGCCGTCAGCAGGCGCTGGCCGGCGAACTCGGCGAGTGCGTCGTCCGAGGCGAGGACGAACAGCTGCCGGCCCGGGTACCGCCTGGCCGTCCATGCGGCGGCCACGGACAGGGCCGACTGGAATCGATCCGCCGGCACCGGCGCCCCCAGCCGCTCGCTCCAGCGCGACAGGGTCGCGCGGCTGACCAGCGAGGTGTTGGTCACGATCCGGAATGGGACGCCGCGTTCGGTGAGCTCGCGGAGGGCCTGTGGCGAGCCGGGCACCGGCTTCTCGGCGAGGACGATGACGCCGTCGAGATCGAGGAGCAGCCCGCCGACGCCCTCGAGAGCGCGCCGCAGCGCGCGCTCCGTCGAATCGCGGCCACTCGTCGAACGGCGGCCACTCGTCGAACCCGTGCCCGTCGCCATTCCGGCAGCGTAGCCGAGGGCCGTCGAGCCGAGACGCTCGGCTATGCTCGCCGCGACGCGGGAGGAGACGCGGGAGGAAAGGCGCACATGGGACTGCTCGACGGCAAGAAGGCGCTCATCTTCGGGGTCGCCAACGACCATTCGATCGCCTGGGGCATCGCCCGTGCCCTCCACGACGAAGGGGCGACCGTCGGCTTCTCGTCGGTCGAGAGCCTGATCGAGAGGCGCGTCCGGCCGCTCGCCGCCGCGATCGGGTCGACCTTCGTCGAGGCCTGCGACGTCCAGTCGGACGAGCAGATCCACGCGGTCATGGCCAAGTGGCGCGCCGCCGAGGGCCACATCGACGTCCTCGTCCACGCCCTGGCCTTCGCCAGGCGCGAGGACCTCGACGGCCTGTTCGTCGACACGTCGCGGGAAGGATTCAGCCTGGCGCTCGACGTGTCCGCGTATTCGCTGGTCGCCGTCGTCCGCGAGGCGCGGCCGCTGCTGGGTCCCGGCTCGTCCGTCCTGACGCTGACGTATTACGGCGCCGAGAAGGTCGTCAGCCACTACAACGTCATGGGCGTCGCCAAGGCGGCCCTCGAGGCCTGCGTGCGCTATCTCGCCGCCGACCTGGGACCGGACGGCATCCGGGTCAACGCGATCAGCGCGGGCCCGGTCCGGACGCTGTCGGCGGCCGGCATCGCCGGGTTCAAGAAGCTCTACGGGTCGTTCGCCGAGATCGCGCCGCTGCGCTCGAACATCACCCCGGAGGACGTCGGACGCAGCGCCGTCTACCTCGCCTCGCACCTGTCGAGCGCGGTCACCGGCGAGGTGCTCTACGTCGACGGCGGCTTCAACGTCCTGGGTGTGCCGACCGTCGAAAGCGCCTGACGGAAGGCCAACGGCGGCCGTGCTTCGGCCGGCGGGTAGGGCCTATTCGGCCACCGACCCGGTGAAGTCCTTGACGTAACGGGTCTTGACCGGACCCTCCTCGACGACCTCGTCCTCGTCCTCGTCCTCGTCGTCCTCGTCGTCGAGTGCCTTGATCCAGAGCGCCCGGACGCGGTTGACGAGGAGCGTGTCGAACTCTTCCGTGTGGCGCTTGCCGCCACGGTCGTAGCGGATCGACGCCTCGGTCAGCGGCACGAGCAGGTCGCGGCCAACGAGCAGCGCATCGAGCTCGCCGTCGAGCGACGCGGCGTGTGCCTCGGGCAGGACGTGCAGGTTGCCGGTCACGACGTAACGGCCAAGGCCCATCTGGACGTGCCGGACCATCGTCCGCCGCCGGCGGCTCTCGAGACCGCGACGACCGGTCCCGACCACGGCGAGCAGCTCGCCGCAGGGGATGACGATCGGGCCGTCCTCCTGCGGCCCCAGGTCGATGTCCTCGATCGCGGCATCGCGGATGACGACCCGTCCGACGGAGTTGAGCATGTCGCTGAGGCGGTCGTCGGCGAGGGGGATCGAGCCAACGACCCGCGAGTCGGACGTGAAGCCGATGAACTCGATGGTCATGGCGCTCAGCCTCCGCGCCGCGCGACCGGCCTGCCAGACCCCATTGGTCCCACCCTAACCTGACCCTCCCGTCATTCGGCCCATCACGCCCTGGCGCGAACGGGGAAGGCCACGACCGAACGGTCAGGCCTCCGGCTCGCCCTCGCCAGACCAGAGCCGATGCCGGGCGCCGTCGAGATAGCCGACGGCGAGACGGCGGAGGCGACGGCTCAGCTGGCCGGCCACCGTTCGGCGCCGCATCGACGGCAGGCTACGGCGGGCCGTCCCGATGGGCGTCCGAACCTCCGGCACGGTCGTGGCCGCGGGCTCGATCGGTGGCTCGACGGCGAGCGGCGCGGCGGCGGCGACCGGTACCGGCAGGGCGGCCGGCTTGCCGCGGCCGGCGTGCCAGGTGGGGATGTCGGCCCACGCGCGCGGGCGCGCGTTGGCCGGCCGCCACTCATCGAGCGCGTTGGGGACGTCGATCGTGCCGTCGACGAGGGCGTCGAAGGTGTCGCCGTCGACGCGCTCGTGCTCGACGAGGTAGGCCGCCAGGCGGCGCAGGAGCTCGATGTGCTCGACGAGCGTCCGGCAGGCCTCGGCGTAGGCCTCGTCGAGGATCGCCCGCGTCGCGCGGGTGGCGGCCGCCTGGACGTCGGACGGCAGGCTGCCGCCGTTGCGAGCGACGTGGAACGACAGGCTGCCGCGGCCAGACGTCCCGTGGTCGTTCGACTCCGGATCCCGGCCCATCCCCCAGCGGGTGACCATCGACGTGGCGATGCGGTTGGCCTGCTCGAAGTCGTTGGCCGCGCCGCCGGTGACCTCCTGGAACAGCAGCTCCTCGGCGGCGCGCCCGCCCATCAGCGCGATGAGCCGGGCCCGCAGGTCGGATTCGGCCGGCAGGTCGTTGTCCTCCTGCGAGCTGACCGTCACCCCGAGGGCCTCGCCGTGGGCGAACAGGCTGATCTCCTCGACCTTGCGCCGGTCGCCGTGGAGGCGGCCGCAGATCGCGTGCCCAACCTCGTGGGCGGCGATGATCGAGCGCTCCCGCTCGTCCATCGAGCGGCGCCGGCCCGTGCCAACCGCGACCTTGAGCCAGCCGCCGTGGACGTCCTCGGCGCTCACCCGATCGGCCTTTCGCCGGGCGGCCAGGATCGCCGCTTCATTGAGCAGGTCGGCCAGCTGGGCGCCCGAGAAGCCGTACGTCTTGCGGGCGACGATGTCGAGGTCGACGGCGGCCTCGAACGGCTTACCGCGCGAGTGGACGGCGAGGATCTCGCGCCGGCCGACCACGTCCGGCAGCCCAACATGGATCTTCCGGTTGAAGCGGCCGGGCCGGAGGACGGCCGGATCCAGGACGTCGACCCGGTTCGTCGCGGCGATGACGACGACCCCGTCGGTCGAGGTGAAGCCGTCGAGCTCGATGAGCAGCTGGTTGAGGGTCTGCTCGCGCTCCTCGTGGCTGTTGGCGCCGCCACGGGCCTTGCCCAGCGCGTCGAACTCGTCGATGAAGATCACCGCGCGCCCGTGCGAGCGGGCCTGGGCGAACAGCTCGCGGACCCGGCGGGACCCGACGCCGACGTACTTCTCGATGAACTCGGCCCCGGACGCAGCGAGGAACGGCACCTCGGCCTCGGCCGCGACGGCCCGGGCGAGCATCGTCTTGCCGGTCCCGGGCGGGCCGTACAACAGGACGCCGTGCGGAATGCGAGCACCCAGCCGCTGGAATCTGGCCGGCGAGCGGAGGAACTCGATCGTCTCGGTCAGCTCGAGCTTGGCCTCCTCGCAACCCGCGACGTCGGCCAGCCGGACCGTTGGCTGTGCCTCCGACTCGGGCTGGTCGGGTTGGCGACGTCGACCGGGCAGGATCGTCAGGAACCCGCCGCTTTCGCGACTCCCGCCACCTCGCGCCATCCGGCTGACCACCAGGATGAGCATGGCGATCAGACCGAACGGCACCAGCCAGCCAAGGAGCGTGCGGAGCGGATCCGCCGGCGCGGAGTCAGCCCCCGCTGCGCGGACGACGGCCCACGCATCTGCCGTCAGAAGGTCCCCGTGGCCCAGGCTCGCCAGGGCGGATGCGGCCGCGCCCGGATCGACGGTCAGGTCGACGCGGATCAACTGGCCGTCGCGGGTCTTCGCGACCAGGATCGCCGGCGCCGGCGCCTCGCCGGGGGCGGATCGCGGAATCGTGACCGCCGCGAGGTCGCCGGCGTCGGCATGGCGGGTCAGGTCGGCGAGCGACCAGGTGGCGCTGTAGACGGTCGCCGGGGCGATGGCGGCCGGGATCGCGGTGGCGCGGCCGAGGGCCAACCAGGCGCTCCCGGCTCCGACCGCGAGGGTCACCGCAACGAGCGCGACGAGCATCAGGCGCGGCCGGCGGCGGGCGCGCGCCACCAGCGAGCGACGGAGCCGGCGGAAGCGAGTGACGGGCTGCTCTGCCATGGGCCGATCGGATCATCCCGCGGGTGAGAACGCTGGGGCATCCGCCAGCCGTACCAGTGACCGTGCGTCAGATGGACGATTGCGCCCGGACGGAACCCCGCGTCGCCCCGACCCCGCAGTCGGTCGCCGTCTTCCGCCACGACGTCCGACCCCCGGCCGTGCCGCGATTGCCTGCGGGAATCCTACCCCGGCGCGTTACCGGGTGTCAGACGGCGATCCGCGGGCCCCACCAGACGCTGGCCGCGACGATGACATAGAGGCCGATGAGGGCGATGCCCTCGAGCCAGGTCGACTCACCGTCGACGACGATGACCGTGTCGAGAATCGCGGCCAGGACGAGGGCGGCGATGAGGAGCGGCGACAGAACGAGGGTCAGGGCCGGGCCGCCGATGACGAGGCTGGCCAGGACCAGGGCCGGGGTCATGGCGATGGCCACCTGGAGGCTGCTGTTGAGGATGAGGCTGATGGCGAGGTCGGGCTGGTTCCGTCGCGCGGCCTGGACGCCGGCGAGGTTCTCGACCGCGTTGCCGGCGATGGCGACGATGACGAGGCCGACGAAGGCCTCCGACAGGCCCAGGTCGGCCATCGCCGGCCTGAGCGCCTCGACGAACCAGTCGCTGGCGAAGGCCGCCGCGATGGCCGCGCCGGCCAGCATCCCGACCGCCATCGGCACCGGCCAGAGCGGGCCTTCCGGCGTCGCCATCGCGCTGGCCCCGGGGCCGCCGCGGATGGAGAACGGGACCGAACAGCCGAAGACGACGAGGAGGACGAGAGCGCAGACGATGGACAGGTCGCGGGCGTGCCCGACGTCCGGAGCGCCGGGCGCTGTCGCCAGGGTCGGGATCGTCAGGGCCGCCACCGCCAGGACGAGCAGCGTCGCGATCATCCGGACGGGCTCGGTGCCGAACCGCTGGACGCCGTTGCGGAGACCGCCGGCGACGAAGGCGAGGCCCAGGACGAGCAGCGAGTTGGCGAGGATCGAGCCGACGAGTGCGGTCTGGACCAGGACGACGAGCCCAGCGCGGAGCGCGAACAGGCTGATGAACAGTTCCGGCAGGTTGCCGAACGCCGATTGCAGGACGCCGGTCGCACCGGCTCCCAGGCGATGGCCCAGTTGGTGAGTGCCCGCGCCGACCAGCCCCGCCAATGCGGCCAGCGCAACGGCCGCGACGACGAACACGACAACGCTTCCAGCGCCCACGGTCCGCAGTGCGAAGGTCGCGATCGTCGCGCCGAGCGCCGCGACGAGGAGCAGCGACGACTGGCGGCCGAGGGTGTCAGCGACGCGCGTCAACGACGACATGCCACGCGTCAGGCCAATCGCATCCGACCGATGTCGGCCGCCGACGCGATCGTTGCACGGAGAAGCCGGAGGATCACGGGAAGTTCTCCACGCCGCCATTGTGCGACGGCATCACCGCCCGTCGATGCTGCCGCCATATGGCTCCATCGCGCACGCGAGGGTCATGGATTCGTGGAGCGGGAGACGGGGATCGAACCCGCGACATTCAGCTTGGAAGGCTGACGCTCTGCCAACTGAGCTACTCCCGCGCGCATCGCAGTCTACGCGTGGTCGCCGATTCGGCGCTGCCGATTCGAAGGTCAACAACGCCTCGTGACGTCGCGCGCATCGCGGATTCGCACGCGCATATGCAGTCCATCGAATCTGCGCCGATGGGTGCGACTAGTACTTATGTCCCATATGTCATCTGTTTTATCCGATGTATATACGCACCGCCGTTCTCATCACGGCTCATCGAATCGGGAGGTTGTTCATGGCGACAGCGAAGGCCAGGAAGGCCACGTCGAGCCCGCGCAAACGCGCTGGCACGGCGGCAGCTAGCAAGGCGACGGCGCGTCCGAAGACGGCTCGTCGCAAGACGACGGCTCGTCGCAAGACCACGGCTCGCGCCAAGGTCATGGCACAGCCGAAGGCCGCGGCTGCGACCGCCGCTCCGGCAAAGAAGGCCGCCGCGAAGCCGGCCGCGCGTCGCAAGACGACGGCTCGCCCGAAGGCCAAGGCTCGCAAGACGACGGCTCGCAAGCCGGCCGCGCGTCGCAAGACGACGGCTCGCAAGCCGGCCGCGCGTCGCAAGACGACGGCTCGCAAGCCCGCAGCGCGCAAGCGCGTCGCACGGCCTCGCGCCGCTGCCCGACGCACCGCCGCGAGGCGTGTCGCCCGAGGCAAGTAGGGTCCTTCGACCCGCAACCTCGCGCTGAACGCCGAGGCCCGCCGGTCGGTCCAGGTTCGCAGCATCCGCTGCAACCGTGGCCGCCCGACGGGCCTCGGCTTTTTGTCTTCCCGGCGTCAACCAACCAGCAGTCGGACGCCGACGATCGTCCCGACGACGACGATCGCGGTGCGGAGCGCGGTCGGTGGCATGCGGCGCCCCACCACGGCACCCACCTGGCCGCCGACGATGGACCCCGCCGCCAGCAACAACGCCGGCGGCCAGGCGACGGGGGCGACGAGCACGAACACGACCGCGGCAGCGCCGTTGACGGCCGCCGCGACCACATTCTTCAGGGCGTTGAGCCGCTGGATATCGTCGGTCAGGAAGATGCCCAGCAGGGCGATGAAGACCACCCCCTGCGCCGCGCCGAAGTAGCCCCCGTAGATCCCCGTCATGTAGACCCCGGCGAGCAGCGGCAGTGGGTGTTCGCGCGTGGCCTCCGACCGTCGCGCCTCGACGGCGCGTGACAGCCGCGGCTGGAGCGCAACCAGCAGGCACGCGACGAGGATGAGGAACGGCACGACGCGCTCGAACGAGGCGGCCGGCAACGCCAGCAACAGCAGGGCGCCGGTGAGCCCGCCGGCCGCTCCCACGACGGACAGGAGCGCGACCCGCCGGACCTGGCCCGTCAGCTCGCGCCGATAGCCGACCGCGCCGCTGATCGCGCCGGGTACCAACCCAAGAGTATTGGACACATTTGCCACAACCGGGGGATACCCGAACGCCAGCAGCGTCGGGAAGGTGATGAGCGATCCGGATCCGACGATCGCGTTGATCGTCCCCGCGGCAAAGCCGGCGGCGAGAATCGCCATCGCCTCGAGCGCGCTCACGGCGCCGTCACAAGGAAGCGACGCCTGATCTCAATGGGCGAGGGGGTGGTCATCGGCCGCCGACGTTGCTATCGTTTCTGCCCGGCGAGGAGACCCGCGATGACCCCGACTCGATCCGTCCGCCGCAGTCCCGCCGCCGTGAAGGTCCCGGCCCGCCGCGCGCTGCCCGAGGCGCAGCCGTTGCGACTGCCGAACGGCTACTACGACCCGGACTCGGCGGCCTTCGACGATCGCACGCCGGCCGATCTCGACGAGCTCTTCCGCTCGACCACGCCGGCCGAGCCGGCCGCGGCGCTCCGACCCGTCGCTTCCTGATCCGCGCTGGCGAGGGCAGCGCGGACCACCGTCCGCGATCAGCCCTTTCGCTCGAGGATCGGGCGAGCGCGGTCCGGGTCGTCGACGACGAAGGCGAACATCGCCCGGTCACCCCACCGACCCAGGAACAGGTGGCCGTAGATGTTCACGCCGGCGTCCGCCAGTGACCGCGCGATGCGGGCCATGCCGCCCGGCCGGTCATCGACCTCGGCGAGAATCGATTCGCCCTCGATGAAAGTGTAGCCGCCTGCCTCGAGCACGGCTCGTGTCGTCTCGTCATCGGCGGTCGTCATGATGACGTGACCGGAGCCGCCGATCCCACCGCCGCCGATCGCGCGCAGATCGACCCCGCGAGCCGCCAGTGCCTCGGCGAGCGTCGCCATGGCGCCGGGCTCGTTCTTCAGCTGAACGACGAACTGGTTCGCCATCGCGACTCTCCAAGACGGGTGTGGCCGCCGATTCTAGCCGCTCACCCGGCCGCCCAGGTGTGCCATCGTTCCGGCGTGAGTCACCCGGATGCACGAACGATGCCGCCGCCGGTCCGCGCGACCGGCAACGATCTCCCCGCCCCCGTCGCCGACGCCCTCGCGAGCCCGCATCCCGGGGACCGGCGGACGGTCGAGGCCGCCGGGATTCCGTGGGCGACGACGTGGTGGGGCGCGCTGACGGATGCGCCACTCCTCCTGCTGCATGGCGTCACGTCGTCATCCACCACGTGGTGGCGGATGGCCCCGGCCCTGGCGGCCGCGGGCTTCCGCGCCGTCGCGGTCGACCTGCCCGGACACGGTCACACCGGCCACTGGCTGGGTCACCATCGATTCCGCGACACCGCGCTGGACGTCGTCGCCTTCGTCAGAGCCGCCGGACTCGACCGCCCGGACCTGGCGGTCATCGGACACAGCTGGGGCGCGCTCACCGCCGCGGCCATGCCGCTGGCCGGCCTCACGCCGCGCGTTGTCGTGCTGCTCGATCCTCCGGCCCTGTCGGGCGACTGGAAGCAGGCCATGTTCGACGACCCGACCGAGCGGAACTACGACGATCTGGCCCAGGCGGTGACGGCCATTCGCGGCGCGTTTCCAGGGTGGACCGACGGCGACGTGCATGCCAAGGCGGAGGCGTTGACGCAGTTCGATGTCGGTGCGGCGAAGGCGATCCTGCTCGACAACGGCGAGTGGGACGGCGGTCTGCGGGATCTCATGGCAGCGCGCGACCGGCTCGGGCCGACGTGGGTCGTCCGCGGCGAGCTGGCGACCGGCGGCCTGATGCCCGACGACGTCCTGCCATCGTTTGGCGAGGTCATTGGATCGCAGCGGATCCTGACGATCGCGGGCGCGCCACACTCGCCGCAGCGGACGCATCCGGAGGCGACACTCTTGGCCCTGCTTCGCGCGCTGCGGGGCTGAGTCAGCGCCGGATCGAGACGGCCCGTTCGAAGGCCTCGACATAACGCGGCGCCGAGCCCGTCGTCCAGTCGAAGTCGACGGCCATCCCCCGCGCGACGAGCCCGTCCCACGAGGGGCCGCCCCGCTCCCAGGCCGCGATCGCGGTGTCGCAGGCGGCCAGCAATGCGCGCGGCGTCGCGTCGTCGAACGAGAATCCCGTGCCACGACCCGGGGCACGCACCTCGTCGACGACCGTGTCGCGCAGTCCGCCCGTCCGGCGGACGATCGGCGGGGAGCCGTACCGCAACGCGATCATCTGGCCCTGCCCGCACGGTTCGAACCGCGACGGCATGACGAACAGGTCGATCCCGGCATAGATCTTGCGCGCCAGCGTCCGATCGAACCGCTCGAGCAGGGCGACCGCCCTGGGCGCGCGCCCGGCGATCGTGCGCAGCTCGCCGACGAGCGTCGGGTCGCCGCTCCCCAGGACGACCAGCCGCGCACCGCGCGACAGCAGTCCGGGCGCGGCGGCGGCCAGGAGATCGAAGCCCTTTTGTGGGTCGAGCCGCCCGATCATCCCGATGACGGGTCCCGTGTCGTCGGGGTCGAGCCCGACGGTCGCCAGGAGGTCCCGCCTGCAGTCCGTCTTGCCGGTTCGATCGCTCCCGGAGTACGGCCGTGCCAGGGCGCTGTCCGTGGCGGGATCCCACAGCGCGGTGTCGAGCCCGTTGAGGATGCCGAAGAACCGGTCGCCCCTCGCACGGAGCACTCCGTGGAGTCCCATGCCGTAGTCCCGTGTCAGCGCCTCCGCCGCGAATCCGGGGCTGACGGTGTTCGTCAACTCGGAGCGTTCGATGCCGGCCCGCAGCAGGTCCAGCCCGTCGGCGTCGGGTGCGATGCCGTCGTCGCCGGGCGCCAGGCCCAGCTCACGCAGCCGGTTGCGGGGCACCCATCCGTGATAGGCGAGGTTGTGAATCGTCATGAGCGCCGCGGTCGCGCCCAGGACCGGGTCGTCGGCATACCAGCGGTCGCGAAACACGACCGCCGGGGCGGCATGCCAGTCGTGCAGGCTCAGCACGTCCGGCGGGCGGCCCTCGACGCGGATCGTCTCGAGCGCCGCGCGGCAGAACAAGCCGAATCGCCAGGCGTTGTCCGGGAAGTCGCCGGATCGGTCGCCGTAGAACGCGTCACGGTCGAAGGCCGGCGGGTGGTCGATCAGCCGGAGCCGGTAGCCATCGGCCGCCACGTCGACCACGGTGACGTCGGTGGCCCCGGTCAGGGCAGTGGGATCGGGAACGCGGACGACGGTGGCCGTCGCGCCGGCGGGAACGCTGACGCTCCGGTAGCGCGGCAGGAAGACGTCGACGGGCGACTCGATCGCCCTGCCCGGCTGGCGGCCCAGGGCGCGGGCGAGGGCGTCGACGACGTCGGCGAGGCCGCCCGTCTTGGCCCACGGCTCGCATTCGGCCGCGATGAGCGTCACGCGCATCGGGCGATGGTAGCGGCCCGGCCCGGGCTCGGGTGGGGGCCGGCGCCGGCAAGCGATGTGGCCGGGATTCGCACCCGATCCGTACGACTAAACCGGTTCACGCGAGAGGGTCGAAACGCTATGATCCGCGTCCATGAAGCCCCTTCGCCTGCCCACGATGCCGGGCGCCACGTTCCGTTTGCCGCCGCAACTGGAGGGCCTTCGCCGGCTCGCCTACAACCTCTACTGGAGCTGGCACCCGCGGGCGAAGATCCTGTTCAGTCGGATCGACGCGACGGCCTGGAGCCGCTACCGCAACCCGATCCCGGTCCTCGCCAACGTCCAGTCCTGGTCCGCCCTTCTCGAGGACCCGACCTTCACGACCGAGGTCGAGGACGTCGTGGCGGAGTTCGACCGCTACGTCGAGAACGGCTCCGACCACTGGTTCCAGCGCCGTCACGGCGGTCGCATCCAGGGATCGATCGCCTATTTCTGCGCCGAGTACGGCTTCTACGAATCGCTCGGCATCTACTCCGGCGGCCTGGGCGTCCTCGCCGGCGACCACATGAAGTCGGCCAGCGACATGGCCCTGCCGCTCATCGGCGTCGGGCTGCTCTACCGCAAGGGCTATTTCCGGCAGACGATCGACGCGGACGGCCACCAGGAGCACGCCTACCCCGACTACGACCTGTCGCGCCTGCCGTTGACCCGCGTCCAGGGCGAGGACGGCGAGCCGCTCCAGGTCACGGTCGAGCTGCCCGGGCGGGACCTCACCGTCGCCGTCTGGTGCGCCCAGGTCGGCCGCGTGCCGGTCCTCCTCCTCGACACGGACGTGCCCGACAACGACGAAGCGGATCGACCGATCACCCACATCCTCTACGTCCGGGGACGCGAGATGCGACTCCACCAGGAGCTCGTCCTGGGTGTCGGCGGCGTTCGTGCGATCCGGGCGCTTGGCATCGCCCCCGCCGCGTGGCACCTCAACGAAGGACATTCGGCGTTCCTCCTCGCCGAGCGAGCCCGCGAGCTCGTCGCCACGGGCTCGTCGCTGGACGACGCGTGGGCGGCGATCCGGTCGAACAGCGTCTTCACCATCCACACGCCCGTGTCGGCCGGCAACGAGCGCTTCGAGGCGGATCTCGTTCGGCGTGTCGCCGGGCCGCTGCTCAACGGCGACAAACGACCCCGGACCGGCGGGGTGCCGGTCGAGACCGTCCTGGAGCTGGGGCTCGGCGTCGACGGCGACCGGACCGAGTTCGACATGACGGCCTTCTCGTTGCGACTGACAAACGGCGCGAACGCCGTCAGCCGGCTCCACGCGCAGACCGCGAACGCGACGTGGGCGCCGCTCCTCGGCGAGCGGAAGATCCTGGGGATCACCAACGGCGTCCACATTCCGACCTGGATCGGGACGTCGATGCGGGAACTCGTCGAACGCTTCCTCGACGCGGACCTCGACGACCTCGACGATCAGACCGGGGCCCGCCGTTTCTGGGAGCGGATCGACCGGATCCCGGCGCGCGAGCTGTGGGAGGCGCACCAGCGCCAGAAACGCGAGCTGGCCATCTTCGCCCGCGGCCGGCTGCGCAGCCAGTTCGCCCGCCACGGCGAGGCGCCGTCCGTGCTCGAGAAGCTGGACGAGGCGCTCGACCCGGGCGTCCTGACGATCGGCTTCGCGCGCCGCTTTGCGACCTACAAACGGGCGGGCATGATCTTCAGCGACATCGATCGGCTGGCGAGGCTCGTCCGCGACGACGCCCGTCCGGTCCAGATCGTATTCGCCGGCAAGGCCCATCCGGCCGACCGCCCCGGGCAGCAGGTCATCCAGGAGATCTTCGCCCGGTCGCGCTCGGACAAGCTCCGTGGGCGGGTGTTCATCCTCGAGGACTACGACATGCGGATCGCCCGGTTCCTGGTCCAGGGCGTCGACATCTGGCTCAACAATCCGCGCCGACCGCTGGAGGCATCGGGGACGAGCGGCATGAAGGCCGCCGCCAACGGCGTCGTCAACGTCAGCGTCCTCGACGGCTGGTGGGACGAGGGCTGGACCCAGGACAATGGCTGGGCGATCGGGGGCCGCGACACGAATCCCAACGAGGGCGCCCAGGACTGGGCCGACGCGATGGACCTCTACCGCCTGCTCGAGAACGAGATCGTCCCGCGCTACTACGAGCGGAACACGAAGGGCTACGCGCCGGGCTGGGTCGACATCATGCGCCGCTCGATGGCGACGACGATGTGGCGCTTCTCGACGACGCGGATGCTCCAGGAGTACACGGAGTGGCTCTATCTGCCGGCCGCCGGCGTTCCCGTCACGAAGCCCACCCGGGTCAAGGTTCCGCTCGTCACGGAGGCCGGCTGATCAGGTTCCTCGGGTCGGGGCTGCAGGGAGCGGCACGGACGTGACGTCGCGCATCTCGCTGGCGCTGGCGATCCACAACCACCAGCCCGTCGGCAACTTCGGCTGGGTCTTCGCCGACGTCCACGATCGGGCCTACCGGCCGATGCTCGATGCGCTCGAGCGACATCCCGGGGTTCGCCTCTCGCTGCACTACAGCGGCGCGCTGCTCGAGTGGTTCCGGGCGGAGCGCCCGCCGTTCCTCGACGGGTTGCGCGCGCTCGTGGCGCGCGGCCAGGTGGAGCTCATGGGCGGCGGCTACTACGAGCCGGTGCTGGCGTCGCTGCCCGAGCGTGACCGGCTGGGGCAGCTCGAGCGGATGGCGAACGAGATCCAGGCGCTCAGCGGGAGCCGGCCGCGCGGCGCGTGGCTCGCCGAGCGTGTCTGGGAGCCGGACCTGCCGACGTCGCTCGCCGGCGCGGGTTACGAGTGGACGATTCTCGACGACGCACATTTCCGCGCCGCCGCGATTCCCGAGGCAAACCTGTGGGGCGCCTACACCACCGAAGACCAGGGCCGGCTGCTGACCGTCTTCGGCACGGAGCAGGGACTTCGCTACCGCATCCCGTTCGGCGACGTCGACGACGTCATCGCCTACCTGCGCGACCACGCCACGGAGGACGGCACGCGCGTCGGCACGATGGGTGACGACGGCGAGAAGTTCGGCGCGTGGCCCACGACGTACGAACACTGCTGGGGCACTGGCCGGTGGGTCGATCGCTTCTTCGCCGCCATCGAGGCGAATGCGTCGTGGCTGACGACCGTCACGCCGTCACGCTGGCTCGACCGCCACGCGCCGATCGGCCGCGTCTACGTCCCGACGAGCTCGTACGCCGAGATGGGCGAGTGGGCGCTGCCGGCCGACGAGGCACCCGTCTTCTCGAGGGTCCTGCACGACGCCGTCGCACAGCACCGGCCAGAGGCGCGCTGGCTGCGTGGCGGCTTCTGGCGCAACTTCCAGGTGAAGTACCGCGAGATCAACGACCTGCACAAGCAGATGCTCCGAACGTCCGGCAAGGTGGCCGCGATGGCCGGCACGCCGCAACACGCGGCCGCGGCGGACCACCTCTATCGCGGTCAGTCGAACGACTGCTACTGGCACGGGCTGTTCGGCGGCATCTACATCAGCCACATGCGGCTGGCGACGTTCGAGCACCTGATCGCCGCCGAGGACCTGGCCGATTCGCTGGGCGGTGTCGGCGAGCTGGCGGAGGTGACCGACGTGGACCTCGATGGTCACGCCGAGGTCCTCCTGACGCACCCCGGACAGATCGTGACCGTGAAGCTCGACGAAGGCGCGGGAATCGGGTCGTGGGACCTGCGCGCGTCGCGGCATGCGGTCACGGCGGTGCTTCGGCGGCGTCCGGAGGCGTACCACGAAAAGCTTCGCGCGCATGACGCGGAGGCCGCCGCAGCGACGGCGGTCGCGGCCGCCGGGGCGCGCGACGGCGGTACGGTATCGATCCACGACCTGCTGCTGACCAAGGAGTCGAACCTTTCGTCGCTGCTGCACTACGACCCGTACGAGCGTCGGTCCGGGCTGGTCCGCTTCCTGACCCTCGACGCGACGCCCGAATCATTCGGGGCCGCCGAAGCCACCGAGCTGGGCGATTTCGTCGACGGACCGTTCGAGGTCGTGTCGCTCGACCGCGGCCTGCTCGTCACGGCACGCGACGGATTCGTGAAGTCCGGCCGCGCTCGACAGGCCGTCCGTGTCGAGAAGCGGCTGATGCTGGGCGGCGACCGCATGACGCCGAGCCTTGGCCTCGAGGTCGTCGTCGAGAACCGGTCGCGTGGTGTCGTCGAGGCACGGCTCGGCGTCGAGTGGGCGACGACGATGCTGGGCGGCGGCGGCAACCCGGCGGCGTGGTACGACGCGGGCCAGGGGCGCGTCCGGCACGACGCTGCCGGGACCGCGTCCGGGTCGTCGCGGATCGGGCAGGGCAACGACGACCTGGGCATCGAGGTCGTGACCACGGCCGGCCCGGCGGCCGACGCATGGTGGTCGCCGATCGAGACGATCTCGAATTCGGAGTCGGGTTTCGAGCGCGTCTACCAGGGCAGCACGCTGCTGCTGTCGTGGCCCATTCGGCTGGCGGCGGGAGACCGTTGCGTCGTCCGCGTCGA
The DNA here is from genome assembly GCA_041482475.1 of Candidatus Limnocylindria bacterium. Classification (GTDB taxonomy): domain Bacteria; phylum Chloroflexota; class Limnocylindria; order Limnocylindrales; family CSP1-4; genus JACDAV01. The sequence continues at coordinate 21,075 of JBGPDX010000003.1, read as the reverse complement.
TCACGTCGTGACCGCAACTCGCGACCGTGCCGCCGAGGAGGCCGCAGCCACCGCGACGCCCGCATGACGGCTCGCGGCCGGCTCGTCGTCCACGGTCATTTCTACCAGCCGCTGCGGGTCGACCCGTTCAGCGGCCGCGTCCCGGCCGATCCCGCCGCGGCGCCGTTCCACGACTGGAATGCCCGCATCGACGCGGAGTGCTACCGCCCCATCGCGGAGCGGGGAACACTTAATCGCATCTCCTACGACGTCGGACCTACCCTCGCGGCGTGGCTGGCGACGGAGGCGCCGCTGTCGTACCGCGGGTTCATCGCCGGCGACGATCCCGCCGAGGTCGCGAGCGAGCCCACGTCGCACGGCAACGCGATGGCCCAACCGTTTCATCACACGATCCTGCCGCTGGCCTCGGCGGCGGATCGGCGGACCGAGATTCGGTGGGGTCTGCGCGACTTCGTCGTCCGTTTCGGCCGCTCCGCCGAAGGCCTGTGGCTGCCCGAGACGGCGGTCGACCTGCCCACCCTTCGGTCGCTTTCCGAGGAGGGCGTTCGCTACACGATCCTCGCCCCATGGCAGTCGGTGGACGCCAACCTCGAGACACGCCGGCCCCATCGCGTCGAGCTGGGAGGCGGGCGGAGCATGGTCGTGGCCTTCTACGACGCGGGCCTGTCCAGCGCCGTCTCGTTCGAGCCCGCGGCGACCGCCGACGCGGACCGATTCGCCCGCGAGCGCGTGGCGACGCGCCTGGCCGGGACGCCATTCACCGACGGCGAACCCGGCCTCGTCGTGATCGCGACGGACGGCGAGCTATACGGCCATCACCAGCAATTCCGCGACCTGTTCCTGCAGCGGCTCGTGGCCCCGGGTCCCGCCGTGCCCGACCGCGGCTTCGATGTGGCCGACCTCGCCACGGTCCTGCGCGGGGCGGAGGAGCGGGCGATGCGCACGACCAGGATCGCCGAACGCACGTCGTGGAGCTGCCACCATGGCGTGGCTCGCTGGGGCTGGGAATGCCCGGACGCGGTGGACGGTCGCTGGAAGGGTCCGCTGCGGGCGGCGCTGGAACGCCTCGCCGGGGCCATCGACGCCGCGACGGATTCGACGTTCGCGGCCCTCCCCGGCGCGCCCGACCGCATCGCCGCCCGGGATGCCTTTGTCGACGTCGTGCTGGGCACCGAATCGGCGGCGACCTTCGTCACGCGGCAGCTCGGCAGGCGCGTTCGTGCGGCCGGCCGGCGGCGGTTCCTGGACCTGCTCGAGGCGCAACGGTGGCGGCTGGCGATGTTCGCCAGCGATGGCTGGTTCTGGGACGACCCGATCCGGCCCGAGACGAGGCAGAACCTCCGCTGTGCGGCGCGCGCCGTCCGGTTGGTCGATGCGACCTGCGGCACGCGCCTCGAACGTGGCTTCGTCGCCGATCTCGCCCTCTTCGTCTCGCCCGGCCAGGGGCTGGACGGGGCGGCCATCTACCGGGCGGCGTTGAGCGAGGCGGGCCAACCCGGCCCGCTCATCTGAGCCCGGGAATCCGTCAGCCCGTGGCCTGCGCAACCACGGGCTGACGAGGGAGGCGCAACCGCGGGGGGCGGCGGCACCAGGAGTCTTCGGTCGACTGTGGCGGGCGGCGCCCGCCGGCCGTCAGTCCAGGATCCCCAGGCGAGGCTCGAACGCGTCGCGCGAGTCCACGCCGAATTTGGCGGCGGCGAGATCCAGCACGACGAGCACCGAGATGAAGATCGCCAGGAAGAGGAGCCCTTCCATGCGGGACCACCTTGTTTGATACAGTTGACTAGGCCAAACTGGAGGCTACTTGGACTAATGGACTATGTCAAGTACTGACGCGGACCAGCCGATCGTCATCCCGTCGGGCAGCGACCTCGACGTCGAGCGTGATTCGGACGTCCCGATCTCGACCCAGATCTACTGGCAGCTCACGTACCAGATCGATTCCGGCCGCCTCCTGCCCGGCTCCCGCCTGCCGCCCGTCCGGGAGCTGGGCGCCGCACTCCGGGTGAACCCCAACACGATCCGGGCGGTGTATCGCCGCCTGGCCGATGCCGGCTACGTCACCAGTCGACACGGTGCGGGGACGGTCGTCGCCGATCGCCCGCCCAGTCGTCGCGGCGCAGAGGCGCTAGCCGGGATCGTCGCCGAGCTGCTCCGTCGCGGTTCAGCGGCCGGATTCACCGCCGACGAGGTCGCTGCCGCCACGTTCGCTGCGGCGACCGAACGCAAGCGTCCCGGCCCCCTGGTCCGGGTCCTCTTCGCCGAATGCACCAACGCCGACGCCGGCTATGACGCTCAGCGGCTGAACGACGCGTTCCGCGGCGACATCGAGGCCGAGGGGGCGCTGCTCGACGACGTCCCGGATCGGCTCCAGCGATTCCACTACGACCTGGTGGCCACGACGACGTTCCACGCCGACGAGACGCAGGCGCTGGTGCACGGTCGGGTGCCCGTCGTGGCGATGCTGATCGGTCCCGGCTACGTGGAGCTCGTCCACGAGATCGCCGGGCTGCCCGCCGGATCGCGTGTCGGCCTCGTCTGCGCCTCGGAGCGCGGCACGGACAACATCGCCGAGACGCTGGCGCTGTCCGGGACGAAGGGCGTCGAGATCGTTTCGGCGACGATCGAGGCGGACGACGACCTCGCTCTCGTCGACCGGACCGCGGACGTCATCCTGATGTCGCGCGAGGCGCTCGCGGCGGGCCTCGAATCCCGCTTCTCGCGACGGGAGCGGATCCGGCCGTGGACGTACGAGTTCGATCCGGCGGGGCTCGAGCTGTTGCGACGCGCGATCGACCACGTCCATGCTGCAAGGAGCAAGGCGACGGTGCGGCTGCCCGCGTGACATCCTTCGGGCCATGAGGGAGTTCCACGTCTCCCGACAGGCCCGACAGCGCTACGACCTCGCGGGGGCCCTGTTCGGGCTGCACGGCGGCGTCCTCGTCGCCGACGTCGCCGGCGCACGACGGCTGGCGGCGAGGATCAACCAGGTTCGGGCGGTGGCACCGGCCGCGCGGGGAGGCGCACCGTCGCTGACCGGGGCGGAGCTCTACGCGCTGGGGATCCTGCACGAGGTCTTCCACTACCTGGTCGAGCGCTACGACAGGCGCATCTCGCCGGGCGCGCTCGCCCGGGCCGCGGAGGTTCTCGAGGCCGAGCTCGGGCGAGGGCGCATCGAGGACGTGGTCGGCACGTTCGGGCGGGAGTTCCCGGACGGCGCAGCGGGCCCACGGGGCCACGATGTCGCCGAAGCGGCGCGACCGCCGGCGCCGGGCACCGCGCAGGTACAGGAGGCCGCCCTCGAGGAGCTGCTGCTGCTGGGGCTGACCAACGGCAACCCCGCCGCCGAGCCGTTCCGCGAGCTGTTCGACGACGCGTCGCTGGCCAGGGCCAGCGACTACGCCATCGTCCTGGCCCGCCTCGAGGCGCTGCTCGACGCTGGCCCGCCGGCGGAGCCGGGCGGCCTGCCGCTCGTGGCGATGCTCCGCGCGCCGGTTGGCGCCTCGCCGACGTCGCTCGCCGGCCAGCTCCGCTACGTCCGTGACCGCTGGGCGCCGCTGCTGGGCGAGCTCGGCGCTCTCCTCGACAGGATCCTCATCGGCCTCGACGTCCTGGCCGAGGAGGAGCGCGCCCTCCATCTCCGGTTCGGCGGCGGCCAGGGTGGTTTCGGTGGCCTGGTCGAGACGCCGTCGTTCGGCGGCCTCGACGCGGAGCCGGAGCGGTTCAGCTCCGACTCGGAGTGGATGCCGCGGGTCGTCCTCCTCGCCCGCAGCACGTATGTCTGGCTCGACCAGCTGTCCCGCCGCTACGGCCGCGACATCCACAGCCTCGACGCGATCCCCGACGAGGAGCTCGACACGCTGGCCCGCTGGGGCGTCAGCGGGCTGTGGCTGATCGGGCTGTGGGAACGGTCGCGCGCGTCGCGGCGGATCAAGCAACTGCGCGGCAACGTCGACGCCGTCGCGTCGGCCTACTCACTCGACGACTACCGCATCGCCGACGACCTGGGCGGCGAGTCCGCGTTCGCCAACCTGCGCGGCCGGGCCTGGTCGCGCGGCATCCGCCTCGCGTCGGACATGGTGCCGAACCACATGGGGATCGATTCGCGCTGGATGGTCGAGCACCCAGAGCGGTTCATCTCGCTGCCGGAGCCGCCCTACCCGTCGTATTCGTTCGGCGGCCCGGACCTGTCGTCCGACGAGCGGGTCGGGATCTTCCTCGAGGACCATTACTACGACTCGTCGGATGCGGCGGTCGTGTTCCGCCGCCTCGACCGATGGTCCGGCGAGAATCGATTCGTCTACCACGGCAACGACGGGACGAGCTTTCCGTGGAACGACACGGCGCAGCTCGACTACCTCAAGGCGGAGGTCCGCGAGGCCGTCATCGAGACGATCCTCGACGTCGCCCGACGCTTCCCGATCATCCGCTTCGACGCCGCGATGGTCCTCGCCAGGAAGCACGTCGAGCGCCTGTGGTACCCGGAGCCGGGCGCCGGCGGCGCGATCCCGTCGCGCGCCGAGCATGCGCTGCCGAAGGCCGCCTTCGACGCCGCGATGCCGACGGAGTTCTGGCGCGACGTCGTCGACCGGGTCGCGACACAGGTCCCCGACACGCTCCTCCTGGCCGAGGCGTTCTGGCTGCTCGAGGGCTACTTCGTCCGGACGCTCGGGATGCACCGCGTCTACAACAGCGCCTTCATGCACATGCTGCGAGACGAGACCAACGGTGGCTATCGGCGCGTGATGAAGGAGACCCTCGAGTTCGATCCGGAGATCCTCAAGCGGTATGTGAACTTCATGAGCAACCCGGACGAGGCGACCGCGGTCGAGCAGTTCGGCAAGGGCGACAAGTACTTCGGCGTTGCGACGCTGCTCGCGACACTCCCCGGACTGCCGTTGCTGGGTCACGGCCAGGTGGAGGGATTCGGCGAGAAGTACGGGATGGAGTTCCGCAGGGCGACGCTCGACGAGCGGCCCGATCCGTGGCTCGTCGAGCGCCACGAGCGCGAGATCTTCCCGCTCCTCCACCGGCGCGCGCAGTTCGCCGGCGCCGACGACTTCCTGCTCTACGACTTCGAGCACGACCAGGGCGGCGTCGACGAGAACGTCTTCGCCTATTCGAATGGGCGCGGCCCGGCTCGCTCACTGGTCGTCTACCACAACCGCTTCGCCTCGACGTCCGGCCGCATCCGGCGCTCCGTCGGCTACGCCGTCAAGGGCGCGGATGGGTCGAAGCACGTCGAACAGCGCAGCCTGGCCGAAGGCCTGCGCCTGACCGGAGGCGGCGACGCGTTCGTCGCCTTCCGCGACGCGCGGGGTGGACTGGAGTACCTGCGTTCCGCGGCCGAATTGCGCGACGGCGGGCTGTGGCTCCAGCTCGACGCGTACCGCTGCCACGTGTTCTGGGAGTTCCGCGACATCGTCGATCGCGTCGGCGTCTGGCGACGGCTGGCGGGCCACCTGCAGGGCGCCGGCGTGCCAAGCCTCGAGGACGCGCTCCGCGAGCTCGAGCTCGAGCCCGTTCACGCGGCCATCCGCGCGCTGGCGGCGACGAGCGGCATGGTCGAGCTCGTCCGCGATGGCCGGCCTGTCGACGCCGACGCGATCGAGGGCTCGCAGGCCGCGCTCGCACGGAGCGTCGCCGAAGCCACCGGAACGACGGGCGATCCGGGTCGCGTCGCCGGCGTGGCGGTCGGGCGGCTGTTGGCGATCGGCCGGCGATCCGCCGGCGACGTGCCTGCGGCAGGATCGACGGGGGCGGCGTCGCGAGCGTCGCGGGCGGCGCGAGCGGCGGCGCGGGATCCCCTCCACCCGGTCCGTGCCGCGTTCGCCGATCCGTGGCACCGCGCGGTCCTCGCCGGCTGGTCGATCCTCGAGCCACTGGGCGGCCTCGCGCCGAGAGCGATGGTCGGGCCCACCAGCCGAGCCTGGTTCGACGAGCTGCGGCTGGCGAGCGTCCTGGCCGGCGCATTCCGCGCGGCCGGGCTCGACGAGGCGGCGGCCTGGGGAGCGACGGAACGGGTGGGGCTGCTGCTCGCCCTGCCGCGACCGTCGAACGTCGGCGGTCGAACGACGCCCGAGCGGGCCAGACGCCTGGTGAGCGCGTGGCTCGACCAGCCGGACGTTCGGGCCTTCCTTCGCGTCAACCGCTGGGAGGGCGTCGAGTGGTTCGGGCGCGACGAGTGGCGCGACCTGCTCGACTGGGCCCTGCTCCTCGACGCCATCGATGCCACGGTCGACGACAAGGCTCTCGCCGCCGAGGCGGCCCTCATCCTGCGACTCGCCGCGAGCGGCGAGCAGTCCGGCTACCGGGTCGACACGCTGCGGGCGTTGGTCGGTCCGCCTGCTCGCCCGCGACCGAACCGGCCCCGCGTGGCGCGCCCCTAGCTCAGCCCGGCAGCAACACCCGGCGCAGGAGCGGCATCGGCGGCGATCCGCTGGAGATGCAGGCCTCGAGGTGACGACGGTAGTCGAAGCCGGGCGTGTCGCCGAACCCACCGACGACGCGCGGCTCCGGGACCGCTGCTTTCCCGCGCGGGTCGCCGGACGCGGCCGCAGCGCGTCGCCGGGCCTGATGCTCGATGTCCCAGAACTCGAGCGAGCCCACGAAGTACGTCGACAGCTGGGTCGATGACAGGCGCGCGCGGTTGTACTTGTTGCGCGCTTCCGCCTCCTCCTGGAAACCGCCGTCGACCATCAGCGAGACGGCTTCGTCCTCGGTCATCCCGGCGGTGTGGATCCGGATGTCGATGATCGCATTCGTCGCAGATCGCAGGTAGAACTTCCAGTGGACAAGCAGGAGCGCCGGATCGTCCGCGCCGTAGCCCAGATCCATCATCACCTGGGTCACGTAGACGGCCCAGCCCTCGGCGAAGACGCCACTCCAGAACACGGCCCGGGCGATCGACGGGCAGCGATTGGCGTATGCGCCCTGAAGGTAGTGGCCCGGAACGGCCTCGTGGATGGTCAGCAGGCGCAACTGTCGCGCGTTGTCCTCACGGAGGTACGACTCGCGCTGCTCGTCGGTCCAGTCGTCCGGGATCGGGGTGATCGCGAAGAACGCCTTCTGGCCCTTGTCGAGCGGACCGGGCGAGTCGAGCATCGCGCCGCCGAACGTGCGCAGGAATGCCGGCGTCCAGCGGATGTCGAGTGGATCGTCTGGCAGCCCGATCAGCTCGCGTTCGCGACAGAAGGCCTCGATCCCGGCCAGCTCGTCGCGGCAGAAGTCGAGCAGGCGGTCGGCCGCCGGGTGGTCCGCGGCGATGGCGTCCAGAACGGACCGCACGAGCGTCCCGTCGTCTGCCGGCACCGGCCGTCCCGGGCACCACGCCGGCCACAGGTGGCGAGCGAGGCGGACCATCTCCGCGCGGACCGCGGCGAACTCGCGCTGAGCGTGGTCGAGGATGCGTTCCGGCGTCGGCGTGTCGCTGCGCAGGGTGTGGCGCATCTTCGCCGCGAACAGCTCCGCGCCCAGCCGGCCCTCGCCCTCGCTCAGCGGCAGGACGACGTCGCGGAGATGCACCTCGAACGCCGTGAAGGCGTCCTTGGCGACGGCGGCCGCCGAACGGACCCGCGGGTCGATCGCGGCGACGGCGGGATCGGTCGAGCTCTCGTCTGCGGCGCGGACGGCGTCGTCGGCGAGCTCGGCGAGTCCCGCCACCTGGCGGATCGCGTTCTCCGTCTGGAAGCGGGCGACGGGACGACCCGCACCGCCGGCGAGGACCTCGCGAGCGGCGGCGAAGACGCCCGGAATCCCCTCGAGCCGCGACGCCGTCGAGGCCAGCCGGTCGGCCAGTGGCGCGAAGTCGCGGGCGAGCAGCGGAAACAGTCCGCCGCCGACGATGTAGACCCACTCGAGCGGGTTCCACCCCTCCTCGCGGAGCTCTCCCTCGGCGAAGCGGGCGGCGGCGAGCTCGAGGAGGATGAGATCGCGATCGATCTTGTCATCCCACGTCAGGTCGGCCGCGTCGATGGCGGCGAAGTCCCGCTCCCAGCGGTCGACGAAGGCGAGTCGCTCCAACCGGCCGGCTTCCGTGAGGTCGGGCCAGCGCCCATCGTGGTCGTGCATCCCGGCGGCCGTGGCGTGGACGGGGTTCAGGGCGAAGAACTCGCCGAGGAACGTCTCGAGGCGTTCGGCGAACACGGACACGGACGGCTCCTGCGACGATCGATGGGAATGGGACGAGTCTAGCGGCGTGACGGGCCGTCGGCCTACGATCGCCGGGATGTCGCTGCCGACGCCGCTCGACCCGGTGACCCTCGAGGGACGGCTCGTCCGTCTCGAACCGATGTCGACGCGCCACCTCGACGGTCTCGAGCGGATCGGCCTCGATCCGTTGCTGTGGCAGTGGACGGTCGCCCGCCCAACGGATCGAGCCACTCTCGAGGCGTGGATGGCGACGGCCATGGCGAACGCGGCCGCGGGTTCGGAGCTCCCCTTCGTCACCGTCGAGCGGGCCTCCGGCCGTCCGATCGGCAGCAGCCGCTACATGAGCATCGTCGCCGAGCACCTCCGCCTCGAGATCGGCTGGAGCTGGGTGGCCCGTGCGTGGCAGCGCAGCGGCGCCAATCGCGAGGCGAAGCTGCTCATGCTCGGCCACGCCTTCGAGGCGCTCGGCTGCCACCGGGTGGAGTTCAAGACCGACTCGCTCAACGAACCGGCGCGAGCGGCGCTGCTGGCGATCGGCACGACGTTCGAGGGGGTGTTCCGGAATCACATGGTCATGCCGGGCGGCCGGCTGCGGCACTCCGCGTACTACAGCGTCATCGACGACGAGTGGCCCGCCGTGAAGTCGCGCCTGGCGGCGTCCGTGGATGCGGCTGTTGCCCGCGCCGGCCGGCCCGCCGGGTAGCGGGCATCTGCGATGATTCGGGTGACCATCCGGCAACCCGCCGCGCGGCCGGAGTTGAGTAGAGGGAGGACCTCGTGGCCGAGCTGATCGTCAAGGTGCTGGTCAACGCCGCCGCCCTGTGGGCCGCCGTCCAGCTCATCCCGCAGATCGTCTTCAGCTACGGCGCCGACTGGTGGAAGCTCCTCGTCGTCGCCCTGATCTTCGCCCTCGTCAACAGCTACCTCAAGCCGATCGTCAAGGCGCTGTCGTTCCCGATCGGCATCCTGACCCTCGGCCTGATCGGGTTCGTCATCAACGCCGCGATGCTCCTGCTGACAGCGTTCCTGTCGGACCAGTTCAAGCTCGGCTTCAAGGTCGGCGCCTTCCCGCCGAACCTCAACGCCGACGCCATCGTCGGCGCCCTCCTCGGCGCGATCGTCATCAGCGTCGTGTCGACCCTCGTGAACATGGCGCTCGCGCCCCGCAGACTCCTGTAGGCCATGGCTCGCCCGCCGCGGGACGCGGCGGCGCCGGATGCGGACCGGCTGCGGGCGATCGCGGCCGGGCTTCTCGATGCCGCGGCACGATTCGGGACACCGCTCTACGTGACCGACGTCGCCGCGATCGACGCGGCGGCTCGCACGATGACGGCGGCCTTTCCGGATCCCTGGCTGCGGCAGTACTCGATCAAGGCCAACGACGTAGGCGCGATCGTGCGGCTCCTCGCCGAGCGCGGATTCGGGGCCAACGTCGTGTCGCGCGGCGAATGGGCGATCGCCACGCGCGCCGGCGTGCCCAACGAGCACATCACCTTCGAGGGCGTCGGCAAGACCGACGCGGACCTCGGCGCGGTCGTCCGAACGACGCGAGCGGGCGTTCCCATCCGCTGGCTCGCCATCGAGTCGCCGGCCGAAGCGGCCGCCCTGGCGCGCAGCGCCCGCCGGCGAGGCCTGGCCGCGCCGCTCGACGTGCTCTTCCGCCTGAACCCGGACGTGACGCCCGAAACGCACCGTGGGCTGGCGGTCGGGAGCGGCACGTCGAAGTTCGGCATGACCGAGGCCGAGCTGTCCGAAGCGATCGACGCGGTCGGTGGCGGGAGCGGCCCGATCCGCCCGCGTGGGATCCATCTCCACGTCGGCTCGCAGCTTGGCGCGATCGACGCGTGGCGCGATGCCGTGCGGCGGGGCCTGGCGCTCCTGGCCCTGCTCCGCGGCACCCTGCCGGACTTCGACACCCTCGACGTCGGCGGCGGGTTCCCCGTCACCCGCCTGGCTGAACCGTCGCCGACCCCGGAGCGATTCGCCCGCGAAGTGCCGGCCCTCCTCGACGCGATCCCCGCGAACCGGCGACCGCGGCGGCTCGCCATCGAGCCCGGCCGGTTTCTTGTCGCACGCGGCGGCTGGCTGGTCGCCCGCGTCCTGCACGTCCGCGACCGCGGCGGGCCGCAGGTCGTCCTCGACGCCGGCATGACCGAGTTGATCCGACCGGCGCTCTACGGCGCGCGCCACGACACGGTCGCGCTGACCTCGCGCGGCCGGACGCGGGACGCGGCGGCCGGACGGATCGGCCTCGTCGCGACCCGCGTGGCCGGGCCGATCTGCGAGTCGACCGACGAGCTCGGCGTCCACGACCTGCCGCCGCTCGGCCGCGGCGACCTCGTCGCGATCCGCGACAGCGGGGCGTATGCCGCCTCGCAGTCGTCGACCTACAACGGCCGGCCGCGGCCGCCGCAGGTCCTGCTGGAGCCGGACGGCCGGCTCGTCCTGGCGCGCCGGCGGGGAGCGGTCTCGACCCTCGGGTAGGCTGTCCCGGTGAACGAGCGCGAGCGATTCGCGGACCGCCTCGCCCGGGCCCCACTCCTCGCCGACGGCGGGATGGGGACGCTGCTGTTCAGCCGCGGCCTGCCCCAGCGCGCCTGCCTCGACGAGCTGGCGGCGACGCGCCCGGACCTGATCGGGGCGATCCACCGGGAGTATCTCGAGGCCGGCGCGGATCTCATCGAGACGGCCAGCTTCGGGGCGAACCGCCTCCGCCTGGCCGCCTTCGGCCTGGCCGACGAGGCCCACCGGTTCAGTCGGCGCTCCGCTCAGGTGGCCCGCGAAGCCCGCGACGTGAGCGGTCGCGAGGCGCTGGTGGGCGGTTCCATCGGCCCGCTTGGCGCGCCCACCCGGGAGCTGGTCCATCTCGACGACGGGCGCGTCCGAGCGGCCTACCGCGAGCAGATCGACGGCCTGCTCGAGGGTGGGATCGACGCCTTCGTCATCGAGACCCACGTCGACCTCCGCCAGCTCCTGCTGGCGGTGGACGAGGCTCGCCGGGCGGCCGACCTGCCGATCGTTGCCGAGCTGACGTTCGGGGAGGACCTCACCCTGCCGGACGGGACGACCCCCGAAGCCGCGGCCCGGGCGCTCGTCGCGGCGGGCGTCGACGCCGTCGGCGTCAACTGCGGCGTCGGACCACAGGCCTGCCTCGACGCGATCGAGGCGATGGGCCGCGGCGACGAGCCGCCGCTCCCCCGCTCGATCATGCCGAACGCCGGACTGCCCCAGCGCATCGAGGGACAATTCGTCTACGCGGCCGGCCCGGACTACTTCGGCGGCATGGTCGCCCGGTTCGTCCGCGCCGGGGCACGGATCGTCGGCGGCTGCTGCGGGACGACGCCCGAGCACATCGCGGCGATGCGCCTGGGCCTCGACGCCCTCGCCGGAGCCGATTCGCAGCGAGCACGGGCGCGGGCGGCCGGAACCGTCGCCAGACCGGCCCAGGCCGGCCAGGGCACGCGACAGCGCCCGGCGGCCCCCGAAGCCGGCCGACGGCCGGCCGGCGACGCGCCGCCCCCGACGCGGCTCGCCGCCATGCTGGCCGAGGGACGGTTCGTCATCTCGGTCGAGATCGACCCCCCGCGGTCGATCCGGATCGACCGGACGATCGAGGCCGCACGGCTGCTCCACGACGCCGGCGTCGACCTGATCAACGTCAGCGATTCGGCCATGGCCCGCGTGCGGATGGGCGCGATGGCCGTCGCCTTCGGCATCCAGCACGACCTCGACCTCGAGTGCCTCGTCCACTTCACGTCCCGCGACCGCAACCTCATGGCGATCGAGTCCGAGCTGCTCGGCGCCCACGCCCTGGGCGTCCGCAACATCCTCGCCCTGACCGGCGATCCGCCGCGGGTCGGCGACTACCCCACGGGCACCGGTGTGTGGGACGTCGACTCGATCGGGCTCGTCGAGATCCTGAGCCGGCTCAACCGCGGCGAGGACCAGGCCGGCTCACCGATCGGGCAGCGGGCCGGCTTCACGATCGCCTGCGCCCTCGATCCGACCGCCGCCGACCAGGCCACCGAATGGATGCGCCTCGAGCGCAAGCTCGACGCCGGTGCGCACCTCGTCATGACCCAGCCGCTGTACGACCTCGCCCAGGTCGAAGCGATGGACCGCGAGGCGCGCCGCCGCTTCGGCGGTCGTGGCATTCCCGTCCCGGTCCTGCTCGGGATCCTGCCCCTGCAGAGCGCACGCCACGCCGAGTTCCTCCACAACGAGGTGCCGGGGATCACGATCCCGGACGCGGCGCGGGCGGCCATGGCCGCCGCCGGCGAGCGCGGCGCGGAGGTGGGGCTCGAGATGAGCCTCGCGTTCCTCGCCCAGGTCGAGTCGCTCGTCGCCGGGACCTACGTCATGCCGAGCTTCGGGCGATACGAGCAGGCCGCCGAGCTCACCCGCCGGATCCGCGCCCGGCACGACACAACGGCGGCCGCCGCCCGCTAGTCTGGCCCCGGACACAGCATTCCGCCGCGGTCCACGTCAGGACCGGGCGGCAGAGAGGGATCAGTGACGATCGACGGGGCGCGGATCACACGCGCGCGAGTGCGTGACCGGGCGGTCCGCGGCCTTGCCAGTGCAGCGATCGTCAGCGCCGTTCTCCTGGCGTGGGCCCAGACCACGACGGCGGCCGGTCCCTTGTCGTCGTTCGTCCCGACCGGTCCGCCATTTCCGCCACCGGTCGAGGGGCAACGCGTCTACGACAACCGGCGGATCTTCTCACCTGCCGCGCTGGCCGATGCGGAACGAGTGAGCCATTCGATCGAGGATCGCAGCGGCGCCCAGGTCGTCGTCTACAGCCAGTCGGTCTCGGCCGGCACGACCGGCGACGAGGCGCGGGCGCAGGCAGCCGCCCTGGGCAACCAGTGGGGCGTCGGGCGGAATGGCTTCAACGATGGTGTCGTCGTCCTCTTCGACATCGACCCCAGCGGCATCCACGGTCAGGTCGCCATCGTCAGCGGCGACGGCTTCCGGAGCGCCTACCTGCCGGACCGCGATGCCCAGCGGATCGTCGACCAGCAGATCGTCCCGCGGCTCAAGGAGTCGCCGCCGCAGTTCGACCTCGCCCTGCACGACGCGCTGGCCCAGCTCGATGCGGCCGTCTCGCCGGATCAGGTCAAGGCCCTGTCGACGGCGCGGACCATCAACGCCATCCTCGCCCTCGTTGCCGCCCCCGTCCTGTTTGCGCTGCTCGTCGGCGCAGCCGTCCTGCGCTGGATCCGCTACGGCAAGGATCCGGTCTACCTCGACGATCCGTCGATCCTGATGCCGGCCCCGCCGGCCCAGCTGACCGCCGCCGATGCGGCCGTGATCGTCGAGGGCCGAACGAGCCGGCGGGCGCTGACGACCGCCCTGCTCGACCTCGCCAGTCGCGGCCGCCTGTCCTTCGAGGATCGTCGATCCGGCCTGCTCGGCTCGAAGCACCAGGTCGGGATCCTGACGAACCCACCAAAAGGCGACGCGACCACCGAAGCCCACCGGGCGCTGAACGACCGACGGCCGATCGGGTCGGCGGAGAACGTCGCCTTCGACAAGCTGCGCGATCTGGCGTCCGACGATTACATCGAGCCGGACGAAGTGCTCAAGTTCGGGAGCTCCGTGAGCACCTTCGACAAGGCGCTCGAGCAGCAGGTCGTGGCCGGCGGCTGGTACACGTCGCCGCCATCCCAGGTCATGTGGCGGACGCGTGGACGGGCGATCATCGAGCTCGTCGCCGGCGGCATCGTCGCTTTCATCGGCGTGCAGGTCCCGTCCTCCGGCGCCCTCGTCCTGGGCCTGGCGGTCGTCGCGGCCGGGATCGCGACGTTCGTCCTGGCCGGCTTCATGCCGACGGTCACGATGCCGGGCGCCGTGGTCCGCGCGATGCTGGCCGCCTATCGCCGGACGCTCGAGAAGACGATGGCCCAGGCCCGCTCGATGCAGCAGGTCGTCGACGAGGCCAGACTCAACTGGCTGGAGACGCCGGATCAGGCCGTCGTGTGGGGCACCGCCCTGGGCCTCAACGCGGCGATCGTGGCTGTCCTGGCGAGGACCCTTTCGGACGTCCAATCGCAGCGCGTCCCGGCGACGGCTGCGTGGTTCCCTGTCTGGTTCGGCGCGCCAGGGTCGGCGACCGGCGGCGGTCCCGGCGGGTCAGTGTTCTCGGGTTCCGCCATCCCGGACTTCGGCGGCATGTTCAACGTCCTCGGAACCGTCGGCAACTCGCCGAGCTCGAGCGGTGGTGGTGGATTCGGTGGCGGTGGCGGCTTCGGAGGCGGGGCCAGCGGCGGGTTCTGATGTGCACCGCCTGTGACCCGGACGGCGGCCGCCGTACACTCCGCCCATGGGTGCGGTCGAGACGATGGAAGCCTTCTTCGAGCTGCTGAACGCCGGTGACCGCGAGGGCGCGGTCGGCCTCATGGCGGATGCCACCGAGATGCGGGTCCACGTCGGCGACAGCGTCCAGACGTACCGCGGCGTCGAGCGGGTGGGCGGCTGGTTCCTGCGCGGCGAGAAGGGCCTGCGGATGATCCCCGGAGACGTCCGGGACACCGGCAACACCTACGAGGCGGACGTGCTCGTCGTTCGCCCCGGCGCCCCGTCGCAGCACCTCGACGCCACGTTCCGCGTCGAGTCCGGGAAGATCACCTCGATCAACTTCGCGCCGCGCTGATCGCCGTCCGCCGAGTCGCGCGCCCCGCTGCCAGGGAGCGGCGGAGGGTCAGCGGGACGGCGCCGGCGTCGGGATGACGATCTTGTCGCCGATGCCCAGCTTGTTCGGATCCTTGATGGCGGGATTCGCGGCGAGGATCTGTTCGATCGTGACGCCGAACTTCTTCGCGATGCGGGTCAGCGTGTCCTTGGGCGCGACCGTGTAGACGAACGGCGTCGGCGACGGGACGGGCGTCGGGGCGACCGATGCCGAGGCAACCGCCGTCGGCGTGGGTGAGGCGCCACCGCCGGCCGGGCTCGACGGCCCGCCGACACCCACCAGCCCCGGCAGCAGGAAGACCGCGATGGCCGCCGCGAAGAGGGCCACTGCCGCGAGGGCCACCCGCGACATGCCCGGCAGTCCCATCCTCGTCTTGAGCGTGGGATAGGCCTCGGAGCGGCGTGGCCGCTCCCAGGACGGTGCCTCGTCGTCGTCGCGCCCACGGCGCGAGTCGCCCACCTTCGGCCGCTTGTCGCGTCGGCCGAAGATCGACCGCCGCTCGCCGTCGCCATGGCCGCCGCGATCCTCGGCGCGGCTGTAGTCGAGGCGGTGGCGGACGTCGTCGTAGTACGCATCGTCGGCACCGTCGTCTCGTGGCCCTCCGCTCGCGGCCGCGGCCCCGAAGCGGCCGGCGGCGAGCCCGCCCGCCGCGCCAGCCAGCCCCGCTCCGGCCGCAGGATCCGGCGTCGCGCCTCGTGCCAGGCCCCGGTCGTCAGAGGCCGGCCACGCCGGTCGCGCCTCGGGCGGGTCCCCAGCGCCGCCGCCCATGGCGAGGCGGTCCGCGGCGCTGCCGGCGAGACCGCTGCCCGGCTGCGGCCGTCCACCCACGAAGCCCGCCGCGCCGGCCTCCTCACCGTCCTCCTCGTCTGCGCCGAGCGCGCCGCGCCCACCATCGTCAGCCGCCCATGGCGGCGGCTGTGACCAGTCGCGCGGCGGATTGCGCTGGCTGGGATCGTGGCCGGACGGGATGACGGTCGAGGCCGCCGATGCCGCGGCGCCCACCCCCGCCCCCCGGGCCCGCGCCGCCTCGCGCCTGGCCCAGTCCTGGAACGTGGGACAGACGGGAAACGCGCTCGACAGGCAGTACGCCTCCTGGTGGGCGAGCGCCCGCGGCGCCGGCCGCGGCTCCGCGTAGCAGCGGTGGCGATGGTCTGGGCTCGTGGCCCGTTCGTCCCGATCGTGCTCGAACGCGACGAAGGGGCAGGCGGGCGCACCGTCGACGCTGGGTAGGCCGCGGTCGGTCATCGAGCCCGATGATACCCGTGCGCCGATAGGTCTCTGCAGGCTCCGTGCCGGCCCGTGTGCGAGCCCCCGGAGGTCACCTGCCCCCTACCCGATCACGCAGGGTTGCGAGCCCGGATCCTCGTCAGGGAGCAAGGAGCGGACAGAGGTCGATGAGGTGTCCGTGCAGCTCCTGGCTGACGTTGTCGATCCGGCCCGAGAACAGGTAGAAGAATGGCAGGAAGGAGATGGGCCCACCCGTCCTTCCTTCCTGGGTATTCGTGCCATTGATCAGATCGATGTGCGCCGGCCCGGAGATGTTGGCGGTGATGGACTTCCCGGTGATGGGGTTCGTGAAGGTCACGACGAGGTGGCCGGTGATGATCATCCGAGCGGGGTCGCCCGCCTTGTCATAGAACGTGGTGATCTGCTCGCGCTGGACCGGCCAGGTGACGTCCACTTCGAAGCCGCAGGTGTCAGTGACCAACACGACCAGCCCCGGGCCCTCGCAGGTCGGCGCACCCGAGGCTGGACATGGCGCCGGGAAAGGCTCCCGCGTGGGAGGCGCAGCGGCAACCGGCGCGATCCCAACCGAGAGCAGGCACGCAATGGAGCACAAGATCAGCGCTAGCCGACGCATGGCTGGGCACCTCCCGACTGGAGGACGGAGCGGGTTCGCCAGTCGCTCGACGCCGCGTCCGTCCGACGCATCATGCGCGGCTGCGCAAGGCGTCATCCGTGTTGTCGAAATACGTGTTGTCGAAGGGCGGGCGCCGCGAGGGACTTCAGTGAACGACGATGAAGCCCTGCATCGCGTCCCCGTGGATCTGGCACATGTAGCGATAGGTACCCGGAGCTGCGTTGGCGAAGTGCACGCTCCACTGGGCGCGCGCCGCGTCGAACGGCAGGTGGAGCGCCGTGTCCCACGCGTGGCTCGCCAGGATTCCCGAATCGGAGATCGTGCTCGTGGTGGCGATGTAGCGCACGCCATTGCCACCGCCGAACTCGATCTCGTCGGGCGGCGGCGCCGGGGGTCCGCCGCAGCCGAAGTCAAGCGGGGACGCGGGCGGGAAGACGACGGGCACGGCGTCGCTGTCCAGCCCAGCGGTCCCTTCGCACTTCGGCTGGAGATCAGTGAACTGCTCCTCCGGGAAGGTCACCGTGTGTGGTTCATTCACCTCGGGACTGCGCCAGGCGACGGTGTCGCCCTTGTGGATGCTCACGTTGCGCGGAAGCATCTCGAGGACGGCGGTGTGGACGGTCCCGGTCCCGGCCGAAAGGAGCCACGTCGTCGTGCCATCGACGTTGCGATGCACGCCGGCGGCGTTCGCCGCCGCTTCGGCGACGAAACCGTCGTGACGATCCGCGCGGATCTGGGCACTGACCCGCGCGCTCCGCTCGGTGTCGCTGGTGGCGTGCGTGCCTGCCGGGACCACGGTCAGGGAGCCACTCATGCCCGGGTGGATGCGGCACAGAAACTGATACGTGCCGACGGCCGCGCTGACCTTGACGTAGAAGGGCCCGGGGGGCCCAAACGAGATTCCGCTCGACAGAATCGAGTGGCCGTTGAAGACGCACGGATTCGACGCTGCCCCGCAGGATGTCGATGTCGGCATCAAGGCCCCGAACTCGAAGGTCGACTTTCGCGTTCCGTTGGCGTTGCGGGTCGTGTCGTCGGCGTCGAGCCTCACGAGGCGGTGGAGGTTGCGGTCCTGGGCGACCGTCATGCCCGTGGGCAGCAGTGTCGCCGTGTGGAAGCCCAGGATCCTGAACTGCACGACGCGGTTCGCATGGACGCTGAACGTCCGCGGAAAGAAGTCGTTGAAGCTCCAGTTGTGGCCGGCCGGAACGGCCGCCGGCCGGTCCGCGGTCACGAGGAAGGGCGACGTCACTGCAGAGGCGGGGAGCGGACTCCAGACCGCGCCGATGAGCAGGGCGCCCACGACGATGCCGAGACGATGAGGGGCGCGCATGACGGACCTCCTCCAGGCGACCCTGGGAGCATCGGTCCTCCCCCGTCAAGCTCCAGTCGGGTCGGCGTCCGCTAGGTTGGACTACGATCGCGCCGCGTGTCAACGGCTCGCGCCGCGGTTGCTCGTCTCGCGGCTCTGACCTGACCCCACGACGTTTGACGGGTTATAGGGAACGCGACAAGGCGGACGCTGAGCCGGACGCGGGCGAGGTGGAGCGAACCATACGGAGCGCTCGCGCGGAGTGTCAACGCACCATGGGGGTAGTAGATACACGCCTCTGAAGTTGCCGGTCTCCTTGGGGAGGCGCTCGAGGTCATGTTCGCCGATCGAGCGGAGGAATCCCGCCAGTCGAGCGTCGGCCAGCAGGTCCGGGCCCGCTCGCCAGACGGCGTCCGGAACATCTCTGCCGAAGATCGGATGGGCGGCGGGCATCTCGAAGAGCCTACGCCAGCGGGCCCGTCGCGTATCGTGACGATGAAGAGGAGATGGCCATGGCAATCGTCTTCGACACCCCGTTCACGCGACTCGTGGGCATCGACATCCCGATCGTGCAGGCGCCCATCGGCGGCATGGCGCGGCCACCACTGGCCGCCGCCGTCAGCAACGCCGGCGCGCTCGGAATGATCAGCCTGAGCTGGTCGGAGACAGACGAGGTTCAGTCGATCATCGCAGAGATGCGCGAGCGCTCCGACCACCCATTCGGAGTCAACCTGATCCTCGAGTGGCCGCAGGAGGAGCGACTGAAGCAGGTCGTCGACCTGGGTGTCCCGATCGTCTCGTTGTTCTGGGGCGACCCGGCCCCCCTGGTCCCGATCGCGCATGCCGGCGGAGCCCTCGTGATGCACACGGTCGGCAGTGCCGAGGAGGCACGGCGGGCCGTCGAGGCCGGTGTCGACATCGTGGTCGCCCAGGGCTGGGAGGCCGGTGGCCACGTCTGGGGCTCGGTGGCTTCCCTGCCGCTGATCCCGGCGGTCGTCGATGCCGTGGCGCCCGTGCCGGTCGTCGCCGCCGGCGGGATCGGCGACGGACGTGGCCTTGCCGCGGTTCTCGCGCTTGGGGCTGCAGCCGGATGGCTGGGTACCCGCTTCGCCATGGCCGAGGAGACGCCCTCACACCCGCGCTATCGAGAGCTGCTGCTGGAGGCGCCAGAAACCTCGACCGTGATTTCACCTGTCTTCGACATCGGCTGGCCCAATGCACCCGGACGATTCCTGCGCAACAGCACCATCCGGGCCTGGGAAACGGCGGGCAGGCCCACCACCGATCGGCCGGGCGAAGGCGAGACGTTGGCGACGTGGGACGGCGACCCCATCGTTCGGTACGCGACGACCGCGCCCCACGCAGCGGTCGTGGGCGACATCGAGGCACTGCCGTTGTGGGCCGGCCAGAGCGTCGGTCTCGTCCGCGACGTCGCGCCGGCCGCCGCCATCGTCCGTCGCATCGCCGCGGAAGCGAAGGTTGCCATCGATCGAGCGGCGGCGACGATCACGACGTGAACCAGCGAGGTGCTCCGATCGACCTCCGCTCCGACACGGTGACCCCAAGTCGCTCCGGCGGCAACTTCAGAGGCGTCTATCTACTACCCCCATCGAGCGTTGACGGTCGTTCGTGGGTGTCCGTATCGTTCGAGACGCCCACCGCGACATTTGACCGGTGCCTACCCCTTAACCCCCACGACGTTTGACAGCGTGCGGCGGCACTCGGACACTTCGAAGTTCGAGTCGCGACCGCCCCGGCGGCACGAAACCACCTTTCATGCCCGAAGGAGTCCCATGTCCCGACTGACCCGCTGGCTCGCCCCCAGCACCGTCGCCCGCGCCCACTGTGACCTGCCCTGCGGGATCTACGATCCGGAGCAGGCGAGGATCGAGGCGGAGTCCTGCTACAAGATCATCGAGAAATACCAGGGCAACTCGGACGTCACGTACCGGACGCGCTGCATCGGTATCAAGGAAGAGCGCGCCGAGCTGGTCAAGCATCATCTCGACGTCCTGTGGCACGACTACTTCAAGCCGGAGCACATCGCCAAGGTCCCGAACCTGCACGAGCTGTTCTGGAACGCCAACAAGCAGGTGTCGAAGGTCAAGGCGTCGACCGACCTGGCCGACGCGCAGAAGCTCCTCGACCTGATCAACGAGATCGACGGGGCCTGGAAAGCGACCGGCGGCGAGCAGAAGACGCGGGTCGCCGGCCGGCCCGGCTGAGCGACGCCGAACCCGCGCCGCCCGGCCCGTCGGGGGCGGCGCAGCGGACCCGCGGGCCATGGCGCGTCGCCGTCGTCGAGGCGAGCATGCGTCCGGCCATCGAGCCCGGCGACTGGCTGCTGGTCGACCCGCGCGTGCGTCGCTGGCCTGCGGCCGGGTCGATCGTCGTGTTCCGCGAGCCCGACACCGACGAGCTGGCGATCAAGCGGGTCGCCGCGGGTCCCGGCGAGCGGGTGTCGTTCGCGGAGGGCTACCTCGTGCTCGGCGATGACGAGGCCTGGCTGACCGCCGACGCGGACGCCACGACGACGGCCGAGCTGGGCTTCGGAGAGCCGCGCGACTCGCACCGTTTCGGGCCGGTTCCGCTCGAGCTGCTGGTGGGTCGGGCCTGGTTCCGCTACGCGCCTCTGCGCCGGTTCGGTCGGTTGCCTGGGCGGCGCTCATAGGCCGCCCGGAAACCCGGCCACGGTGATGTTGCGGGCAACACAACGAACGACCCGAATCGAGCGTGGCGCGCGCGCAGGACGCGCCTGCCGACCACCTGGCAAAGGGTCGATTCGGTCGATTCGTTGCGCCTGCGACACCAGGAGAACCTGCGCCCGGAGTGGCGACCTAGACTCGACCGATGAGCTCGACGACATTCGACCCGACGGCCCCGCTGCCGGCCGCGCCCGACCCGTGGGCGGGATCCGGGATGCCGTCCGCGCGATCGGGCCCGCCGTACCACATGACCGACATGATCGCGGCCGAGCCCCACCTCGCCCGGCGGCTCCTGGCACGCCTCGCCCGGCCCGGGTCGCCGGCACAGACGCTGGCGGAGGTCATTCGCGAG
>JBGPDX010000002.1:0-44559 GCA_041482475.1 Candidatus Limnocylindria bacterium | reverse complement strand
CGATTGCATCAAGGCCCGTCGCCTCCGTGTCGAGATCGCCTCCCAGCAGTTCCTTCGGGCGTTTTCGTGTGTCCGGAAGCTGGGCGCCGCCAGGGCCGCGTCACGCGCCACCTACACTTGGCTCATCGCGAGGGAGGAGGCATGGGCTCGAACGCGGACGCATTCCCGGGCATCGTCGAGGTCGTCGTCGAGATCCCCGTCGCCGTCGGCGACGCGCACCCGCAGCATCTAGAGCGCCTCGAGCAGGTTCGGCCGCACCGGCTCGTCGAGATCGAGCATTTCTTCGAGACCTACAAGCTGCTCGAGGACAAGACACTCGACGTCCTGGGTCGGCGCGATCACGACCGCGCCCGCAAATTGCCGGAGGCCGACCGCGAGACGTGGAAGCGGGCCGCGGGCTCCGCGCCGGGGTGAGCGCTGGTCGCGGCGCGGCCTTCGGTCGCGCCGAGGAAGCGCCCGAGGGATACCCACGCCTGTTCGTCGCGGTGCCCCTCGACGAGGTCGCCCGTGGCGCTGTCGTCGCCCTGGCCGACGAGGTCCGGTCGGTCGTCGAGGCGGTCGCCCGCGAGCCACGGTCCGAGGTTCGCTGGGTCCGGATGGACGGCCTCCACCTCACGCTCCGATTCCTGGGGGCCACCGACCCCGCCCGGGTCGCCGACGTCGTCGGCATCGTCGATCAGGCCGCGTCGTCAGGGGCGCCCTTTCGCGTCGGTATCGCCCGCGCCGGCGCGTTCCCGTCGCCCGCACGGCCCCGCACGCTGTGGCTGGCCGTGACCCAGGGGCAGGATGAGCTTGGCGATGTGGTCCGCCGCCTCGACGAGGGGTTGGTGACGGCGGGCTGGCCGCACGACGATCGGCCGTTGCGGGCGCATCTGACGCTCGCCCGGGCGGATGGCCGGCGCGAGGGGCCCCTCGTTGCGCGAACCCTCGCCCAGCGCGCGGAGGCGTTCCAGACGGCCTTCGTCGCCGACCGTGTCGTCCTGTTCGAAAGCCTCACCGGGGGTGGACCCGCCCGCTACGGCGTGATCCACGAGGCGCCTTTCCGCGGCTGACGGCGGAAGGCATCCGCGACAGACGCGCCGGCCGGGGCGTGGCGGCCGTTCCCGGGATGACCGTTGTACCATCCCCGCCTGCTCGCGGTTCCCCTTCAACCGCCCGTGTGCCCCGGCCGGATGAGGAGTCCGATCGTTTGTGACGATCGCCCAGCGCGCCCGACTCGTCGTTGCTCTCGGGATCCTGAACCTGATCCTGGCGACGATCGCGCTCGCCGTCGGGGCGTTCGGGCCGACGCTGCCGTCCTCGGGGCCGAACCGCAGCGACACGGCAGCGCTGCCATCGGCGTCGGCGGCTGCCGCCACGACCGCCTCTCCGGCGACGAATCCGTCAGGAAGCGGGCCGGGAACCTCAGGCCCGCTCGAGACGGGCCTGCCGGGTGGGTCGCCATCGCCGTCCTCTTCGCCGCTCGAGAGCCCGCCCGTCAGCCCGAGCCCGATCGAACCGACGCCCACCCCAGCCGCGCTGGCGACCCCGTCCGCCATCCCTCCGGCCATTTCGTCGTCCCGGCCCACCGCGGCGCCGACACCACGGCCGACACCGGTTCGGACCCCGCAGCCGACGCCTGAGCCCACGCCGCGACCGACCGTCCGTCCGACGCCTGAGCCAACGCCTGAGCCCACGCCGCGACCGACGCCGCCGCCCACGCCGCGTCCCAGCCCGACGAAGCACGGCCACCACCCGAGGCCGCCGTGTCCCGGCGATCGGAATCCGCCACCGGGTCACGACAGGGGGACCGACAACGGCCGACCGTGCTCGTCGGACGGGCCGCATGGCGGACCGAAGTCGCCCCGGTCCGATCGCGATTCGCGGCCGGAATCGGGCGGCAAGGACCACGCCGAGGAGCTCATCGTCGTCCTGCCGCTCCTCGCCGGCGCCGCCGCCTGGACGGCCGTTCGGCGCCGCGCCCACGAGCGCGGGGTTCGCCGGCGAGCGTCGAGCCGGGACTGATCCCGTCGTCCGCGGAGCGGCGGCGCGGGGGCCTGCCCGTTACGATGGGATCATGCCCGAGCTCGTCTGTCCGTCCTGCGGCAAGCGCATCTTCACCACCGAGCCGCTCGAGTCGCTGTTCGACGAAGAGCGACGCTGCCCCCGCTGCGGCGCGTCGCTGAACACCGAACGACGGCAGGTGGAACGGCGGGACGGCATCCGGCGCCAGAACGCCCCCCACGATCCGGGGCCGCCATTCGGCGAGGAGCGCCGCGTGGAGGACCGTCGCAAGAGTCGCCGCCGGCGGCGCGTCGGGGGCGACGCGAAGAAGCGCAGCGACTGGGGCTGGAGCGAGTGACCATCCGCCGGCGGTGGTAGCAGCTGCTCCCGCGCCGGCGAGCGCGGTCGGCGACGCCCAGCACCGATAATCCCCGGATGCGGTTGGCGATTCTGGGCCTCGGCTTGATCGGCGGGTCGGTCGCCCGGGCGCTCCGGGCACGGGCGAGTGAGGCCTGGTCGGTCGCCGCCTGGTCGCCGGCCGGTCGCGGCCCCGCGGCGGCCGTCGCCGACGGCGTGATCGACGCCGCCGCCCGCTCGCCGGCGGAGGCGCTCGAGGGCGCGGACATGGTCCTCCTGGCCGCCCCGCCGCTCGACTGTCTCCGGCTCATCGACGACCTTGCCGGAGCGCTGCGGTCGTCGCTCGCCGGCGGGGCCGTCGTGACGGACGTGGCGAGCACGAAGCGCGCGATCGTCGAGCGCGCGGCCGAACGCCGGCTGCGGTTCGTCGGCGGGCACCCGATGGCCGGCCGCGAGACGAGCGGATTCGCGGCCGCCGACGCCGGCCTGTTCGTCGACCGACCCTGGGTCGTCTGTGCCGGATCGGCTCCCGAGGCGGCCGCCATGCTTGTCGAGGGTCTGGCGCGATCGGTCGGCGCCGTGCCGATCCGGATGGAGGCCACGACCCACGACGCGGCCGTCGCGGCCATCAGCCACCTCCCGCTGCTGGTGTCGGCGGCGCTTGCGCAGGCCGTCGCCAGGGACGGGCTGTCGCCGGCGGCGAGGCGGCTGGCGGCCAGCGGCTGGCGCGACATGACCCGGCTCGCGCGAGGCGATCCGGCCATGGGAGCCGGGATCGCGGCGACCAACGCCGACCTCATGGCCGCCGCCGTGCGCGACATGCGCGGCGCGCTCGACGAGTGGCTGGCCGAGCTCGAGCGACCCGGCGGCCCCGATGTCGCGCGCCTCGAGGCCCGTTTCGCGGCGGCGCGCCGTCTCCTCGCCCGCGAGATCGACGAGGGTGGCGATGGACGCTAGCCGGGAGCTCGTCTACGTCGTGCCGCGCAACGCCGTCATGGGGCCCGATGGGTGGCACGGCATCCGAACGACGAACGTGCCCGGGTTCGTCCAGACCATCGAGGCGGCCGGCCAGTTCGAGCCGCGTGAGGCAATGGAGCGCGACCCGTCCTTCAAGCAGGTCATTCCCTACCTCGTCCTGCGTGACGGGCCGCGGTACTTCCTCATGCGCCGGACCCGCGCCGGCGGCGACGCGCGCCTCCACGACCGGTATTCGATCGGGGTGGGCGGACACCTCAATCCGGGCGACGGCGGTCTCGACGGCGGGCTCCGACGGGAGTGGGCCGAGGAGCTCGAGGCCGACTTCGTCCCCGGGTTCCGTCTCGTCGGGCTGCTCAACGACGATACGACCGACGTCGGGCGGGTCCACCTGGGAGTCGTCTACGCGGCGGACGTCGTCGGGCGGCGGGTGGCCATCCGCGAGACCGACAAGCTGACGGGCGACTTCGTCCAGCCGCTCGACGTCGCCGCCGTGGCGGCCGAGCTCGAGACGTGGAGCCTGATCGTGTTCGAGCAGCTCGAGGGGGCGGTGCCATAATTGGTCGCGGAGGTCCCGCTCGCGTGCTCCGGCACTTCGCCCGGTCCATCTTCGCCGCTTCGACCGCGCTTGGCCTGTTCGGCCTGTTCGCCGGCAATCTCGCGGCGGTCGGGACGCCGCGCGTGTCCGTGCTGCCGGCCACCGGCGTGGTCGACAACGTCTTCGCCGGCTACCTCGCCGACGGCATCGCCCGCGCCGCGCGCGACGGCGACGCCGCCGTCGTGATCCGTTTGAACACTCCGGGTGGCGACCTGCAGGCGACGAACGACATCGTCGGGGCGATCCTCGAGGCCGACATCCCGACCATCGTCTGGGTCGCTCCCGCGGGCGGCCGGGCCGCGAGCGCCGGCACGTTCATCACCCTCGCCGCGAACATCGCCCTGATGGCGCCCGGCACGAACATCGGTGCGGCGTCGCCGGTCGGCAGCGGCGGAGAGGACATCCCGGGAACGCTGGGCGAGAAGGTCAAGAACGACGCCATCGCCAAGATCACGTCGATCGCCGAGGCCCGTCATCGCAACGTCGAATGGGCCGTGTCGGCCGTCGACAAGGCCGTGTCGGCCCCCGCCAGCTCGGCCGTCGCGCAGCACGTCGTCGACGGCATCGCCGTCACGCTCGACGATGTCCTCGCCTTCGCCAACGGCAAGCAGGTCGACGTCCACGGGCACTCGCGCACACTCGACCTGACCGGAGCGACGACGCGCGAGCTGGCGATGAACCCGTTCCAGTCGTTCCTCCATCTGCTGTCGGATCCAAACATCGCCGCGCTGCTGTTCAGCATCGGGTCGCTGGGCCTGCTGTACGAGCTGATGAACCCGAACTTCGTCACGGGGATCCTCGGCGGGCTGGCGATCATCCTCGCCTTCATCGGCTTTGGCAGCCTCCCGCTCAACGCCGCCGGCCTCCTGCTGCTCATCCTCGCAGTCGTCCTGTTCGCGCTCGAGACGACGGTGACGAGCCACGGGCTGCTCGCGGTCGGCGGGGTGGTCTGTTTCGTCCTCGGCGCCTCCGCTCTGTACACCGAACCCGGCGATCCCTTCTCGCCGATCGTCCGCGTCGCGCCCGAGCTCATCGTCGTCATGACGGCCACGGCCGGCGTCTTCATGGCCCTGATCGTCATGACGGCGATCAGGAGCCGGTCGATCGTCACCGGCCAGGGGCTCGTCGGGGCCCGGCTGCCGACCGGTACGCCGGCCGTCGTTCGCCGCCCGCTGGAGCCGGTCGGCTCGGTCTACGCCGCGGGTGAGGAGTGGACCGCCCGGACCGTCGACGACCGGCCGCTCGAGCGCGGGACCACGGTCAGGATCGTCGGCGTCGATGGGCTGACCGTGCTGGTCGAGCCCGAACCCCAATCGTCAGTCGCCTAGCGTTCGGAGGAGTCATGGAAGTCCCCGTCATCGCCGCCATCGCCGCGTTCCTCATCGTCGTCGCGCTCGTCGTGATCTACCTGTCGGTTCGGGTCGTCCGGCAGGGTTTCATGATGGTCGTCTACCGCCTCGGTCAGGCGAGGGCGGAATGGGTCCGCGAACCGGGCCTCCGCTTCCTGGTCCCAATCGTCTGGAGCGGCAAGATCGTCGACATCCGCGAGCAGTTCATCGAGGTTCCCAGCCAGACGACGATCACCCGTGACAACGCGCCGATCAACGTCGACTTCCTGATCTACTGGCGTATCAACGATCCGCTCAAGAGCGTCGTCAACGTCGCCAACTTCGCCGGCGCCCTCCAGGGCGTGGCGACGACGACCCTCCGCGCCGTCATCGGCGACATCTCGCTCGACGACGTCCTCTCCAAGCGTGAGCAGATCAACGAGGTCCTGCGGGTCAAGCTCGACGAGGCGACCGAGCGCTGGGGCGGCAAGGTCACGACGGTCGAGATCCGCGAGATCATCCCGCCGCGCGACGTCCAGGATGCGATGAACCGGCAGCTGTCGGCGGAGCGGACCCGGCGGGCCGTGATCACCGAATCCGAGGGCACCCGGCAGGCGGCGATCAACGTCGCCGAGGGCCAGAAGCAGTCCGAGATCCTCAAGGCCGAGGGCGACCGCCAGGCGGCGATCCTGCGGGCCGAGGGTTTCAGTCAGGCCCTGACCAGGATCTTCCAGGCGGCCTCCGGGGTCGACCAGAAGACGATGGCCCTGCAGTACCTCGAGGCGCTCAAGTCCCTCGGCGCAAGCCCGGCCACGAAGTTCGTCATTCCCACCGAGTTCACCCGACTCATCGAGCCGTTCGTCGGCTTCGTCGAGCAGGGCATGGGCGACGGCGGATCGACGCCGCGGAAGGCTCGCTGAGGGTCGACGATCGGGTCCCGAAGGCCGCTTCCGACGCTCGTCGGATCGGCGAACGCTGCCGCTATACTCGCCGCGACCCCCACGCTCCGCGCGACCCCGGCCCGACACGGAGGGTAGTGAACGACCGATGGCGGCCAAGATCCTGGTCGTCGACGACGACCCGAACGTCCAGCGCCTGCTTCAGTACACCCTGAAGCAGGAGGGCTACGAGGTTGTCACCGCATCTGACGGAGCCGAGGGATTCCGGCTGTGGGGCGCGGAGAACCCGTCGCTGATTCTCCTCGACGTCATGCTGCCGAAGCTCGACGGCTACCAGGTCGCCACGAAGATCCGCCAGGAAGAGGGCGAGACCGGCCACTGCCCGATCATCATGCTGACGGCCGAACGCGAGGTCGAGCAGAAGGTGAGGGGCCTGCGGGCCGGCGCCGACGACTATCTCATCAAGCCGTTCCACCCGGCCGAGCTGCTGGCGCGGATCAAGAGCCTGCTCGCCCGCTTCGCGCCGCGCGACTCGCTGGTCGGGCGGCCGCCGCTGGGGCGGGTCTTCGCCTTCTACGGCGCCAAGGGCGGCGTCGGCACGACGACGATCGCCATCAACGCGGCGATCGCCCTCCATCGCGAGCTCGGCAGGAAGGTCTGCCTGGTCGACGGCAACCTCCAGTTCGGCGACCACCGCGTGTTCCTCGACCTGGGCCTCGATCGCCGCAGCATCGTCGACATCGTCAGTGCGCCATCGATCGACCAGGACCTCGTCAAGCAGGTCGTGGTCAAGCACGACTCGGGCGTCGACCTGCTGCTCGCCCCGCCGTCACCCGAGACGGCCGAGCTCGTCACGCCCGAACACATGCCACAGATCCTCGACATCCTGCGCTCGCTGTACGACTACGTCCTCGTCGACATCGACAAGCGCCTCGACGACGTCAACCTGGGGATCATCGAGCAATCCGAGACGCTGTTCGTGGTCATGACGGCGGACCTGTCGTGCCTCAAGAACGTTCGGCTCGTCCTCGAGACCATCGGTCACCTGGGCTACGAGAAGTCGAAGGTCCAGCTGGTGCTCAACCGCTCGAATGCATTCACGGGCATCAGCGTCAAGAACGCCGAGGGCGCCCTGAAGCGGACGATCGATCATCAGATCGTCAACGAGTACCGCGGCGCGATCAGCGCCCTCAACTCGGGCGCCCCGTTCATGTTCACGAAGGCCGATTCGCTGCTGGGCCGCTCGCTGCTCGACTTCGCCAAGATCGTCGACAAGGGCACGCCGGCCGGCGCCGCGCAACCGGTGGGGGCGCGCTAGCTTCCTGCGCCCGCCATGGCGCCGATGAGCGCCAGGCAATCGACCGATGACCGTCGGGTGAGGCCCGCCCGGTAGCGTCGCCTCCGTGCTGGCGACCGTCCTTTCCGCAACCCTCCACGGGCTCGACGGCCGCGTCATCAGGGTCGAGGTCGACGTGGCCCCGGGGCTGCCCGGATTCACCATCGTCGGTCTGGCGGACGTGGCCCTCCAGGAGGCTCGCGAGCGCGTCCGCGGGGCGCTGCGAAACGCCGGCTTCGTCCATCCGCCGCGCCGCATCACGGTCAACCTGGCACCCGCCGACCTGCGCAAGGCCGGCGCCTCGCTCGACCTCGCGATCGCGATCGGGATCCTCCTCGGCTCGGACCAGGTGCGGCCGGGCCGTGGCCGCCTGGCGCTCATCGGGGAGCTGTCACTGGGCGGTGAAGTGCGCCCGGTCCCGGGCATCCTGCCCATGGTCGCCGCGCTCGCCCGTCGCGGCCTCCGCCGGGCGGTGGTCCCGGCGGAGGCGATCGACGAGGCCCGTCTCGTGGCCGGAATCGAGGTCGTGCCGGTGGCCAGCCTGGCGGACGCCGTCGACCTCGTCCGCTCGACGCGCTCGAGACGGGCGGCGATCGCCCCGGCACGCGTCGATGCCGCCGGGGCGGAAGCGGCCGCTGCCGCCCTGCCGGTCGCGACCCCGGATCGCGCGGTTCCGGATCTCAGCGAGGTTCGCGGGCAGCTCGAGGCGCGACGGGGCCTCGAGATCGCCCTCGCCGGCGGGCACGGGCTCCTGCTCGTGGGCCCGCCCGGAACGGGGAAGACGCTCCTCGCCCGAACCATCCCGGCGCTCCTCCCACCCCTCGACGACGATGCTGCTCTCGCCGC
Source organism: Candidatus Limnocylindria bacterium (assembly GCA_041482475.1). Taxonomy (GTDB): domain Bacteria; phylum Chloroflexota; class Limnocylindria; order Limnocylindrales; family CSP1-4; genus JACDAV01. The sequence continues at coordinate 36,237 of JBGPDX010000002.1, read as the reverse complement.
GACGGTCGTCGCCTCCGCCTCGGGCGAAGGGCCGGTACGGACCCTCGTCCGCCGGCCGCCCTTCCGCACCCCGCACCACACGATCTCGTACGCCGCGATGGTCGGCGGCGGACCGCGGATGTCGCCCGGCGAGGTGACCCTGGCGGACCACGGTGTCCTCTTCCTCGACGAGCTGCCGGAGTTCGGGCGCGACGTCCTCGAGGCACTTCGCGAGCCGCTCGAGGAGGGTCGCGTGGCGATCGCCCGGGTGGGACGGGCGACGACGTTTCCGGCCCGCTTCCAGCTGGTCGCCGCGATGAACCCCTGTCCGTGCGGCCAGTCGGGCACCGACGGCAACGGCTGCACCTGCCCGCCGCACGTCCCGGAGCGCTACGCCAGCCGGATCTCCGGACCGCTCCGCGACCGGATCGACCTGTGGGTGGTGATGCCGCGGATCCCGGCGGCCGCCCTCGTCACCGCCAATGCGCCGGAGGACTCGGCGACGGTCGCCGCGCGGATCGCGGCCGCTCGGAGGCGGCAGCTCGAGAGGTCGCCGGGCAGGTTGAACGGCCGGGTCTCGGGGAGGGCGCTCCGAGCGGCCTGCGCCCTCGATGAGCTTGGCGAGCGGCGGGCGATCGAGCTGTCGGAGCTGGAGCGGCTCTCGGGACGTGGCACGGAGCGCCTGCTCCGGGTCGCGCGCACGATCGCCGACCTCGGCGAGAGCGCCCGTGTCTGGCCGGAGCACCTCGACGAGGCAGCGCGCTTCCGCTCACCGGCCAGCCGCCTCTCCCAGCGCCTGGCCGGCTAGCGGTGTTGGGGGTGGGCAGGCATGGGCCGCTCGGCGACGCACCGTCGCACGGGCCGCGTGCAGCGGATGACGAGGTGTCCGCGGCGACAGGCCGGCTGCTCGAGCGTGAGGCCCTCATCGTCCTGTCGACCGTGGACGGCCTTGGTCCGGCGACCCTCGCCAGGCTCATCGCCCGACTGGGCAGCGCGCGGGCGATCCTCGAGATCGCCGCCGGGCGGCTGGCGACGGACGCCCTCGTGCGCGCGAACGTCGATCCAGACGGGACGCGCCATGCCATGCCGGAAGCCGTGGCCAAATCCGTCGTCGACGTGGCGGCCCGGGCGGACATCGTGCTCGCCGAGCTGAACGCGGGCGGGGTCGACATCGTGACGGTCGAGGACCCGGACTACCCGATGCGGTTGCGGACGATCGACCTGCCACCGCATGTGCTCTACGTCCGGGGCGATCCGGCCGCCCTCGCCGGTCGGCACGCAGTGGCGGTCGTCGGGACGAGACGCCCGACGGAGGCCGGGCGGCTGACGGCCAGCCGCCTTGGGGCGGCCCTGGCGCGGGCCGGGGCGGTGGTCGTCTCGGGACTCGCCGTCGGAATCGACGGAGCGGCGCACGCCGCCGTCGTGGAGCAGCGGGGCACGACCGTGGCCGTGCTCGGCGGCGGCCACGACCATCTGTTTCCAGGCGCCCACCGGCGGCTCGCCGTCGCGATCGTCGCCGGCGGTGGCGTCGTCGTGTCCGAGTTCCCGCCCCGCACCGAGCCTCTGCCGGGCCTCTTCCCGCGCCGCAACCGGATCATCAGCGGGCTGGCAGATGCCACGGTCGTCGTCGAGGCCGGGGCGAGCAGCGGGGCGCTGATCACCGCCACCTGGGCCCTCGAGCAGGGCCGCGACTGCTTCCTGGTGCCGGGTTCCATCGACAGCCCGCTGTCGGCCGGCTGCCTGTCGTTCCTCCGCGAGTTCGCCGGCCAGACCCGGATCGTGGCCGGGATCCCGCAGCTGATCGAGGACCTCGAGCTGGTCGACGAGTCCCGCATCGGACTCCCGGTCCGCGCCGCGCCGTCGGTGGCTGCCGTCCTCGTCGGCCTCGACGAGGGCCCACGACGGATCGCGGCGGCGCTCCTGCGCGGACGGACGACGGCGGACGAGCTCGTCGCGGCGACGGGCCTGCCGATCGCCGGCGTGCTCGCCGCGTTGACCCTCCTCGAGTCGCGAGAGCTCGTGGCCGGGGCCTATGGCCGCTACCGCCCGGTCGGCGGGCTGGCGACCGCGCCTCACCGCCGGCGACCGCGCCGGACCGCACCAGCGCCGGTATCGGCGGCAGCGGCGAGGGGTGGTCACGACCGTTCCGGGGCGCTCTGAGGAGGTCGTCGCAGATTGCTGGAGGGTGGGTCGCGTGCTACCCTTCGACCGCCGCCTCTCCGCTCCGTTCAGGCGGCAGACAGCCGACGAAGGCGTCGTCCCCCAGCGAAAGCCCAGGAAGACTGTCTATTGCCGAAGCTCGCCGCCGCGCCGGCCGTTTTGATCGTTTCGAGGCGCCCGGTCCCACGCCGTCGGGACCGCGGGATCGGCTCCCGGATCCGGATCGCGATCAGCGCCCTGACCATCGCCACGCTCGGCGTGCTGGTCCCGTCGGCGCCGTCCGGGACCAACGCCACCCCACCGAGCGTCGTCCTTCCCGTGACCAGCGCGGCGGTCCGAACGGACCTCCGCGTCGGGCAGCCGCTCGATGCCGCGATCGCCATCGCCTTCACGACGCCGATGAACCGGGTCAGCGTCGGCGGGTCGCTGCGGGTCGTGCCGGCCACGTCGGTGAACCTGTCGTGGGACGCCTCCGGCAGCATCCTGACTGTGAGGCCCACGGCCACCTGGCAGCCCCGAACGGTCCACACGATCACCGTCGACGCCGGAGTGCTGGCGGCAAATGGGGCGCCGATGTCGAGTCCCGTTCGGGCCGCCTTCCTCACCCGGGCCGCCACGTCGGCGGCGATCACCGTGACCAGGCCGCTCGGCGCGAGGGTGGCGCCGGACACGGCCTTCGCCATCACCTTCGACCGGCCCGTCGACGCGGCGAGTGTCGCCGACGCGCTGTGGTTCGACCCGTTCGTCCGCGGATCGATCTCCCGCATCGGCCGGCGCGGGCTGGTGCGGTATCTCTTCACGCCGGCGACGCCGCTCGCCCCGAACGCCACCTACCGGCTGTGGCTGGCGGCCAGTGTCCGGGATGCGGAGGGGGCCTCGATCGCGCCGGCCAGCCTGGCCTTCCGGACGGCCGACGCTCCAACGGTGATCCGCTTCCGGCCGAAGGACGGGACCGCCGGGGCCGACCGGGCGGTCGACGTCTCCGTCCGCTTCAGCGAGCCGATGGACCGCGCCTCGACGAGAGCGGCGGCGCGGGTCACGGCCAACGGCGCCGCGGTCGCCGGGACGATCCAGTTCGCCGATCGCGACACCGTCCTCGTGTTCCATCCGGCGGCGCCGTTCCGGGCCGGCCAGACCGTGGTCATGACCGTTGCCGCAACGGCCCGCTCCGCGGCCGGCGCGCCGCTCGGAACGGCGGTCAGCGGGACCTTCACGACCCAGGGCGGCACGGGAAGCTCGTCCGGTCCGAGGGCCGCGATCCCCATCCCGGTCGGCGGCACGGTCGGCGCCGGGACGTGGGCCGCCGTCGAGGCCTACTACCTGACGCTCATGAACTGCACCCGCACGGGCGGTTGGGTGACGTCCAGCGGCGCCTGCAGCAGCCCCGGCGGCCGCAGTGTCGCCCCGCTGTGGATCGACCAGAGCATCTCGACCAAGGTCAGCCGGCCGTACGCGAAGCTGCTCGCGACGAGGGGCGCCTGCACCCACTTCATCGGCGGGACGCCGGGCGACCGCCTTCGCCGGGCAGGCTATGCGAGTTGGGTCTGGGCTGAGAACCTGGGCTGCCCATCGGGCAATCCAATGCGCGGCGCCCTGCTGGTCCAGCTGTTCTTCCAGAGCGAGCGGCCGTACAACGGCGGCCACTACGTGAACCTCATGAATGCCAAGTACGACCGGGTCGGCCTCGGCGTCTGGGTGTACGCAGGACGCGTCCGCGTCGTCATCGACTTCTACCATCCGCTCTGACGCGGCGGTGGGGGAGCGTTGATCAAGAACGTCGTCATCCATCTCGTCAACGAGCAGCCACTCCTCGCCGACATCGAGGCCCTGCCCAAGGCGTCCGACGTCGTCCTCGTCTGCTCGAACCTCAGGATGATGAACGGCAGCCGGCCAGTCTTCGTCGACCGGATCGAATCGACGTTCGTCTTCCCGTACGCGCAGGTCCGCTTCATCGAGACGCCGAAGATCGTCAAGGCCGGCAAGCAACCGTCGGCTGCGGCGGACCAACCGTCGGTCGCCCAGGGCCCGGAGGCCGAGCCGCCGACGCCCGAGCCCCCGCCGGAAGCGGAGGGCGACCTCGAGATCGACGAGGACTTCCTGCGTCGGGTCAGGGAGATCTAGAAGGCCTCGGGCGGATGGCGTCGCGGGCCCCGCCTCCGACCTCGGTGGGCGCGCGGACATAGCCCGGGGAGGGTGGCAAGTCGCGGGTAACTGAGCGAAAAGGGGCCGGTGCTACACTCCCGGCCGAATGCCGAAGCACCTCGTGATCGTCGAGTCGCCGGCGAAGGCTCGGACGATCGAACGGTACCTGGGAGACGACTACCGGGTCCTCGCCTCGTACGGACACGTGCGCGACCTTCCCGAGAACCCGGGCAAGGGCAAGTTCGGCGTCGACGTCGAGCACGATTTCGCGCCCGAATACCTCATCAGCGAGGACCGTCGCAAGCAGGTCGACGCGATCGCTCGCGAGGCGAAGCGGGCCGACCTGGTCTACCTCGCCACCGACCTCGACCGCGAGGGCGAGGCGATCGCCTGGCACGTGGCGGAGGCCGCCCACGTGCCGCGCGAAAAGATCCGCCGGGTCACCTTCAACGAGATCACGGAGCGGGCGATCCGCGAGGCGTTTGCCCATCCCCGCGACATCGACGCCAACCTCGTCGACGCCCAGCAGACGCGACGGATCGTCGATCGCCTGGTCGGCTACACGCTGAGCCCGCTCCTGTCGCGCAAGGTTCGCGGCGGGCTGTCGGCCGGGCGGGTCCAGTCGGTCGCGGCGCGACTCGTCGTCGAGCGCGAGCGCGAGATCAACGCCTTCCAGACGCGCGAGTACTGGACGTTGGAAGCGCTCCTCGCGGCGGAGGACGGCACGACATTCCCGGCGGATGTCGTGCGGATCGACGGCCAGCCCATCGAGATCGGCGACGGCGAGACGGCCGAACAGCATGCCCTCGCCCTCCGCCGTCGGACGCCCATCGTCCGGTCGGTCGCCAGGCGGCCGCTCAAGCGCAGTCCGGCGCCGCCGTTCACGACCTCGACGCTCCAGCAGGAGGCGAGTCGCAAGCTCGGCTTCAGCCCCAAGCGAACGATGTCGATCGCCCAGCGCCTGTACGAGGGCGTCGACTCGCCGGACGGTCACGTCGGTGTCATCACCTACATGCGAACCGACTCGACCGCCATCGCCGGCGTCGCCATGGGCGAGGCGAGGGAGGTCATCGGGGCGCGCTGGGGCGAGCCGTACACGATGCCGAAGGGGCGGGTCTACCGGACCAAGGCCAAGGGCGCCCAGGAGGCCCACGAGTCGATCCGTCCGACGAGCTTCCGGCGCGACCCGGACAGTCTCGCCGCCAACCTCAAGCCGGAACAGCTCCGCCTCTACCGACTCATCTGGCAGCGAGCGATCGCGTCGCAGATGGCGGCCAAGGAGATGGAGACGACGACGATCGAGCTCGACGCCGAGCCGTACGAGCTGCGCGCCAGCGCCACCCGGACGCTGTTCGACGGATTCTCGCGCGTCTACACCGAAGGTCGGGACGACGGCCGCGACGAGAACGAGCAGGAGCGGCAGCTGCCGGCGCTCGCCGAGGGTGCCCGCACCACGGTCGACGACGTCACGGCGACGCAGCACTTCACCGAGCCGCCGCCACGCTACACGGAGGCGACGCTCATCAAGGCCCTCGAGGAGCGCGGGATCGGCCGGCCGTCGACGTATGCGGCGACGATCTCGACGATTCTCGACCGCGGTTACGTTCGGGTCGATGAGCGACGGCTCCATCCCGAGCTCATCGGCGAGATCGTGACCGACTGGCTGGTCGAGCACTTCGGGGAGTACGTCGACCTGGCGTTCACGGCGAAGATGGAAGAGGAGCTCGACGAGGTCGCCCGCGGCGAGCGGCCATGGGTCCCGTTCCTCCGCGCCTTCTACGATCCGCTGGCGAAGCGCGTGAAGGAGAAGCAGGAAACGACCCAACGGCCAACTGAACCGACCGACGAGGTTTGCTCCGAGGGTCACCCGATGGTCATCCGCCTCGGGCGGAACGGACGCTTCCTCGCCTGCTCGCTCTATCCAAAGCACAAGGAGACCCGGCCACTCCCCGGGGAGGAGCTGCCGAAGCTCGAGGGCGAGGGCGAGGTCTGTCCCAAGTGCGGCCAGGGCACGCTCGTCGGCCGGCGAGGCCGGTTCGGCGGGTTCGTCGGCTGCTCGCGCTATCCGGAGTGCGACTACATCCGAAAGGATGGGCCGCCACCCCCGGAGCCGCTGCCGTTCGAGGTGGAATGCCCCAAGAACGGCGATGGCCGCCTCGTGGCCAGGCGCGCCCGGCGGACCGGCAACGTGTTCTACGGCTGCTCGAACTACCCACGCTGCGACTACACGACCAACTTCGAGCCGGTCGGCGCCGTCCACGACGCGGACGAGGGCCCGGTCGGGCGGAAGGCTGACGTCGCGATCTGCCTGAAGTGCGGCGCGTCGATCGAGGTGCCCGCGGGGGACGTCGTGGGGCGGCGCCTGGCCGGCGGGCCCCCAAACCCGGCCGTCCTGGCGCGACCCGCGCGCGGCGGACGCCGCAATGGAACCAGCGGCACGAGCGGGAGCCGCGGCGGGGGCCGGACGGGCACGCGCACGATCGCCCGTCGCCCACGCGTGCGGTCCACGCCGGAGGCGTGAGCGAGGCTCGTCGCAGCGATCATCCCCGCGAGGCCGCGCTTGCCAGATTCCTGGCCGGTCTGGCGGCACGCGACGCCTCGCCGCACACGGAGCGCGCCTACCGCACCGCCGTCGGACGGTATCTCGACTGGCTCGCCGCACGAGGCATCGACTGGCGCTCACCGTCGCGCCCCGAGCTGCGCGCCTATCTCGCGGCACTCGGCGGCTCCGTCGCGCGGAGCTCGGTCGCCCAGCGATTGGCGGCTATCCGGGCCTTCCATCGCTTCGCCGCTCGCGAGGGCCTCGCGCCGGGCGACCCCTGGGGCGCGATCGCGACACCACGCCTGCCGCGACGACTGCCGCGCGTTCTCGAGATCGAGCAGGTGGAGCGGCTGCTCGCCGTCGTCGATGCCCAGCTGAAGGCCGCCGCAGCCACGCCGGGCCCCGGCCGGGCCGAGCTCGCCGTCGCCCTCGCTCTGCGTGACCGCGCGATCGTCGAGGTCGCCTACGCGGCGGGGCTCCGGATCAGCGAGCTGGCTGCCGCGGATCTCGGGTCGCTCGACCTCCGCCGCGGGGAGCTGCGCGTCGTCGGCAAAGGCCGGAAGGAGCGAGTCGGGCTCCTCGGCCGGCCGGCCGTCGCCGCCGTGACGGCCTGGCTCGAGGATGGCCGGCCGGCGCTCCTGGCCCGCAATCCGGCAGCGGCGGCGTCGGCGTCGCGCGCGCCCGGCGAGCTGTTCCTCAACCACCACGGCGAGTCGCTGGGCGTTCGCGGGTTGCGCTTCAGGCTCGACCGGCTGCGGCGAGCCGCGGGACTGCCCGCGGGCGTGTCGCCGCACACGCTGCGGCACTCGTTCGCGACTCATCTGCTCGACGGAGGCGCCGACCTCCGGGTCGTCCAGGAGCTCCTCGGTCACGAGAGCCTCGCCACCACGCAGGTCTACACGCACGTCTCGCCGGGACGCCTTCGAACGGCGTACCGGGAAGCCCACCCCCGAGCGCGCCGCACGGACCTCGTCGACACCGCCGCGGATCACGCCTCGTGACCGCCGGGCGAGGTCTCGCCCGTGCAGGGCTCATCGTCTCGGCAACGTTCCTCGCCTCGCGCGTCCTTGGCTGGGTCCGGCTGGTCGTCATCGCCAACACGTTCGACGCCGGAGCCGACCTCGACAGCTTCCTGGCGGCCTTCCGGATTCCGGATCTGATGTTCCAGCTCGTCGCGGCGGGCGCCCTCGGCTCGGCGCTCATCCCCATCGTCGCGGCGCTGCTGGCGACCGGCGAGCAGCGCCGCGCCTGGCGGGTCGTGTCGACGGTCACGAACCTCATGCTCATCGGCCTGCTCGTCGTCGCCGTCGTACTGTTCGTCCTCGCGCCCCTGGTCGTGCCCGTGATCACGCCGGGGTTCGCCCGGGCGCAGCTCGACCGGACCGTCGAGCTGACGCGGCTGATGCTCCTCAGTCCCATCTTCCTCGCCCTGGGATCCGTGGCGACGACCGTGCTCAACGCCGCCGGGCGGTTCACGGCCGCCGCCATGGCTCCGGTGGTCTACAACCTCGCGATCATCGCCTCGGCGCTGGTTCTCTCTCGTGCGCTGGGCATCGAAGGCCTCGCCGTCGGGGTCGTCCTCGGAGCGCTTGGCCACCTGCTCGTGCAGCTGTGGAGCGTCGGCCGGCTCGGCTACCGGTACAGCCCGCGCGTCGATACCGCCGATCCCCAGGCCATCAACGCCCTCCGCCTGATGGCCCCGCGGGCGCTGGGCCTTGGCGCGGGGCAGGTGACGTTTGTCGTCATGACGTCGCTCGCATCGAACCTGGGCACGGGCGCCATCACCGCCTACAACGTCGCTTTCACCCTGCTGCAGATCCCGATCGGCGTCATCGGTGTGCCCCTGGGAACGGTCGTGTTTCCGTCGTTGTCGCGCGAGGTCGCCCTCGGCAACGTGGCCGAGTACGTGTCGTTGCTGACGCGCGCCCTCCGGCTGCTCATTTACACGATGCTGCCGATCGGAGCCCTGCTGGCCATCCTTCGCCGGCCGGTCGTCGCCGTCCTCTTCCCGGCCTTCGACGCCAGGGCCGTCGATCAGACGGCGAGCACGCTGCTCTTCTTCCTCGTCGGCGTCGCCGCGCACGCCCTGATCGCGGTCCTGGCGCGGGCCTTCTATGCGCGGCAGGACACCCGCACCCCCGTGGCGGCGGCGATCCTCGCCGTCGTGATCAACTCGAGCCTCGCCTTCCTCTTCGTCGGGCCGCTCGGCCTGCCGGGCCTGGCCCTCGCGATCGCCGTCGCCGCATGGGTCGAAACGGTCGTCCTCGTGTGGTTGCTCAAGCGCCGCCTGCCGGGCCTGGGCCTGGCCGGCCTCGGACGCGTCGGCGTCGAGGCCGCCCTCGGGACGGCGGTCGCCGCGGCCATCGGGCTCACCGTCCTGAACGCGATCGAGGGGCTCGTCGGTCGTACGCCGGGGCGCCTCCCGCTGACCGTCGAGGGGCTGCTCGTCGGGGCGGCATTCGGGCTCGTCTACCTGGCCGTCAGCCTCGTCTTGCGGATCCCGGAACTGCCGACTATCGTCGGCGTCATGGCCGACCTCGTCCGCCGCGGGGCCAGGCGCCGGTCGTGACGGCCCCCGCGACGCCGGGGAGCTCGAGGCCCCAGACCGCCGACGCCGGGTCCCCGCCTGCCGCCGATTCCGCCGACTGGGATGCCTTCGTCGCGGCCGCCGACCCGGGCTCCTATCTCCAGCTGTCCGGCTGGGCGGCGGTCAAGGCCGTCAACGGCTGGACCTCGGTGCGGATCCAGGATGTCCAGGCGGCGGGCGGCCGGGTCGGCGCCCAGGTCCTCGTCCGGCGGCCGCGGCCGCTGCCGTGGGGCTTCGCCTACGCACCCCGCGGACCGGTGGCCACCGTCTGGTCGCCGGCCGCGATCGAGGGCTTCACGGCCGCCGTCCGCCATGACCTGCCGGCGGCCGCGGGCCACGTCGCCCATATCAGGATCGATCCCGAGATCGAGGCGGGCGGTCCACATGACGCCGACGGGGAGCTTCGGCAGGCCCTGCGCCGTGCCGGGTGGCGGGCGGCGCCGCCCATCCAGCCGGACTCGACCCGGATCATCGACCTCCGTGCCGACGAGGAGACCCTTCAGGCCGACCTGCGCAAGAAGTGGCGGCAATACGTCAACCGGGCGAAGAAGGCCGCTATCCGGGTCGTCGACGCGGAGGGCGACCGGCTCGGCGACTTCTACCGGATCTATCGCGAGACGGCGCGGCGCGCGGGGTTCCTCATCCGCACCGAACAGGCCTACCGCGACGTCTGGGAGGCCTTTCGACCGGCCGGCAATGCCCGGCTGCTCTTCGCCGAGACTCGCGATGGCGAGGCCCAGGCGACGCTCTTCCTCGTCCGCTGTGGACCACGCGTCGTCGAGCCGTATGGCGGGATGACCGCGGCTGGCGCGGAGAGCCGGGCCAACTATCTCCTCAAGTGGGAGGCCATCCGCAGCTCGAAGGCGCGAGGCGCGACGAGCTACGACCTGTGGGGCCTGGCGACCGGCGGGATCGCCCATTTCAAGACCGGCTTCGGCGGCCGCGAGATCCACTACATCGGAGCGTGGGACCTCGTCCTCGACCCGCTCGGCCGGCTGACCTACGAGACGGCGCAGCGTGGCCGGGTCTGGTTGGCGCGCCGCCGGCACGGCCTGTCCACGGGCGGCAACGCGGCGGCATTCGGTGGCGACGCCGGATGACCGACGCGAGGGTGACCGAAGCGGCGACCGTCGCCACGGAGCCGTCGGCCGATTGGGACGCCCTCGCGGTCGACCGACCGGGCGGCCATGTCTACCAGTCGAGGGCCTGGGCGGAGCAGTGTCGCGCGGATGGCTGGCGGCCGGTGTTCGTCTCGATCGGCAGCCTGCGGATCCTCGCCGTGACGCGGCCGTGGCCGCTGCTGGGCGGCTCGAGCGCCTACGTCCCGCGCGGTCCCGTCCCCGTGGTCGGCAGTGACGAGCTGGGTTCGACGCTGTGGGCGGCGACCAGGGCACTGGCGGGCGAGGGCGTCGACGTCGTTGCGGTCGATCCGGAGGTGCGCGCCGACGACCGCGTATGGCTCGCCTGGTTGCGCCGCGCCGGCTACCGCGCGATCGAGGAGATCCAGCCATCCCGGCACCGGCTGACGTTGCCGCTCGGCGCAGGAGCGGACGAGGACGGCGCCTTCAAAGGGATCGCCAGGTCGACCCGCCAGCGGATCCGGAAGGCGGAGAAGCAGGGCGTCGCCGTCGTCCGCCACGACCGGCGGGCGGCGGGCCCGGAAGGGTCAGTGGACGGGTTCGCCGCTCCCGTCGAACCTTCCGCCAATGCGCTCGACCGGTTCTATGACCTGCTGCTTGAGACGGGCGAGCGGCGCGATTTCTCGTTCGGGCCACGGCAGGACTTCGTGGGCTGGTGGCGGAAGGCCCTGGCCGCCGGTCACCTGGTCTACCTCGAGGCGCGCGTCGGCGATGCGTCGGGCGAGCCACTGGCCGGCCTCGTGCTCTACCGTCACGGCGGCCGGTTGTCGACCGTTCACTCTGGCGATCGCGCCGGGAGTCGGGAGACACACCCGGGCGCGCAGCACCTGCTCCGCTGGCGGGCCATCCAGCTGGCGATCCGCGAGGGATGCTCGGAGATGGACCTCGGCGGGGTCGACCTGCCGGGCGCTCGTCGCGAACCGCGCGAGGACGAACCGATGCACGGCCTCTATCAGCACAAGCTGTCGTTCGGCGGACAGTGGCTCGAGCTGGCCGGGGCGCACGAGCGGGTGATCCGCCCGAATCGCTATCGCGTGGGGCGGATCGTCGCCCGGGCCCGCCGGCTCGTCCCGCTCGGCGGGCGATGAGCCCGACAATCGCCACGCTGCTGGCGGCGGCGGAGCCGCACCAGCCGAAGCCGTTGGGCGCGTTGATCGAGCGCCTCGAACACGAGCGACGCCTGCGTGGCGCCCGCGACAGGGGCCGCGCGATCGGGCCCGCGGCGCTGTCGGGGCTCGACGTCCGCGGCGTGGCCTTCGATTCGCGACAGGTTCGACCCGGCAACCTGTTCGTGGCCGTGCCTGGCGCGCACGTCGACGGCCACGACTTCGTCGAAGCGGCGGCCGCCGCGGGCGCGTCGGCGGTCATCGTCGAGCGGCCGCTGGCGCAGGCGACGCTGCCGCAGATCGTCGTCGAGCGCAGTCGGCCGGCACTCGCCTCGGCGGCCGGCTGGTGGTACGGCGATCCCAGCCGGGAGCTCGGCGTGATCGGGATCACCGGCACGGACGGCAAGACGACGACGTCGTTCCTCGCCGTCGCCGCGCTCGAAGCGGCCGGCGTGTCGACCGGGCTCGTCGGCACGGTCGACACGAAGATCGGCGACGTGCGCGAATCGAATGCCGAACACGCGACGACGCCGGAGGCGCCCATCCTCCAGGCGGCCCTGCGAGCGATGGTCGCGGCGGGCAACACGGCAGCGGTCGTCGAGTCGACGTCGCACGGCCTCGCCCTGGAACGGGTTGGCGGAATCGCCTACGACGCGGCGATCCTGACGAACCTGACCCATGAGCACCTGGAGCTCCACCGGACGTGGGAGGCGTACCGCGACGCCAAGCTGTCGCTCTTCGAGCGGCTCCGGGAAAGCGCGTCCAACCCGCGCAAACGCTGGCCGAAGAGCGCCATCGTCAACGCCGACGACCCGTCCGCCGGCCTGTTCGCCGGCGTCGCGCAGGAGGCGGGAGCGCGCATCGTGACCTACGGCACGGATCCGGCCGCCGACATCCGGGCGACGCGTGTCGAGGAGGACGCGAAGCGGCTCCACGTCGAGTACGCCGCGCCGGGCGGGACGACGGCGGCGCTCGATCTGCGGCTGGCCGGTCGCTTCAACGTCTACAACGCGCTCGCCGTCGTCGCGCTGGGCGAGGCGATCGGGCTCGATCCAGCCGCGGTGCGTCGTGGGCTCGAAGGCGTGACCGGCGTGCCCGGCCGGATGGAGCGGATCGAGGCCGGCCAGCCGTTCGCCGTGGTCGTCGACTACGCCCACAGTCCGGCGTCGCTGCAGACCGTCCTGGAGCTCCTCGCGCCGGCGGCGGCGGCCCGTGGCGGTGAGCTCATCGCCGTCTTCGGGTCGGCCGGAGAGCGTGACACGGCCAAGCGCCCGATGATGGGCCGTATCGCCGGGGAGCGGTCGCGGCTGGTCGTCGTCACCGACGAGGACCCCCGCGGCGAGGACCGCCAGGCGATCCTCGACGAGATCGCGGCCGGCGCCGAGGCCGTCGGGCGGCGACGCGGCCACGACCTGCTGCTGATCCCGGATCGGGCGGCTGCGATCCACGCCGCGTTCGAGCGCGCGCGTCCGGGCGACGTCGTCCTGCTGGCCGGCAAGGGCCACGAGCGATCGATCCTGGGCCCCGACGGACCGACGGCGTGGGACGAGGCCGCCGCGGCGCGCACGGCCCTGGCCGCCCTGGGCTACGTGGCGCGACGACCGACCTGACGAGCCTGATCGGCTAGCGGCGCGCCCCGATCGGCGCCCCGTGGACGACCTCGCCGTCGAGGATCGTCATCCGGATTCCCAGCTTGCCCAGCGATTCCGCCGGCGTCGCGCGAAGGTCGCCTTCGAGCACGACGAGGTCGGCCCGCTTGCCGGGCTCGATCGATCCGAGGCGGTCCTCCATCCGCAGGGCGCGGGCGGCGTTGATCGTGTGCGCTGCGAGGGCCTCATCGAGGGTCAGCTCCTGGTCCGCCCCGACGTGGACACCGGACGGGGTGACGCGACGCATCGCCGCACCGATCGTGTCGAGCGGGCGGTAGCTCTGGACGAAGGCGTCGCTGCTGATGACGATCGGAATGCCCGCCTCGATCTCTTCGCGCAGCGGGTTCGCCCGCTCGATGCGGGCGCCCAGCTGCTCGCGCCAGATGTCGCCGAGCTCGCGGATCGAGCCGGGCTGCGTCACCGGGATCATCCCGAGGCGAGCGATCCGGCCGATCTGCTCCGGCGTCGGCCAGGTGCAATGCTCGATCCGATCGCGATGGTCGCCGTCGGATCGCGCGCGAGCCGCTTCAACCCCGTCGAGCATGATTCCCATCGCCCGGTCGCCCATCGTGTGGATCGCCAGCTGCCAGCCGGATCGCGCGGCTCGAACGAGCAGATCGCGCAGCTCCGGGGGCTCGTGGTAGAGCGTCCCGGGATACTGCCCACGCGCGCCGATCGGGCGGCCGAAGACCGCGGTCCCACCGGTGATCGCGCCGTCCGTGTAGAACTTCATGCCGGCAATCCGCAGTCGGTCATCGCCGAATGGCCCGGCCAGTCCGATGGCCTCGTAGCCGTCGAGCTGCGACGACAGCGGCAAGCACGCCGTGCGGACCCGCAGCGCCCCGCGCTTGCGAGCCTCGCGGTACGCCGTCAGCTCGCGTGACGTCACCTGCGGATCGCAGATCGTCGTCAGGCCCGCGGCGAGATAGCGCGACGACCCCTCGTCGAGCAGCGCGACCATGTCGTCAAGTGGAACCGCCGTGTGGAAGTTCGGGCCGTGGTTGCCGATGTCGACCGACAGCTGGAGCACGAGGTTCGTCGCCGTGTCGCGGAGCAGGCCCGTCGGCCGGCCGCCCTCGTCCCGCTCGAACGATCCGCCGACCGGGTCGCGGACGTCGTCCCCGATGCCGCGCGCCTCGAGGGCCCGCGAGTTCACCAGGGCGTAGTGCCCGGAGACATGGAGGATGACGACCGGATGCTCGGTCGTCACTTTGTCGAGGTCCCACCTCGTCGGCGGCCGGCCGTCCTCGAAGCGGGTGAAGTCCATCCCGAAGCCGCGCACCCAGCGACCCGGCTCGGTGCGTTCGGCGGCCGCGTCGACGAGCACCATCAGGTCGGCGGTCGAGTGGACCGACGGGTCGCGGGCGTCGATGGCCGAGAAGGACTCGGCCGTCGCCAGGAAGTGGTTGTGTGCGTCGATGAAGCCCGGGACGAGCGTCGCCCCGGCGAGGTCGATCTCCCCGGCGCCGGCTCCGGTCGCGGCCCGCACCTCCGTCGCCGGGCCGACGGCCACGATCCAGCCGTCCCGGACGCCGACCGCCTCGGGGTCGGGTCGGCGCGGGTCGCAGGTCATGATCTGGCCGCCGGCGAGGACGAGCGCCGGTCCCGCGACGGTCATGAATGGCTCCTCCGGGTCGGCGAGTCGAGGCTTGCGCAGCCGCGCAAAGGTGATACAAGTGTCGGCGATGTCGCCGGCGCGGGGAGGCCGACGTCCTGCGGGACGGCCACGCGGCCGCGTCGAGGCACGGAGGAGGATAGTCGTGAGGACCACCGTCAAGCTGCCTGCGCTGATCTGCTGTGCGGCGCTGATCGTCGGCTGCTCGAGCGCCGCCGCCCCGGCGACGAGCTCGCCGTCGACGGCCGCCTCTGCGCCGCCAAGCGCCCCGGCCAGCACGGCTCCCAGCCCGTCGGCGATCGCCGCGCCCACTTCGCTGATCAAGGCGGGCGAGCTGTCGGACTGTGTCGACATCGAGTACTCGCCGATGGAGTTCTTCCAGCCGACCGATCCCAATACGCCGGTCGGCTTCGACGTCGAGTCGTATCAGGCGGTGGTCAAGAAGCTCGGGCTCACGGGCAAGATCGTCAACACCGCCTTCGAAGGCTTGATCCCTGCCCTCCAGGCGGGCCGCTGCGACATCGTCTGGACCGCCCTCTACATCAACGACACGCGCCTCAAGGTTGCCGACGCCGTGCCGTACTTCAAGTCGAGCCACCAGGTCATGGTCCCGGCCGGCAATCCAAAGAACATCAAGTCCGAGATGGACCTGTGCGGGAAAACCATCTCGATCCAGGCGGGCGGTCTCGTCGGGGAAGCGTCCAAGGCGGCCAGCGACAAGTGCACCGCGGCGGGTCAACCGGCCATCAAGGTGCAGGGCTACGCAAAGGTCCCGGACGAGCTCCAGCAGATCGTCATCGGCCGGGTTGACGCGGTCTGGGAGACGGACACCGCCGTCGCCGATTTCCGGCTCAAGAACCCCGGCAAGTACGACATCGCGTTCACGGTTCCCGGCGATTTCAAGTACGGCATCTATTTCGGCAAGGGCAAGACGGACGTGGGAGCCGCGTTGTCGGCGGCGCTCAAGGCGCTCAAGGACGACGGCACCCTGGCCGGCATCGCCACCAAGTACAACCTGGATCCGGCCAACCTCGACGCCATCCAGTAGCCGCTCGGCGGCGCTCGGTCGGTGAACTTCGACCCGCAGGTCTTCCTCGACGCCCTGACCTCGGCGAACTTCCGGCAGGGCGCGCTGACGGCGATCGCGCTGACGGCCGTCTCGCAACTGACGGCCGTCGGCATCGGGCTCGTCCTGGCGGTGATGCGCGAGAGCCGCCTCCGTGCGCTGCGAAGCGCCAGCTGGACCTACGTCTGGATCTTCCGGGCCATCCCGACCCTCGTCCAGCTGCTGTTCGTCTGGAACGCCCTGCCGCAGCTGTTCCCGGCCCTGCGCGAGGAGTGGTTCAGCCCCTTCCTCGCCGCGTGGGTGGCGCTGTCGATGAACGAGGGCGCCTACATGGCGGAGATCGTCCGTGGCGGATTGCTGGCCATCGACGAAGGCCAGAAGCTGGCGGGCAGAGCCCTCGGGATGTCGCCGTTGAGCGTGTTCCGCCGGGTCACCCTGCCGCAGCTCATCCGGGTCATCATCCCGCCGACGGCGAACGAGTTCATCACGATGCTGAAGATCACGAGCCTGGCCAGTGCCATCTCGCTGCAGGAGCTCCTGACCTACACCCAGCAGAGCATCTCCACCACCTTCAGGTTCGCCGAGTTCTACGCCGCCGCCGCGATCTACTACCTGGTCATCGTCAGCGTCTTCATGGTCGTCCAGGCCTGGCTCGAGCGGCGCTTCCGGTGGACTTCCCAGGGACGGCCGGCCAGCCTCGTCGGCGGGCTCACCGGGTTGGCCGGCCGATGACGTTCGAGCGACCGCTCCTCGATCACATCGAAACCGCGGCCGGTGACGCTGCCGGCCCGCTGATCGAGGCCGTGGACATCCACAAGCGGTACGGTCGCAACGAGGTCCTGCGCGGCGTCAGCTTCGTCGTCCGGCGGGGCGATGTCCGGGCGGTCCTGGGGCCGTCCGGCTCGGGCAAGAGCACGCTCCTGCGTTGTCTCGCCCTGCTCGAGCCAATCGACGCCGGCGAGGTCCGGCTGGAGGGCCGTCGCCTCGGCGTCGGCGAGGGCCGGCGCGGCGCGGTTCACCTCGCCGAGCGGGAGCTGGCCCGCCAGCGTTCGGAGATCGGGATGGTCTTCCAGCGCTTCAACCTGTTCCCCCACATGACCGCCCTCCAGAACGTGATGATCGGCCTGACGGAGGTCCGGAGGCGGCCGAAATCGGAGGCCCGCGAGACGGCCGCCGATATGCTGGCCAGGGTGGGCCTCGCCGCCCGGAGCACGTTCTACCCCAGCGAGCTGTCCGGCGGCCAGCAGCAGCGCGTGGCGATCGCCCGGGCCCTCGTGATGGACCCGAAGGTGATGCTCTTCGACGAGCCGACGTCGGCGCTCGATCCCGAGCTGGTGGGGGAGGTCCTGACGGTCATGGAGGAGCTCGCCCGGGAGGGCATGACGATGATCGTCGTCACCCACGAGGTGGGGTTCGCCCGTGAGGCGGCCTCGCTCGTCACGATGATGGACGAGGGCCAGATCGTCGAGGACGCTCCGCCGAACGAGTTCTTCGAACACCCCCGCCACGAACGGACCCGGCGCTTCCTGGAGGCCGTCCGCTGAGGGGGCCCCGTTCGGGCGCTGATATCCTTGGGGTTCATGGCGACCCCGCGCACCAGAACCGAAGATCGTGCACCGGCTCGGCGCGGCCCGCGCCGGGCGCTGGCCGCCGTTCGGGCCGCCGTCGGCCGCGAGCCGGACGTCGAGGGCCTCCGCTCCGAGCTCCTCGCCACGCTCGCCCGGCATTACCCCCAGGCCGACCTGGCCCCCGTCAACCAGGCCCTCGACCTCGCCGCGCAGGCCCACGAGGGGCAACGGCGGGCGTCCGGCGAGCCCTACGTCACCCACCCGATCGCCTCGGCCCAGATCCTGGCGGACCTGGGCCTCGACCCGGTCGCCATCGCGGCGGCCCTCCTCCACGACGTCCCGGAGGACACCGAGTACAGCCTGTCGGACATCGAGGAGCGCTTCGACGGGGAGGTCGCCCGGCTCGTCGACGGCGTGACCAAGCTGTCGAAGTTCAGCACGCATACCCACGAGCAGCAGCAGGCCGAGAACATCCGGAAGATGTTCCTGGCCATGGCCGAGGACATCCGGGTCGTCCTCATCAAGCTGGCCGACCGCCTCCACAACATGCGGACCCTCGGCGCGCTGCCGGTCGAGAAGCAGCAGCGGATCGCCCGCCAGACGATGGAGATCTACGCGCCGCTGGCCGAGCGACTCGGGATCTGGCAGATGAAGTGGGAGCTCGAGGACCTCGCCTTCAAGGCCCTCGAGCCCGAGCGCTTCCGCGAGCTGGCGCGGCTGCTCGATACCCGCCGCAAGGGCCGCGAGGGCTACATCGAGCGGGCGATCTCCGAGCTGACCCCGCGTCTCAAGGACGCCGACATCCAGGCCGACCTACAGGGCCGCCCCAAGCACATCTACAGCATCGACAAGAAGATGCAGCGCAAGGGCGCCGAGTTCGGTGAGATCTACGACGTCTACGCCATCCGGATTCTCGTCGACGAGGTCCGCGACTGCTACGCGGCGCTCGGCATCGTTCACGCCCTGTGGCGTCCCATCCCCGGCCAGTTCGACGACTACATCGCCGTCCCCAAGAACAACCTCTACCAGTCGCTCCACACCGCGGTCATCGCCCTCGACGGCAAGCCGCTCGAGATCCAGATCCGAACCAACCAGATGCACCAGGTGTCGGAGGTGGGGATCGCCGCCCACTGGCGGTACAAGGAAGGCTCGAAGTCCGACCGCGAATACGACGCGAAGCTGGCCTGGCTGCGTCAGCTCATGGACTGGCAGCGCGACGTCTCCGACGCGACCGAGTTCGTCGAGGGGATCAAGCTCGACATCTTCCAGGACCAGGTCTTCGTGTTCACCCCGAAGGGCGACATCAAGGACCTGCCGGCCGGGGCGACACCGCTCGACTTCGCCTACCGGATCCACACCGACGTCGGCCACCGGACGATCGGGGCGAAGGTCAACAACCGGCTCGTCCCGCTCGACTACCGGCTGAAGAACGGCGACATCGTCGAGATTGTCACGACGAAGGGCGAGCACGGCCCGTCGCGCGACTGGATGAACGTCGTGCGCACGTCCCACGCGCGGGAAAAGATTCGCCAGTGGTTCAAGCGCAAGGACCGCGACGAGAACATCGTCCACGGCCGTGAGTCGCTCGAGCGCGAGCTCCGGCGGCTCGCCCGGACGTCACTCGGAAGCGTCGGTGCCGAGCGCATCGCCGAGGTCGCCCGCCAGTACAACTTCGACCAGGTCGACGACTTCTACGCCGCGGTCGGCTACGGCGCCATCAGCGCCCAGCAGGTCGTCATGCGGCTGGGCGTCGTCGACGACACCCAGCTCGCCCTGCCGACCGTCGCCCCGAGCACGATGCCGGCCCGAACGGGAGGCGTCCGGGTCAAGGGCGTCGGCGACCTCCTCGTCCGCTTCGCCAAGTGCTGCCACCCGATCCCGGGCGATCCGATCGTCGGCTTCATCACCCGCGGCAAGGGCGTGACCGTCCACCTCCACAGCTGCCCGACCGTCATCAACGAGCGCGAGGTTTCGCGGCTGATCGACGTCGAGTGGGAGGCAGCCCCGGCAGAGACCTACCCGATCGCGATCCGGGTAGAGGCCTACGACCGCACGGGCCTCCTCAACGACATCACCCAGGTCGTCGCGGAAAACAAGGTCAACATCGTGTCGGCGGCGGTCAGCGTCAACCCCGACCACACGGCCATCGTCATCGCCACCCTGCAGGTCTCGTCCGTGGCGCAGCTGGCGCGTGTCATGAGCCGGATCGAGCAGCTCAAGGACGTCCTCTCCGTCCAGCGCGACCTGGGGTGACGGCCGCCTGATCCGCGCCCATCGCGGCGTTGGCGCCTTGCGCTTGGCACAGCTGAGGCGGTCTGCGTTGTCACCCCAGGTGGTGGCGCGGGCCCGGATCAGCCCGCGGGCCCCGCTAGACTTCGGCCCGATGCCCTCCCTCCGCGCCCCGCGTGGGACCCACGACCTGCTGCCGCCCGAACGCTCCGCGATGGCCCGCCTGGAGCGCCTCGCCGCCGAGCTTGCCGCACGTTACGGCTACCGGCCCATCGAGACGCCGATGTTCGAGCAGACGGCGGTCTTCGAGCGCGGCATCGGCAAGGTCACCGACGTCGTCGAGAAGGAGCTGTTCCGGATCGCGCCGCGGACGGAGGAGGCCGAATCGTGGGCTCTCCGACCGGAACCGACCGCCGGCATCGTCCGCGCCTACGTCCAGCACGGCATGCAGACCTGGCCGCAGCCGGTGAAGCTGACGATGACCGGCCCGATGTTCCGCTACGACCGGCCGCAGGCGGGACGGTACCGCCAGTTCTGGCAGTTCGACGTCGAGGCGATCGGCGATCCAGGGCCGGCGATCGATGCCGAGATCGTGGAGCTGGCGAGCCGCTTCTACCGGGATGCCGGGCTGCCGGCCATCGACCTCCTCCTCAACTCGATCGGCGACCCGGCCTGCCGGCCGGCCTACGTCGAACGGCTGGCTGCCTTCTACCGATCCCACGCCGAGCGCCTGCCGCCCGTCGAGCGGGGCAGGCTGGAGCGCAACCCGCTGCGCCTGCTCGACTCCAAGGAGCCGGCGATGGTCGAGCTCAATGCCGCGGCGCCGTCGATCGCGGACCACCTGTGCCAGGCCTGCGCCGAGCACTTCGCCGCCGTTCGCGTTCACCTCGACGCGCTCGGGATCGAATACCGCCTCGAGCCGCACCTCGTCCGCGGCCTCGACTACTACACGCGGACGGCGTTCGAGGTCTATCCGCGGGGGGTGACCGGGCAACAGTCGGCGATCGGTGGGGGAGGGCGGTACGACGGGCTGGTCGAGCTCCTCGGCGGCCGGCCCACCGCCGGCATCGGCTTCGGGCTTGGGCTCGACCGCACGCTGCTGGCGCTCGCCGGCGCGAGCGCCCCGGAGATCGCCGAACCGCGTGCTCTCGCGGTGGTCGTCGGCGCCGACCCGGCCGCGACCGCGGAACGGCTCCGGATTGCGACGGAGCTGCGGGCGCATGGCCTGTCGGCGCGGGCCGATCTCGCCAACCGCAAGCTGGGCCGTCAGCTCGAGGCCGCCTCGAAGGAGGGCGCCCACTTCGCGGTGATCCTCGGCGACGAGCTGGTCGAGGGTCAGGTCCAGCTACGGGACCTGCAGGCGGGGACGCAGCAGCTGCTGCCGATGGCCGACCTCGTCAGGCACCTGATCCGGGCCGGGGAGTCGCACCGCCACGGCTGACCGGCGACCGGCTGAGCTCGGCGGCCTTCAGACCGGGTCGTTGAACTGGATCATCCCGATGAGGTTGCCGTCCGGGTCCTTGAGCCAGGCGGCCCGGCCGACGCCCATGTCGGCGATGCCGTCGACCGTCTTCGGCGTCTCGTACTCCTCGAACACGACGCCCCGGCGACGCAGGTCGGCGACCTCGCGCTCGATGTTCGTGAGCCTGAATGCCATCTGAGTGTGGCTGCCGGTTGCCTTGCCGGAGCTTCGGGTGACCGCGAAGAATGTCCCGCCGCCGGCGTCGTAGTAGATGCCGGCCGGCGTGTCGAGCCGGACCTTGAGGCCAAGCACGTCCTCGTAGAACCGGCGCAGCCGGCCCAGGTCCGCCGTCGGCAGGGTCGCGTAGACCGGGTAATCCGCGAGCATCGCCATTCCTCCTCGTGTCGAGATCGTTCCCGTACGATAGCGAGGCCATGTCCCACCCGAGCCCCGGCCTTGCCACGCCCTACCGCAGCCACTCCTGTGGACAGCTGCGGGCGTCGGACGCCGGGACGGACGTTCGCCTCGCCGGCTGGATCCACCGCCGCCGCGACCTGGGACAGCTGATCTTCCTGGACCTGCGCGATCGCTACGGGATCACCCAGGTCGTCGTCGACGCCGAGGGCGCGGGCGACGCGCACGCCGTCGCGGCGACGCTTCGGTCCGAAGACGTCGTCGCGATCGATGGCGTCGTTGCGGACCGCCTGCCCGGCACGGACAACCCGAAGCTCGCCACGGGATCGATCGAGCTCCGGGCGCGCGCCATCGAGGTCCTGTCACGGGCGAAGCAGACGCCGTTCCCGATCAACGACGTCAATGCCGCGATCGAAGAGCGGCTGCGGCTCCGCTATCGCTACCTCGACATCCGCCGCGAGCCGATGCGCGACCGTCTCGTCCTCCGATCGCGGCTGCTGCGCGCCATCTCCGAGGTGCACCACGCCCATGGCTTCGTCGAGGTCGAGACGCCGCTGTTGATCAAGTCCACGCCCGAGGGCGCCCGCGACTTCATCGTCCCGTCGCGCCAGCAGCCGGGGTACGTCTACGCGTTGCCGCAGAGCCCGCAGCAGCTGAAGCAGCTGCTGATGGTGGGTGGCATCGACCGCTACTTCCAGATCGCGCACTGCATGCGGGACGAGGACAGCCGGGCCGATCGCGGCCCCGAGTTCACCCAGCTGGATCTCGAGATGAGCTTCGTCACGGCCGACGACGTCATGGCGTTCGTCGAGACGATGGCCATCGAGGTCAGCCGCGCCGTCGTCCCGGACCGGCCGCTCCGCCAGGTCCCGTTCCCGCGGTTCACCTACCGCGAGGCCATCGACCGCTTCGGTTCGGACAAGCCCGACGTCCGCTACGGGATGGAGCTCCACGACCTCGGCGACGTCGCCGCCGGCAGTGGATTCCGCGTCTTCGACGAGACGCTCGCGACGGGCGGGCGGATCTTCGGCCTCGCCGCGCCCGGCATGGCCGCAGCATCGCGCTCCGAGATCGACGATCTCGTCGAGCTGGCGAAGAAGGGCGGGGCCAGGGGGCTCGTCCACCTGGCCGTGGCAGCCGATGGGTCGGTTCGTTCGCCGATCGCGAAGTTCCTCGGCGACGACCGGGCCGAACGCCTCGTCGCGGCGGCCGGCGCATCGCCGGGCGACCTCGTGCTGGTCGTCGCCGATCGCGACATCCACGCCCAGGAGGCGCTCGGCAGGATCCGCGTCGAGCTGGCCGGCCGGCTGGGCCTGGTGACAGATCCCTCGCAGCTGTCGTACGTCTGGGTCCACCGCTTCCCGATGTACCAGTGGGACGACGAGAACCGGCGCTGGGACGCGACCCACAACCCGTTCAGCGGGGTCGTGCCCGAGGACGAGGAGTTGCTCGTCACGAGGTCCGGCGATCCCGCCCGCCCCAGCCCGGAGGATCCTGCCGGCCAGGCGCGCGCGCTCCAGCACGACCTCGCTCTCAACGGCTGGGAGCTCGGCGGCGGGTCGATCCGGATCCATCGGCGCGACCTCCTCGAGCGGTCCTTCGCGTTGATGGGCCTGACCGTCGAGTCCATGCGCGAGAAGTTCGGGGCGCTGCTCGAGGCTTTCGACTACGGCGCGCCGCCCCATGGCGGGATCGCCCTCGGCATCGACCGCTGGGTGGCGCGGCTCACCGACCAGGAGAACATCCGCGAGGTGATGGCGTTCCCCAAGACCGGCACGGGCAGCGACCTCATGCTCGGCGCCCCGTCGCCGCCGGATCCCGGGCAATACGCCGAGCTGGGCCTGAAGCTCGTGGGTATTCCCGAACGAAAGGCGTGACGGCTCGGGCCGCCAACTCCCCCAAGGTTTTGCGCGAGGTCGACGATTCCGGGCTGGTCGCCGCGATCGCCCGCCGTCCGCGCCTCGCGGCCCTGCTCGGCGCGTCGTGCATCGCCTTCTCCGGCGTCTTCTATCGGTTCGCCTCGGTCCCGCCGTCGACGGCGACCTTCTTCCGCTGCTTCTACGGCCTGCCGCTGCTCGGCATCGTGGCGTGGCTCGAGTGGCGCCGCTATGGCGCATTGCCGCGGTCGAGCCTTCGGCTGGCGGCCGTCGCCGGGATCTTCTTTGCCGGCGACCTCACGTTCTGGCACCACTCGATTGAGGCGGTCGGAGCCGGGCTGTCGACGGTCCTGGGCAACCTCCAGGTGCTGGTCGTCGGCATCGTCGCCTGGCTGCTGTTCGGCGAGCGGCCGTCGCGGGCGGTGCTGCTGGCGCTCCCCGTGGTGCTCGTCGGCGTCGTCCTGATCTCCGGGCTCGTCGGCGCCGGAGCGTATGGTGCGAATCCGCCCCTGGGGGTCGTATTCGGGCTGGCTACCGCGGTCTGCTACGCCGGGTACCTGCTCCTCATCCGGCGCAGCGGTCGTGACCTTCGGCGGCCGGTCACGCCGGTGGCCGCCTCGACCCTGGCAACGGCCGGCGTGGCGCTGCTCGTCGGCGTGCCGCTCGGCGAGCTGCGCCTCGAGCCAACCTGGCCGTCCCACGGCTGGCTCGCCCTCTACGGCGTGACGTCGCAGTTCCTTGGCTACGTCCTGATCTCGATGTCGCTGCCGCGCCTGCCGGCCGTCCTGACCTCGATCATCCTGCTCGTTCAGCCGGTCATGTCGGTCGCCCTGGCGATGCTGCTGCTGGGCGAGGCGCCCTCGGCGCTCCAGCTCGTCGGCGTGGCCCTGGTCGTCGGCGGCATCGCCGCCGCCACGCTCCCGCTGGCCAGGCTTCGCGGGGCCCTCGCTCCGGCGTCATCCGGCCCGTAGCCGGGGCTCAGCCGGGTTGGTTGTGCTCCGCGCCGGCCTGGCCGTACGGCGCGAGCGCCGGTCCCTCCAGCGGAGCGTCGTCAGGCACCTCGGCGGCGACCGAGCCCCATTCGTGGACGTGGCCCCCGGCCGGCGCGCTGGGGCCGACATACGGCGGCAGGTCGCGGCGCGCGACGGACAGGTCGTGAGTGACGCCGGGATCGCCCAGCTCGAGGGCCGCCTCGCCGGCCGCCTCGCCCGCGCCGCCGGCCCCGACCCGGTCGAGGACGGCATCGGGCATCCGATCCGCCCCGATCGACCGAAGCAACTCCAGACGGTCGACCGGCACGAGCGCCGGCCAGCCACGCTCTCCGTCGTAGGCGGGGCGGAGCACCTTTCCCTGGCGCGTCCCGTGCGCCTCGATCAGCGACGTGACCGTCTCGGGGCCCACCCAGCCGAGGCGGGCCGGCCAGATGAGCGCCGCGTCGGTCTCGTGGATCTCGCTCATCGCGACCTCGAAGCCGCGGACCATCTGGGCGGCCGGGCCGCCCTCGACGGGGGCGGGGTGGGCGAGCGTGACCGGCGCTCCGGCCAACGCCGCGGCGACCGCGCCGCTGGGATCGTGGGCGACCACGATGATCGGGACGGCCCCGCCCGACCAGGCGACGTCGGCGATCCGCCGGACCGCTGGCAGCCCGTCCGCGTCGGCGAGCGCGGATTCGGGGCTCGCGGCGAGCACGACGGCGGCGACGGTCACCGGCCGATGCTAGCAGGGCATTCGTCGTGCCTTGGCCGATCCCCGTGCGACAATGCGCCGCCCATGTCGGACACGACCCGTTCCCGCGCGCCCCTGGCCGTCCGCCGCGACCTGCGCAATCTCGCCATCGTCGCCCACGTCGACCACGGCAAGACCACGCTCGTCGACGCGATGCTGCGCCAGACGGGCGCGTTCCGGGCCAACCAGGCCCTTGTCGACCGTGTCCTCGACTCGGGCGATCTCGAACGCGAGAAGGGGATCACGATCCTGGCCAAGCAGACGACGGTCGACTACGCCGGGGTTCGGCTGAACATCGTCGACACCCCGGGCCATGCGGACTTCGGCGGCGAGGTCGAGCGAAGCCTGCTGATGGTCGATTCGGTCCTGCTGCTCGTCGACGCGGCGGAGGGGCCGCTGCCCCAGACCCGCTACGTGCTCCAGAAGGCGATGGCCCGCCGGCTGCCCGTCGTCGTCGCCCTCAACAAGATCGACCGGTCCGATGCCCGTCCGGCCGAGGTCCTCGACGCCGTCTACGAGCTGTTCATCGATCTGGGCGCGGACGAGCACCAGATCGACTTCCCCGTCCTCTACACCAATGCCAAGGCCGGCACGGCGACGACGTCGCTCGACCGTCCCGGCTCCGATCTCCGCCCGCTGCTCGACGTCCTCGTCGACGTCACGCCGGCCCCCGTCCACGAGCCTGGCCACCCCCTCCAGCTGCTCGTCACCAATCTGTCGGCCAACGAATACGTCGGGCGGATGGCCGTCGGCCGGATCCGGAACGGGACGATCCGGATCGGACAGCGGATCGCCGTCGTGCGCGAGGAGGCCGACGATACGTCGGGCGCGATCGAGCCCGGGCGGACGGTGACCCTGACCGGCACGGTCACCAGCCTCCAGACGGCCCACGGCATCGAGCGGGTCGATATCAGCGAAGCCGCCGCCGGCGACATCGTGTCCGTCGCCGGGCTGCCGGAGGTGACGATCGGTGACACGCTCACGGACCCCACCGACCCGCGACCCCTGCCGCGGCTCGACGTCGACGAACCGACCCTCCGGATGACGTTCGGCGTCAACACCTCGCCGCTGTCCGGTCGCGAGGGCAAGTACGTCACGAGCCGGCAGATCAAGGCGCGACTCGATCGCGAGGTCCTGGGCAACGTCTCGATCGAGGTCCACCCGACCGAGTCGGGCGACACGTTCGAGGTACGGGGGCGTGGCGAGCTGCAGCTGGCGGTCCTCATCGAGCAGATGCGGCGCGAGGGCTTCGAGGTCACCGTCAGCCGGCCGGAAGTCATCCTGCGGACGGTCGAGGGCGAGGTCCAGGAGCCGTACGAGCGAATCACCGTCGACATCCCGCCAGACTTCATCGGCGAGGTCCAGCACGCGCTGGCCGGTCGCCGGGGCCGTCTCGGGCAGATGACCACCGACGCCGACGGGCGCGTCCGGATGGAGTTCGTCCTGCCTGTCCGTGGGCTCATCGGCTACCGCGGACAGCTCCTCACCGACACCCGGGGCACGGCCCTCCTGCACCAGATCGGCGAGGGCTACGGGCCGTGGGCCGGCGAGGTGACCCATCGAACGAACGGCGTCCTCGTGGCGGACCGGAGCGGCACGTCCAATGCCTACGCCCTGTTCAACCTGCAGGAACGCTCGGAGCTGTTGATCGGCGCCGGGGTCGACGTCTACGAGGGGATGATCGTCGGCGAGAACGCCCGGTCGGGGGACCTCGACGTCAACCCGACCAAGGAGAAGAAGCTGACGAACATCCGAACCCATGCCCACGACGAGGCGCTCCGCCTGACGCCGCCGCGGCCGCTCACCCTCGAGTCGGCGATCGAGTTCATTGCGGCCGACGAGCTGGTCGAGGTCACCCCGGCCTCGATCCGGCTGCGGAAGCGCCTGCTGCCACAGCACGACCGTCGACGCGAGCGTGGCCGCGAGGCGGACCTTCGCCAGGCGGCCGGCTGATCCGGTTTCAGGCGCGCCGCCGGCTCGATCCGGGCACGATGCGCAGGGCCACGGCCACGAGCTCCGGTCGCCCTGTCTGGAGGGCGTCCTCGACCTCGGTCAGGGTCGGCGACGTTTGAGACTCCGGCCATCGATCCCCGGCCGCCAATCGACGGTCCCAGTTCCAGCGCGGCGGATCGTCCTCCTGGACGCCGCGCGGCCAGCCGAGTCCTGCGTAGGGGCGGAACGCCCCGGCCAGCGCGCTTGGCCCCTGGCTGACGAACCAGGCTGCCGCGATCCCGGCCGGCGCCGCGACGGCGAAGAGCAGCAGGACCGAGGTGAGGACGTCCATGTCACCTACCAGCGGCTCGTGGGGCGGCTGGCGCCCAACCCGATCGTCGGCCGGAGCGCCGTTCGGCCGCCCCGGCGAACGAAGACGAGCCAGGCGCCCGTCCAGGAAGCGTGATCACAGCGTTCACGGCGAACCTACGGGGCGAAGGTGGGGCTGAGTCTACGCCCGGCTCGCGAGTACCGGAGGTCGGCGGGCCGGCCATCGGTGGAGCATCGCCGGCCGGTCGGCGGAGGGCTGCCGGTACAATCGCGGGCGATGGCGATCTACCTCGATCACGCGGCCACGACGCCTCTCCGCCCCGAAGTCCTCGCGGCGATGATGCCCTACCTGACCGACGCGTTCGGCAACCCGAGCTCGGCCCATGCGTTCGGGAGGCGCGCTCGCGGCGCCCTCGACGAGGCGCACGAGCGGGTCGCCGCGCGGCTCCACGCCGAACCCCGGGAGATCGTCTTCACCTCCGGCGGCACGGAGGCCAACAACCTCGCCCTCAAGGGGGCGGCCTGGGCCGGCAAGGCGCGTGGCCACCGGATCGTGACGACCGCCGTCGAGCATCACGCGGTCGGGCACACCCTGCGCCACCTCGAGAAGTTCGGCTTCGAAATCACCGAGCTGCCGGTTGACCGCTACGGCCGCGTCGACCCCGACGCCGTCGACCTCGCCATCACCGACAAGACGACCCTGGTCAGCGTCATGCTCGGCAACAACGAGGTCGGCACGCTCCAGCCGATCGACGAGATCGGCCGGCGCGTCCGAACCCACAAGGGCGTCCTGTTCCACGTCGATGCCGTCCAGGCGGCGCCGTATGTCGAGCTCCACGTCGACAAGCTCGACGCCGATTTCGTGTCGATCGCGGCGCACAAGTTCGAGGGCCCCAAGGGCGTCGGCGCGCTCTATGTCCGGCACGGGACCCATCTCCTCGCGCAGCAGCACGGCGGCACCCAGGAGCGTCACCGACGGGCGGGCACGGAGAACGTCGCCGGAGCGGTCGGCCTGGCCGCCGCCTACGACCTCGCCTGCGACGAGCGCGCGGACACCGGCCGCCGGCTGCGCCGGCTCCGCGATCGGCTCAAGGCCGCGGTGCTGGCGGTCGACGGCACCGAATTGACCGGTCATCCCACCGACCGCCTGCCGGGCCTCCTGTCGATCATCGCCCGCGACACCGACGGAACGGCGGTGGCGCTGTCCCTCGATCTCGAGGGCATCGCCTGCTCGGTCGGATCGGCCTGCACGACGGGCTCGACCGAGGTCTCGCACGTCCTCGTCGCGATGGGCTATCCGGAGGAGGAGGCGCGCGGTGCGCTGCGCCTGTCGCTCGGCCGGACGACGACCGATGCCGAGATCGACGCCGCCGTCCGGATCGTGCCGCCGACGATCGCCTCGATGCGGGTTGGAGCGGCGGCGGTCGCCGCGGATCCGCTGGGCCAGGGCGCGACCGCGTGAGCCGCGTTCTCGTCGCGATGTCCGGAGGGGTCGACTCGTCGGTTGCCGCCGCCCTGGTCCATGCCGGCGGCGACGAGGTCGTCGGCGTGTGGATGCGGCTTCACGACGTGGCGGACACCTATTCCGAGTTCAAGAAGAGCTGCTGCTCGCTCGACGCCGCCGACGACGCGCGTCGTGTCGCCGCACAGCTCGGCATCCCGTTCTACGTCATGAACCTCGAGCGCGAGTTCGACAGCGGCGTCCTCCAGCCGTTCCTCGACGCCTATCTCGACGGCAGGACGCCAAGCCCCTGCGTCGACTGCAACACCTACGTCAAGTTCGGGGCGCTGCTCGGCCGGGCGCGGCATCTGTACGACTGCGAGGCGGTCGCGACCGGCCACTACGCCAGGCGGGTCGACGGTCCCGGCGGGGCCCGCCTGTTGCGGGCGCGCGACCGCAACAAGGACCAGAGCTACTTCCTCTACGGGCTGCGCCAGGACCAGCTCGCCCATGCCCGGTTCCCGCTGGGGGAGCTGACCAAGCCCGAAGTCCGCGAGATCGCGGCCACGCTCGGGCTCGTCACCGCCGACAAGCCGGAGAGCCAGGAGATCTGCTTCGTGCCGGGCGGCGACTATCGCGATGCGCTGCGCGAGCGTGCCGGCTGGTCGCCGCAGAGCGGCCCGCTGCTCGACGCCGACGGGACCGAGGTGGGGGAGCATGCCGGCACCGCGGCCTACACCGTCGGCCAGCGCCAGGGCCTGGGCGTGGCACTCGGCTCGCCGCGCTACGTCTCGCGGATCGATCCGCTGACCAACACCATCCAGCTGGGCCGGCGTGAGGATGTCGAGACCCGGTCGTTCGTCGTCGAGCGGGTCACGTTCGTGGCCGACGCGCCGCCGCCCGCCGACGACGGCCCGGGCTTCCGGGCGGCGGTCCGCATCCGCCACCGTGCCGCCCCGGTGGCCGCATCCATCCGGCCGGCCTCGGCCACCGAACCCGCCCGCGGCGGCCGCTGGATCATCGCCACCGATGAGCCGGTGTGGGCGGCGGCGCCGGGCCAGGCCTGCGTCTTCGACGACGGCGACCTGGTGCTGGGCGGCGGTCGCATCGCCCGCCCCGACGCCAGTGCCTCGGGCGCAGCGGCCTGAACGGGTGAGCATCGGCCCCGCGCCGATCCTGGCGGTCCTCGTCGGCTTCTTCAACGCGTCGCTGTACGTCCTCATCCGCGGCACCGCCGGGGGCCAGCTGCCGCTGCTGCTCCTGGCCGCGGCCCTGGGAGCCTGGGCCGGCGATGCGCTGGGGGCGCGGCTGGGCGTCGACCTGCTGCGCATCGGCGACTTCCGCCTCGTGGCGGCGTCCGTCGTCGCCTGGCTGGGGATGGGCATCGTGACGGTCGTCGCGGTGCTGGGCCCGTCGCGGCGGGCGGGGGTGAGGCGATGAGCGACCGCCAGTCGCGCGACCCACGCCCCCTGGTCGAGCGGCTCGTGCCCGAGGTGTTCGCGGGGACTCACCACTCGCCGGTCATGTCGACGTTCCTGCGCGGCGTGACGACCGGCGCGCTCGTGGGTGCCGCGATCGCCGGCTCGGCGCTGTGGAGTCGCTACCGCCGCGGCCGGGGCTCCGCCCCCGAATCCGTGGTGCCGTCCGGCGGCGATAAGCAGGAGCGACAGGCGGCCACCGGCGACTGACGGGCGCCGGGCAGCGAGAGGGGCCGGCCCGTCAGGTCCGGCCCCTTGACAATCAACTGGCCGCCCCTGCGGGCGACCCGTGGATCACTTCGACTTCGAGCCGGTCTTCTTGCTCGGCTTCTTGCCGGTGGTCTTCTTGTCGGCCATCAGAGGGCCTCCTCTATTGGACGGTCAGTCGTTGCCGCCCGCAGCGGCAACATTCCGCCAGACCGCGGCGCGGTCTTCGCCGCAAGCATAGCGCGAGGTGTTGCAGCGCCGTTGCGTTCCTGCACGGCAAAGGGCGATCCGATGGTCCTGTTGGGTACCATTGCCGGCGATGGGGAATCGGTTCGAGCGCGATCCGCGGATCGTCGGCCGGCCGGCTGCCGAGATCCGGCAGCGCTTCGTCGACTTCTTCGTCGCCCGTGGCCACACGGCCGTCCCCAGCGCCTCGCTCGTGCCGGCCGGCGACCCGACGCTGCTCTTCACGAACAGCGGCATGGTCCAGTTCAAGGACGTCCTGACGGGAGCGGAGACGCGCAGCTACAAGCGCGCGGTCGACTACCAGCGGGTCCTCCGCGTCGCGGGCAAGCACAACGACTTCGAGGAGGTCGGGCGGACGCCGCGACACCACACCTTCTTCGAGATGCTCGGCAACTGGAGCTTCGGCGACTACTTCAAGCGCGAGGCCATCCTCTGGGCCTGGGAGTTCCTGACCGGCGACCTGGGCCTGCCGCCGGAGCGGCTCGCCGCGACGACGTATACCCACGACGAGGTCGCCTGGAACATCTGGCGCGACGAGATCGGCCTGCCCGCGGAGCGAATGGCGAAGTGGGGCGACGTCGACCGCGGCGACGACAAGAACTTCTGGCGGATGGCGGACACGGGACCATGCGGGCCGTGCAGCGAGATCCATTTCGATCGGGGCGCCCACCTCAGCGAGGGGCCGCACTGCATCCCCGACCACAGCGAGCACTGTCCCCGCTGGCTCGAGGTCTGGAACCTCGTCTTCATGGAGTTCGACCAGCGGCCGGAGGGTCGCACGCCGCTGCCGTTCACCAGCGTCGACACGGGCATGGGCCTCGAGCGCATCGCCAGCGTCGTCCAACAGGTCCCGTCCAACTACGACACCGACCTGTTCCTGCCCATCCACGCCCGGATGCGGGAGCTGCTCGGCCACGACCCGGACGCGTTCGAGCAGGAGCGCTTCAGCTACCAGGTCATCGCCGACCACTCGCGCGCCGCCACGTTCCTGATCGCCGACGGCGTCCTGCCATCGAACGAGGGTCGCGGCTACGTCCTCCGCAAGCTCGTCCGCCGGGCGGTGCGGCATGGCCGCCTGCTGGGTCGCCGCGAGCCGTTCCTGTCCCAGACCGCGGCGGCCGTCATCGAGGTCATGGCGCCGGCCTATCCGTTCCTCGTCGACCGGCGCGAGGAGATCCTGGGCGGGCTGCTGCGGGAGGAGTCCCAGTTCGGGCGGACGCTCGACGCCGGAACGGGCCAGCTGGAGGAGGCCCTCATCCCGATGACCTCGGCCGAACGCGTCATCGGTCGCCGGCCGGAAGACCTCCCGCCCGATGTCCCGAAGCTACCTGGCGAGGTCGCCTTCCGGCTCCACGACACCTACGGCTTCCCGATCGACCTGACGGTCGAGCTGGCCGCCGAATATGGCGTCGCCGTCGATCGCCCGGGCTTCGACGAGGCCCTCGCCAGGCAGCGCGATCGGAGCCGGAGCGGCAAGAAGGCCCAGCTGGCAAAGCACGCCGAGCTTGCCCAGATCTACCAATCGATCCAGGCACGCGCGGGCGACACGACCTTCGTCGGCTACGAGACGATCACGGCTGGCGCGGGCGTCGTCGCGATCGTTCGCGACGGGATCGAGTACGACGAGCTCGAGGCCAAAGGCGACGCCGAGCTGCGGACGGATCCCGGCGCCGAGGCCGAGGTCGTCGTCGACCGGTCGCCGTTCTACGCCGAGGGTGGGGGACAGATCGGCGACCGGGGTCAGCTCCTGAGCACCGACGGCGGCGTGCTGTTCGACGTCGTCGACACGCAGAAGCCGGTCGGCGGGCTGATCGTCCAGCGGGGCACGCTCCGCGGCCGGATCCGGGTCGGCGACCAGGTGACCGCGGTCGTCGACGCCGAGCGTCGAGCGCGGACGATGCGCAACCACACGGGCACCCACCTGCTGCACCGCGCCCTGCGCAACGTCGTCGGGGAACGGGCCCGCCAGGCCGGCTCGCTCGTCACCCCCGACGACCTCCGCTTCGACTTCCCGTTCGACCGCGCGCTGAACGGCGACGAGAAGGACGCGATCGAGGACGAGGTCCGCCGAATCGTGCGCGAGGACCGGCCCGTCAGCGTCGAATACATGACCATGGCCAGGGCGATCGAAGGCGGCGCCGATGCCTTCTTCGACGAGAAATACGGCGAGACCGTTCGGACGGTCCGCGTGGAGAACTACAGCTTCGAGCTGTGTGGCGGTACCCACTGCCGCGCTACCGGGCAGATCGGCGGGTTCGTCATCACCGGCGAGCGCAGCATCGGCTCGAACACGCGGCGAATCGACGCCGTCACCGGCGACGCGGCCGACGCGTTGCTGCGAAACCGGCTGGCGACCCTCGAACAGGCGGCCACGGTCGCCGGGGCCCAGTCGGTCGACGCGCTCCCGGAGCGGATCGCCTCGCTCCAGGACGACCTGCGCGACGCGCGACGACGGCTCCGCGCCGGCGACCGCGGGCTTCCCCGGGCCGGTGACCTCGTGGCGAGCGCGGAGGAGGTGGCGCCTGGCGTTCGGCTCGTCGCGTTCGCCGGCCCGTTCGAGTCGATCGACGCGATGAAGGGCGTGGCGAAGGACGTTCGCGCCGGCCTCCCCTCCGGCGTCATCGCCCTCGGCCTCGAGGCCGACGAGCCGCAGGTCTTCGTGACGGTCAGCGACGATCTGGTGGCCCGTGGCATCACGGCCGGCGATCTCGTTCGACACGCCGTCGCGCCGCTGGGCGGCAAGGGCGGCGGCCGCCCGGAGATGGCCCAGGGCAGGGGCAACCGTCGCGACGGGCTGGCCGACGCGATGGCGACGATTCGAAACGAGATCGCGGACGGCCGCGGGGGCGGTTGAACGCGGTGGCGGTTCCGAGCTCGCCCAGCCTCGAACCCGACGTTCGTGCGATCAGCCGGGCCGCTCGGTGGTGGTTCGCAACGTTCGTCGTCGAGGTCGTCGCGCTCATCACCGATCTCGTCTTCCATGTCCGGATCCTCACGGTAGTCGCGAACGTCATCGCGACCGGGACCATGGCATTCCTGGTCTGGACCCTCCGGACGGCGCTGCCGCGCCGGGATCGCTGGACGATGCCTGTCCTGACGTCCATCGGGCTGCTTGGAGTAGTGGTCGAGTTCGCCAGCCAGCTTGGTGGGCCGATCGGCGCGTCGGTCATCCCGCTCGCGAGCATCGCGACCGTGCTCTACGGCGGCTGGCTCGTCGGCCTCGGCGGGTCCCGGCCGACACTCCCGCCGCCGCTGCCAAGGCGGGCGGTCATCGGCGGCATGGGATGGCTACTGACCGGCCTGGCAACGAATGATCCGCTTCAGCCGATCTGGCTCGCGCTCGTCGCCCTCGGCGCCTTGCTGTCCCTGTTCGCGCTCGGCTTCGTCTTCGGGCTCATCGACCTCGACCGATCGACGGTCGGCATGTCCGGCAGCTGATGGCCCTCTGGCGGCGGATCTGGCAACGGGACAGCGAACCGGAACTCGCCGTCTGCACCGCCCTCGACGTCGGAACGGAGTTCGCCAAGGCCCTGGTCTTCGAGATCGACGACCATGGCCACGGAACGGTCCGCGGCGTCGGTCGCAAGCGGCAGGGCCTGTCCCACATGCAGTCGGGCACGGTGGCCGACATCGCCGCGGTCGTCGATAACTGCGCGGTCGCCCTCCAGGAGGCCGAGGAGATGGCCGGCTTCCGGCCCAGCCAGGTCGTCATCGGCATCGCCGGGGAGCTGGTCAAGGGCTTCACCACGACCCACAGCCAGGAACGCCGGAAGCCGGACGTGCCGATCAGCGAGGCAGAGCTGCAGCGGCTCATCGACGGGGTCCAGCGGGAGGCCCTGCGCGAGGCCGAGCGATCGATCACCTGGGAAACGGGCCTGCCGCACGTCGACGTTCGGCTGGTGCACGCCGCGGTGACGGGCGCGGCGATCGACGGCTACGCGCTCACCAACCCGGTCGGCTTCCAGGGCCGGCACGTCAAGATCGCGATCTTCAACGCCTTCGCACCGCTGGTCCACCTTGGCGCCCTGCAGAGCGTGGCCTCGCAACTCGACCTGGAGCTGCTCGAGATCGTCGCCGAGCCTTACGCCGTGGCACGTGTGCTCGGCGCGGACCAGGTTCGCCAGGCTGGCGCGCTGTTCGTGGACGTCGGCGGCGGGACGACGGACGTGGCCCTCGTCCGCCAGGGCGGGATCGAGGGGACGCGGATGTTCGCTCTCGGGGGACGGGCCTTCACGAAGAGCCTGGCCGATCGGCTCGACCTGCCGTTCCCGCGGGCCGAGGCCCTGAAGGTCGACTACGCGCGTGGCATTGACGTCGAGCACCGCAGCGAGATCGCGGCGATCATCGGCGACGACGTCGAGGTCTGGGCGGCCGGCGTCGAGCTCGTCATGGAGGAGCTCGCCGGCGGCGACCTCCTGCCGGGACGGATCTACATGTGCGGTGGCGGCTCACGGCTGCCGGAGATCCGCGACGCCCTCGCCGCCGAGCGCTTCTGGAAGCGGCTGCCGTTCGCCCGGCCGCCGGAGGTGAGCATCATGCAGCCCAGCCAAATCGAGACGATCGAGGATGCGACCAAGCTCCTCGTCGACCAGCAGGACGTCACGCCGCTGGGTCTGGCCTACCAGGCGATCGAGCTGCAAACGACCGAGGCGCCCCTCGACGTGGCCCTCCGGCGCGTCCTCCGCGCGATGAAGGTCTGAGGCGATGCCGACCGTCATCTACGTCGACAACGACGACGAGATCACGTCGGCCGCCGCCCGGATCCGGGCGACGGAAGCCGGGCCGGTCGCCCTCGTCGTGCCGAACGGCTCGCGCCTCTCCACGTCGCGGATCAACTTCCGGCTCCTGGCTCGCGAAGCGCAGGCCCGCGGTCGCCGCCTCGCCATCGTCGCCGGCGATGCCGCGACACGGGCGCTCGCCGCCTCGGCGGGACTTCCGGTGTACGGCTCGGTGGGGGAGTTCCAGGAGTCGATCGGCGAAGAGCCGTCAGTGCCCGTGGTGCCCGCGCCGGCGACGCCCAGCCATCCCGCGCGCCGCGGGCCCAGCGACGGATCGGGCCCCGCCGGTCCGGCCGGCGCGACCACGGCCGCCGCCCCAGCCGGCCCCGCCGTCACCGCAACCGCGGCCGTCCCCGCCCCGGCCGCCGGACCGCCGGTGGCGGCGCTGCCGCCACGCGTCCCTCCCGAAGCGGCGAGAACCGCCATCGCCTTCCCCCGCCTCGGTCGCCCCCGCCTGGCCCTCGAACGGCCGGCCGCCGCGGTGACGCTGGCCGTCCTCGCCCTCGCCGTCGTGGTGCTCGGCGTCGGCGCCTACCTCCTGCTTCCGACCGCCACGATCACCGTG
>JBGPDX010000001.1:0-47957 GCA_041482475.1 Candidatus Limnocylindria bacterium | reverse complement strand
GGTCGATGACCGTCTGGCCGACGGACGCGAGCAGCGACGGCGCCCCCGGGACGAGCCCGGCGACGAGCTCAGAGAAGCCGATCGAGACGCCGGCGGCGATGGCCCCGGCGAGGGCGGCCGGGAGCGTGCGGCGATCGGGAGGGTTCATCGCGCGGATCGTCGCACAACTTCGATGACGGGCCGATAACGGCTGGTTCGCGGTCGGGTCAGCCGGCGGCGGGCCTCGCGCGGTCCGCGTCGGTCGCGTTGACGACGACCGGAGGCCGGCCCTTGATCGTGAGCGCCTGTCGGACCCGCTTGCGCAGGCCCATCGCGACCCGGGCGAGGCGCCCCAGCTCCTCATCGGTCATGCGCATCAGGGTCGGCGCATCGGACCGGGCGTCGGCGACGAGGGCGAGATGGCGGTTCAGAGCGTCGACCGCGGCACGGTCCGAATCGCGGCCTTCGGCGACGAGGAACCCGATCGAGTCCACCGCGGCGTAGCGGACGGCCGGGTTGGCGCGGAGGATGATGCCGATCGCGTGCGCCGGCTCGGGGAGCACGGTCGCCAGCGAGGCGAGCTCCTCCCGGGCGGGATGCTCGACGGACAGGCCGTACCGCGGCGGGTCGGCCTCCGCGCGATCGACGAGGTGGTTGGCGATGAGGATCCGCAGCGCGGTCTGAACCGAGCTGACCGGCGACCCGATGATCCGGCCGATGTCGGCCAACCGCAGGCCGTCCGGCGCCTGGCTCAGGGCGAGGACGATATCGAAGCCGATCGGCGATAGCGTCAGCCGGCGGCCGCCCGCAGACATGGCGATGGAGGCGCCCGCGTCAGTGCGACGCGAGGGCACGCCTCGCGATGGCGAACGCCTCGTCGTGGCGCCCGAGAGCCGCCAGCGAATCCGCCCAGGCGCTGAGGATCTGGCGACGCCTCGAGGCCGGAGCGGTCCGTTCGGCCAGGTCGTGCGCACGTTCGAATGCGGCTGCGGCATCGTCGTGGCGGCCCATGGCGGAGAACGTCCTGGCGCGCGTCGTCAGCGCGTCGAGCACGCCCTTCTGGTTCTCCGTCCGTTCGGCAAGCTGGATGGCTTCATCGGCCAGCTGGAGCGCCCGATCGAGGTTGCCGGCGCCCAGCTCGATCATCGCCTCGGTGTCGGTGAGGACGGCCGCCAGCCGCTCGGCGCCGTCCGCGGTCGTCCGGGCACGGCGGATCGTGGTCCGCGCCCGGTCGACGTTACCCATGGCCAGGTAGGCCAGGGCGAGCTGGTTCTCGACGAGGCCCGCGTCCAGGTCCGATTCCGCGGCCTGGAACAGCGCCAGCGCCTGGAGCCCCAGGCGGATGGCCGCCTCCAGGTCCCCGGCGTCGCGGTAAGCGGTGGCGAGCGTGGCCATGAAGGCGCCGCGTCGGCGCATGTCGAGCTCCCCGGCGAGCGTCCGGCCCTCTTCCAGGTAGGCGCGGGCCTTGGCCGGCTCGCCGTCGTGCGTCTCGACCGCCGCCAGCGCGATGAGGACGCGGGTGCTGAAGTCGGGGCCCAGCTCGATTCCGCTACGGGTCCGGTCGAGGATCGACCGCAGCACGGCCCGCGCTTCGTCCTGGTTGTCCTGCTGATGATGGGCCGACCCAAGCCAGTAGTCGGCGCGCGCTCGATCTGCCTCACGACCAAGGTCGGCGAAGATCGCCGAGGCGTCGGCCGCGGGCCGGATGGCCTCTGCCGGATGGTCGAGCCGGCAGTGGCTCTCGGCGATCCCGGTGAGCAACTCGGCTCTTGATCCTCGCTCCTGGACCTCCTCGAGGAGGCCCGCGTAACCGTCGAGAGCGGCCTGCCAGTTGCCCGACGCAAGCGCGAGGTCCGCCTCCAGCCGCGCCCACGCCCGGCTGGGATCGGACAGAATCTCCGAGGCGGTCTTGCCGAGGCGCGGGGCGAGGTAGTTCAGGGCGGCCATCGACGGCTTGGCGATGCCATTCTCGAGGGCGCTGATGTAGGCCTTCGTATAGCGGTCGCCGGCGAGCTGTTGCTGGGTCAGGCCGGCGGCGAGGCGAGCCTGGCGGAGGCGCTGGCCGATCGCGTGCGCCAGCGGACGGTCATCGACGACAACGCGACGGCGGGTTCGTACGGCGTTCATGGCCGCCATTGTACAGCACGGTCATCTCGATCTTGACTCCCGAAAAGAAGTCATCGAGCGGTACTTCCAGCCGATCCGCCAGGAGCGCCAGGGCCGGGATCGACGGCACGGTCCGGCCGTGCTCCACCGCGGAGACGAAGGCCCGCGTCAGCGGGGCCCCCAGCGACGCCTGGGTCAGGCCCCGCGCCTGGCGCTGACGGCGAAGCTCCCGCCCAATGGCCAGCGACAGCGGGCTGCCGGCCCCAGCGCGGAAATGTTTAGCAATACTTGACTTTCGCACGGCCGAACCATAGCATCGGTGAGGTCCCGTGCCAAGCCCGGCCACGGAGGAATGGAGGTCCCTGGAGATGCGCGTCTCGCTGAGGTCCGTGTTGTCCGCCGGAACGGTCGCCGCGCTGCTGTCGCTGCTCGGCGCAGTAGCCGCATTCGCCGGGAGCGGCCCCGGCCCGTTCCCGAAGTAGGCTCGATCGTCCGCGGCCTGGGGGGAGCCGCGGACTCGCAACCGCAGTGAAGCCGCCGACCGGTCGGCGGCTTCGCCGTGTCAGCTCGGGCCAGCCGGGCCGGGCGAGGCGGACGCGGATGCGCTCGGCGGCGCGGACGCCGACGCGCTCGGCGTCGGCACCGGACTCGGCGTCGGTCCCGGGGACGTCGACACCGGAGGCGACGGGCTTGGCGACGGTGACGGCGATGTCGATTCGGACGGCGAAGGCTCGGCCGACGGCGTTGGACACGGCTCGGGGGCGGGACCGGAGCCGCTGGGGCTGGGCACTGCGAAGGAGGGCACCACGCCCGACGCGTCCGGGGTGGGCAGCAGGTAGCAGCTGGGGCTCGGGCCCGGCGTCTCGCACCCGGCGCCGTTGAGCAGCGGTCCCCACGACGCGCCATACGGCATGAACGACCGGTTGTAGAAGTACGTCGTCCGGGTGCGGTCGGGGCCACCGGCGACGCCGGGCCCGCGCTGGGCGCGGGCGATCCAGTTGCGGTCCGCCGTCATCCACTGGTCGAACCGCGACTCGAAGCCGGCGGTGTCGAGGACCGCCTGGCCGCAGACGCCGCCGCCGTTTCCGACGGACTGGGTCGGCTCCGTCCCCCCGATGAAGAGCTCCTTGACGCTCTTGCCGCCAGGCGCCGGCTTGAGGCCCGTCCACGGGTCGACGTCGGCTGTGACCAGGGTATTCGGGAGCGTGAAGGCATTGATCTGCCAGCCCTTCGTCGCCTCGGTCAGGAAGCCCTGCCAGACGTAGGTCGAGACGTCGATCGAGAAGACGGGCTTCTGGGGCGTCGAGACGACCGTGTTGTCGGAGTTGCCGTTCCACACTCCGACGGCCAGGGCGAACTCGCCGGCCGCCCGGCCCTGTGCGGTGGGCGGGGCGATGAAGCCGTAGGCATTGAGGTCCTTGGCGTCGTTGTTGGTGCCGGTCTTGAGGGTCGCCGGTCGCCGCTTTCCGGCGTCGAGAATGGCGAACTTGCCCCAGAACGGGTTGACCTTGACATCGGTGTTGCCGGCGAGGATGTCCGTCACGATCGCGGCCGCCTCCGGGCTCGCCACCTGTTGCCCCTGGGGATGCTCGTCGTACGCCGCGATGACGTCGTTGCCGCTGGCGTCCTGGACGTGGAGGATGGTCGTGTGGCCGACGTAGCGACCCTGGTTCGCCAGCGTCGCGTAGGCCGTCACGAGGTCGACCGGCCGAATCTCCTGGACCCCGAGAGCGAGCGCAGGTCCGGGGGCTGTCGCGCCCTCCCGGAAGCGCATCCCGAAGTCCTGGACCCGGGCGAACACGTGCTCGGTCCTGTTGACCAGGCCCGCCTTGACCGACGGGATGTTGAGCGAGAACTGGAGGGCCATCCGGACGCGGACGGGACCCCGCTCGAGGTTGTCGGCATCGGTCGGGTGGTAGTTGCCGCCGAAGTCCGTGGAGACGTCCATGAACATCGTCGACGCCGTCAGCGTGTGATCGTCGATCCCGGTCAAATAGTTGAATGGCTTGAAGGCGGACCCGGGCTGGCGGTAGCCGTCGCCGACAACGTCGAACTTCGGCTGGAACTGCGGGCTGCCCTTCCTGGCGTAGTAGTCGGCCGACCCGACGTAGGCCACCAGCTCCCCGGTCTGGTAGTCGATCGCCACGAGGGCGCCGTTGTTCAGGTCCTTGTCGCGCAGCCGCTGCATCCACGTGTCGTACTTCAGGCCAAGGTCCCTGGCCGCCTGCTTCGGGTCCTTGGCCCTGGGGACGATGGCCGCCGCCTTGACCCACTTCTCGGCCGCCTTCTGAAGATCGACGTCGAGCGTCGTCGTGATCCGCAGGCCGCCCTGCTCGATCTGCGGACAGGTCTGGGCGCCCTCGCCGCACAGCGTTCGGGTCAGCTCGTCGCGGACGGCCCAGACGAAATGCGGCGCGATCCAGCGGGTCTCCGTCTGGGGGGCGAGGACGACCGGGTCCTGCTTGGCGGCCT
This sequence comes from Candidatus Limnocylindria bacterium, assembly GCA_041482475.1. GTDB lineage: Bacteria > Chloroflexota > Limnocylindria > Limnocylindrales > CSP1-4 > JACDAV01. The sequence continues at coordinate 43,400 of JBGPDX010000001.1, read as the reverse complement.
CGAAGTCGGCGGCGCTGTACTCGCTGCCCGATAGCGGCGTCCGGCCGCTCGCCAACAGATCGAGGACGACGTTGCGGCGCTGGACGATCTCCGTGTCGGACGGCACGACCAGGCTGCCGTCGTCCTGCTCGATCGCGTTCCGCACCAGGTCGTAGCTCGACGGCGACTGTGGCAGCGCGGCGAGAATCGCGGCCTGGCTGAGGGTCAGGTCCTTGAGGTCCTTGTTGAAGTAGCTCCGTGCGGCCGCCTTCACGCCGTAGCTGCTGTTGCCGTAGAAGTTCTGGTTGAGGTAGGCGGTGATGATCTGGCGCTTGCCGTCCTCGCCGCTGTAATACTGGGTGAGCCGGATCGACTGGATGATCTCCTTGAGCTTCCGCTCGAGCGTCCGCGAGTCCGACTGGACGAGGGCGGGCGCGAGGAGCCGTTGCCGGACGAGCTGCTGGGTGATCGTCGAGGCGCCGCGGCTACGTCCGCGCAGGGCGTCGAGCCCGGCCGACACGATGGCCGCGGGATCGAAGCCGGTGTTCGTCCAGAACGTTTTGTCCTCGACCGCCGTCGTGGCGTCGATGAGAATCGTCGGGATCTGGTCGAAGGCGACCGCCTCCCGGTGGATCTGGCCGAAGCGGGCCAGCTCGATCTTGCCGGTCCGGTCGTAGACGATCGATTCCTCGGCCTGCGGGACCGCGAGGTCCTGGGGACTCAGCAGGTCGCGGGAGAGGACCAGGTAGCCGCCGACGACGGCGATGGCGACGAGCGCGCCGATGGCGGCAAGGAGTCCGAAGACGATCACGGCGATCCAGCCCGGGGTGGATGGCCGGCGGTGGACGGGCGTCCTCTCGACGCGACGGGGTGCGGACTGCAAGGCAGGCTCCGATGGGGGAACGGTGACCGAGACTATGCCCGAACTTTCGCCGGGAAGGGCAGATCGGCGGGTTGAGGGTGGGTTACGACGGCCTTGCAGAGCGCCGCCGGCTGCGCCCGGCGTGCTCTCGGCGTGCTCCCGACGTGTTCGTCAAGACTATTGACAAAGCCCCTAGACTGCCTTTGTCAACTCATTTGCCAAAGTGCCGCGAGGGGACATGCCGCTGCCCGCCAAGGCGACCCATCGTCAGACCCGGGCCCACAACCAGGGCCTTGTCCTGCGGACCCTCTACGACCATGGCCCGGTCAGCCGCGCCGAGGTCGCGCGCCTCACCGGGCTGACCCGAACCACGGTCAGTCAGCTCGTCAATGCGTTCCTGTCCGACGGCCTCGCCCGGGAAGTCGGGCGCGGCCCATCGAGCGGCGGCAAGGCCCCGATCCTCGTCCAGGTCGACGGGGACGCCCGCCACGTGATCGGCCTGGACCTGGGGGAACGGGCGTTCAACGGCGCCGTGGTCAACCTCCACGGCGAGATCCGCCGGACGGCCAGCTTGCCGGTCGGCGGCCGTAACGGAGACGAGGCGCTCGAGGTCGTCTACCGCCTCGTCGATCAGCTGGTTGGCGAGGTGCCCGGGCTGCTGCTGGGCATCGGCGTCGGAACGCCCGGCATCGTCGATGCCGGGGACGGCACGATCCGCTGGGCCGTCAACCTCGACTGGCAGGACCTGCCGCTCGGCCGGCTGCTCCGCGAGCGCTTCGCCGTGCCCACGTACGTCGCCAACGACTCGCGTGCGGCGGCGTTCGCCGAGTACCGATTCGCCGGCGAGGGCGCCTCGGCGAACCTCATCGCGATCAGGGTGGGCCACGGCATCGGCGCCGGGGTCGTCCTCGGTGGTGAGCTGTTCCACGGCGACGGGTTCGGCGCCGGCGAGATTGGCCACACGGGGATCGTCGACGATGGCAAGGCGTGCCGCTGCGGCCGGTTCGGCTGCCTGGAGACCGTAGCCAGCTCGCGGGCCATTCTCAGCGACGCGACCGAGGCTGCGGAGGCCACACCAGACTCGTTCCTTGGGCGGCGTCTGGCCGCCCATGGCACGCTCGATCTCGAGGCCATCCGCGCCGGCCTGGACGCCGGCGACGAGTCGACGCGCCGGGTCGTCGTGGCCGCAGGACGCTTCCTCGGCGCGGCGGTGGCGAGTCTCATCGGCGCCCTCAACATCCATCGGATCGTCCTCATCGGCAGCGTGGCCGCGCTCGGCGAGCCCTGGCTCGAGGCGGTCCGTGACGAGGCTGCGCGACGCTCGCTGGGCATGCTCGGTGGCCGAACCCGGATCGACATCGGGCGCGCGTCGACCGACGAGGTCGTCCTTGGCGCGGCGGCTCTGCTGATGGTCCGCGAGCTGGGGCTCGTGCCGGCGCGATGACCGACGTCGCGCGAACCGATCGTGGGTTGCTCGTCGGCGTCGACGTGGGCGGCAGCAAGATCGCCGTCCTCGTCACGGATCGGGATTTCGTCGTCCGTGCGCGCTACACGCTGCCGACGGCCGTCGGGGCGCCGGCCCGGGCTGTCGACGTGATCGGCAAGGCCATCGGCGCCGCCCTCGCCGAAGCGGGGAGCGGCCTCGCCTCCGTCGGCGCAATCGGCGTCGGCGTCCCGGGCCGCGTCGATCCCGTCGCCGGCACCGTGTCCCAGGCGGTCAACCTGGGGTGGCACGACCTGCCGCTGGGCCCGCGGCTGTCCGGTGCACTGGGCGTTCCCGTCGCCCTCGAGAACGACGTGCGCGCCGCCGCCGCCGGACTGCGTGAGCGCCGCGTCCTCGGCGAGGTCGAGGACTTCGCCTACCTGAGCGTCGGGACCGGCATCTCGGCCGGCATCGTCCTCGACGGACGAGTCCGCCGCGGACCGCGGGGCATGGCCGGAGAGATCGGCCACATCGTCGTCGACGCCAACGGTCCTGCCTGCCCGTGCGGACTTCGAGGCTGCTTCGAGACGCTCGCCGCCGGACCTGCCGTCGCCCGGCGAGCCGCCGAAGCGCTCGCCGCGGACGGCCAATCATCGCTGGCCGGCGTCGATCCGCTCACAGCCGCCGACGTCTACCAGGCGGCCGCCGCGGGCGATCCGCTCGCCGTCCGCGTCGCCGACGACGTCGGGGCGCTTCTCGCTCGCGCGATCCACCTGCTCGTCATGGCCTACGACGTCGAGATCGTGGCCGTCGGTGGCGGCGTCGCCCAGGCTCGCGACGCGTTCCTCGACCCGCTCCTGCGGGCACTCGACCGGTTGCGCGACGCCTCGCCGCTCGCGCGCGAAGTCCTCGTGCCCGGTGTCGTCCACCTGCTGCCGGCCGCGGACAGCGGTGCCTGGGGCGCGATCGCCCTGGCCCGATCGGCGCTCGCCGGCGCGCGCTCGACGCCAGTGGGGAGGGAGGTGGGCGACGGCTAGACGCTCACCCGGCACAGACGAATCGAGACCACCCAGACGGGCCGATCGCAGAGGTGATGGCACGACAGCGACCGGCCGCGCGATCCCAGATGACAGTCGTAACGAGGAGGATCCCCAGGTGAACATCAGGAAACTCTTGGCGCTCGCGCTGGCCGCGGTGCTTGCCGTCGCCTGCTCGACGAACGCCAGTCCGTCGCCGAGCGTGGCCTCGTCCGCGGTGGCCAGCGCTGCGGCATCGGCGGCCGCGTCGGCCACCGCCGCCGCTCCGGCCAGCGCCGCGCCGCTGGCGCCGGATCCGGCCGAAGCCGTCATCCAGAACGTCGAGCCGAATGCCCAGATCACGTTCTGGACGTTCTACCTGTCGCCGGCATTCGACAACTACATCAAGGCGACGATCGCCCGCTTCGAGGCGACCTACCCGGGCGTCACGGTCAAGTGGGAAGACCACCAGGCGACGTTCCGCCAGGACCTCGACAATTCCTACGCCGCGAAGAGCGCACCGGACGTCATCAACCTGTCGGTCGCCGAAGGCTGGGTCAGCGACTACGCGTCGAAGGGACTCCTGCTCCCGCTCGACGACAGGGTCCCGCAGGCCGTCAAGGATGTCTATTTCCCGGGACTGTGGAAGGAGCAGCTCGTCGCGGGCAAGAACTTCCAGTTCCCGTGGTACCAAAGCATCAATGTCGACCTGATCAACAAGCAGATCTTCGACAAGGCGGGCCTCAAGCCGGAGGACTTCCCCAAGGAAGTCGCCGGGCTGAAGGACATCTGCCAGACCCTAAAGGACAAGGCCTCCACCGTCTGCGATATCCGCCTGACGGTCAGCGACCTGCTCGCCCAGATGGTCTACGACGCCGGCGTCAAGGTCATCAGCGACGACGGCAAGAAGTTCACGTTCGACTCGCCCGAGGCGGTCGCGTGGCTCCAGAGGTACGCCGACATGGTCAAGGCCGGGACCGTCGACAACTCGATCCTGACGAGCACCGATGACCGCGTCGGACTGCTCCTCTTCTCGGCCGGACAGGCGCCCTTCTACCAGACCGGACCGAACCTCATCCGCGAGGTGAAGTCGAACAACTCCCAGCTCTACAACAACCTGGCCGTCGTCCAGGCACCGATCGGCAAATCGGGGGTCGCCAGCAAGGGGCTGATGGGCATCTCCGTCAAGGCCGACACGAAGTTCCCGAACGCGTCGATCGCACTGGCCCAATACTTCACGAACGCCCGCAGCATGCTCGAGTTCTCGAAGCTGGTGGCCATCTACCCGTCGACCCCGAAGTCGTACGACGACCCGTTCTTCTCGGGCACGCCGTCGGCCATCGAGGACAGCGCGCGGCCGATCGCCAAGAGCATCGTCTCGACCTACCAGGACATCGTCCCGACGGTGCCCAGCAAGGGCGACGTCAACGAGATCGTCCGCAAGGCCATCGAATCCGCCCTGTTCGGGACCAATCCGGTCCCGGCTCAGAAGGCGTTGAGCGACGCGGTGGCGAAGGCCAACGCGTTGATCAAGTAGCGGCAATCCGCGCCAACGGCCCCCTTCCGGTCCGGGAGGGGGCCGACCGGACGACCACGAGACGATGACACAGAAGCGATCGCTGACCCCGTACCTCTTCCTCGCGCCGGCCATCGGGCTGATCGCGGTCTTTGTGCTCTACCCGATCGCCAGCGTCGTCTACTACAGCTTCACCAGCTATGACATCGTCCGGCCGCCCGTCTGGGTAGGCCTCGACAACTACCGCCAGCTCGTGGCCGACCCGACGTTCTGGAAAGCGCTCACGAATTCGCTCGTCTACCTGATCGCGACGCCGACGCTGATCGTGCTGTCGATCGTCCTCGCCATCGTCGTCAATCGCCGGCTGCGCGGGATCCACGTGTTCCGCGCGCTGTACTACGTCCCGGCCATCAGCGGCAGCATCGCCATCGGCATCTCGTGGCGCTGGCTGTTCGACCGCAACGGCTTCATCAACAGCGTGCTGCTCTGGCTGGGCGTCCTGAAAGAGCCCATCCAGTGGCTCAGCGACCCGTCGCTCATCCTGCCGATCGCCATCATGCTGACGATCTGGGCGGGCGTCGGGTACTACTCGGTCATCTTCCTGGCCGGCCTCCAGAACATCCCGGAGGAGCTCTACGACGCCGCCCGGATCGACGGCTGCAACGACTTCCAGAAGCACTGGCACGTCAGCCTGCCCGGACTCCGGCCGCAGATCGTCTTCGTCGCGGTCATCTCGAGCCTCGCCGCGTTGAAGGTGTTCGACGAGATCTACGTCCTGACGAACCGCACGGGTGGGATTCTCGACAGCGGAGTGACGGTCGTCTTCTACCTGTGGAAGCAGGCCTTCACGCTCCAGCATGCCGGCTACGCGTCGGCGATCGCGATCGTCCTGCTGGCGCTGACCCTGGCCTTCTCCGTCTTCAACGTCCGGCTCCTGGAACGCGGAACGACGGCCGACTGATGGCGACGCCGCAGGCCCGTGCGGTCTCGCTCAGGGTCGCCCGACGGCGACGCTTCCGGGCACAGAACATCTTCTGGTACGCCCTGCTCATCGTGATGAGCGTCATCACGGTCTTCCCGTTCGCCTGGATCCTGCTGACGTCGCTGAAGGGTCCGAAGGACCTCATCTTCTCGGTGCCGCCACAGTTCCTCCCCGGCGACCCCACCCTCAACAACTACGCCAAGGTCTGGGACTCGCTGCCGGTCCTGCACTTCTTCCTCAACAGCATCGTTGTCTCGATCGCCGTCGTCGTCCTGAACGTCGTCGTGGCATCGCTCGCCGCGTATCCGCTGGCCAAGATGCGGTTCCGCGGTCGTGACGGGATCTTCTACCTGCTGCTCGCGACGCTCATCGTCCCGGTCCAGCTGACGTACATCCCCAGCTTCGTGCTCGCGGTCAACGTCTTCCACTACTACGACTCCCTGCCGGCCCTCGTCTTCCCGAATCTCGCCAGCGCGTTCAACATCTTCCTGCTGCGCCAGGCGTTCCGGAGCGTCCCGAACGACCTGCTCGACGCGGCCCGGATCGACGGGGCGAACGAGGCCAGGATCTGGTGGCACGTCATGCTGCCGATCGTCCGGCCGTCGCTCGCGGCGGTGGCGATCTTCACCTTCGTCGTGTCGTGGAACGACTTCCTGTGGCCGTCGCTGATGCTCCATACCCGTGAATCGATGACCCTGCCGGTCGGTCTCGCCGCGCTGCAGGGCTTCTTCAGCTCGGACTTCCGGTCGATCGCCGCGGGTGTGACGATGACCGTGGTGCCGATCCTGATCTTCTTCGTCGCCGTCCAGCGCTACTTCGTCCGCGGCCTCGCCGGCGCGGTCAAGGGCTAGCGCCTCGCCGGTGGGCCTGAGGGACGAGATCCGCGAACAACCCGCCGTCGTCGCGCGGCTGATCGCGGACGGGCGGGACGCGATCGCGAGGATCGCCGCCGAGCTCCGCCGGCGCGGCGTGGACGAGGTCGTCATCGCCGCACGAGGGACGTCGGACCACGCGGCCGTCTACGCCCAGTACGTCCTGGGCGTGCGCCTGGCGATGCCGGTGGCCCTGGCGGCCCCGTCGCTGGTGACGCTCTACGGGGTCGAGCCTCGCTTCGGGCGGTCGGCCGTGCTCGGCATCAGCCAGTCCGGCGAGTCGCCCGACGTCGTCGCCGTGGTCGCCGCCGCGCGGCGCCAGGGCGCGCCGACGATCGCCATCACCAACCGCCCCGGTTCGCCCCTCGCCATGGCCGCCGAGTACGCCGTCGACCTCGCCGCCGGCGAGGAGCGAGCGGTTGCGGCGACGAAGACCTACACCGCGGAGCTCGTCGCGATCGCCCTGCTCGCGGTCGCCCTGGGGCCCGACGACGCGGCCGCCGAGGCGTCCTTGGCGGACCTGCCGTCGGCGATGGCGGCCGCCCTCGAGGTCGAACCGGAGGCGAGGAAGGTCGCGCGGGCGCGTTCGGGCATCGGCGGCGCCATCGTACTGGGCCGCGGTTTCGAGTACGCCACCGCTCGCGAGTGGGCGCTCAAGCTCAAGGAGCTGGCCCGGCTGCTCGCCGATCCCTACTCGTCAGCCGACTTCCAGCACGGCCCCCTGGCCCTTCTGGAGCCGGGCTTCGCCGTCCTCGCCGTGGCACCGTCGGGCCCGCCGGCGGCCGACCTGGTCGCCCTCCTCGCGCGCCTCCGTGACGACTTCGGCGTCGACCTCGTCGTCGTCTCCGACCGCGACGACGCCCTGGGCCTGGGCGCCGGCCTTCGCCTGCCGGCCGGCGTCCCGGACTGGCTCATGCCCGTCGTGTCGATCGTCCCGTGCCAGCTCGTCGCCTATCATCTGGCCCGCGCCCGCGGTCTCGACCCCGACGCGCCGCGGCACCTCCGAAAGGTCACCCTCACCCGCTAGGGGACGACCGCTGGACCACATCGTCCTGTCGCATCTCGATACGCCCGTCTCGCGACTTGCCCTGGGTACGGCGTGGTTCGCGCCGGAGCGCTTCGATGAGGCGTCGGCGCTGCTGGAGGCGTTCTTCGACCTGGGCGGCAACCTCGTCGACACGGCCCAGAACTACGGTCTCGGCGGCTCCGAGCTGGTGATCGGCCGCTGGCTCGCCGAGGGCGGTCGTCGCGACCAGGTCATCATCGAGACGAAGGGCGCCCACCCCTACGACGGGCGGTCGCGGATGACGGCGGCCGACATCGAGGCGGACCTGCTCGGCAGCCTCGAGCGCCTCGGCCTCGACAGCGTCGACCTCTACGTCCTCCATCGCGACGACCCGGGCGTCCCCGTCGGCGCCATCCTCGACTGGCTCAACGGGCACCTGGAAGCGGGCCGGTTCGGCGCGATCGGCGCGTCGAACTGGTCGACCGACCGCCTGGACGAGGCCGACGCCCACGCCCGAAGTCACGGCTTGCGCGGCTTCGTCTGCAGCAGCCCGAACCTGTCACTGGCGCGCTGGTCACAGCCGCCGTGGGCAGGTTGCGCATCGGCCTCCGAGCGCGCGACGCGCGACTGGTATGCGGCCAGGCGGCTGCCGCTCCTCGCCTGGTCGCCGCAGGCCGCCGGCTTCTTCGCGGTGCGCGACCCGGACTCGCTCGAGACGGACGATCGGCGAGTCATCGCCGTCTACGACAGCGCGGACAATCGCGAGCGTCGGCGCCGGGCGGCGCTCCTGGGTGCGACGCGCGGCTTCGACGCCGGTCAGGTCGCGCTCGGCTGGGTGCTCAACCAGCCGTTTCCGACCGTCGCCATCGCCGGCGGGCGAACCCCCGCGGAGTTGCGGTCGAACGCGCGGGCGGTCGAGCTATCACTGACCGCGGAGGAGATCGCCTGGCTCGACCTGGAGGAGGTCGCCACTCCGCGGGCCGTCGCCCGCGACTGACCGTCGGCCGCCCCGGACGCGGCCCGCCGGCGGTCCCGGCGCTCGCCGCGGACGCGCGGGCCCGCCGACCGCAGCCTAGACTGCGGGCGACCATGGACACGTCCCTCGCGCCGCGGTCCGGCCTCGTCTCGGCGCCCCGTCTCTCCCGCCAGGCCAGGTCGCGATGACCGACTTCACCCTCCAGGCCGACCTGTCGGTTCGGCTGCTGATCGCGGCCGCGCTCGGCGCACTGATCGGCGTCGAGCGCGAGATCCACGGCCACCCGGCCGGGATGCGGACACACCTTCTCGTCGCGCTGGGGTCGGCGATCTTCACAGAGCTGTCGATCTTCGCGTTCCAGGGGACGACGTCGTCGCAGATCGACCCGTCGCGCGTCGCCGCCCAGATCGTGTCGGGGATCGGCTTCCTGGGCGCCGGCGCGATCATCAAGGACGGCGCGTCGATCCGCGGCCTGACGACGGCGGCAAGTCTCTGGGCGACGGCCGCCATCGGGCTCGCAGCCGGCGCGGGCGAGTACGTGATCGGGCTGACCGGATCGATCATCGTGATCTTCTCGCTGTGGCCGCTCAACCGGGTCGCCGAGCGCCTCCACCGCGCCGACCGGCTGACGATGCGGCTCAACCTGGTCGTCGACCGGCTGGAGGCGCTGGCCGAGATCTCGGCAGTCCTGGCTCGGAATCGGCTCGAGATCGTCGGCGTCCAGACCGAGCGGCTCGAGACGACGAAGTTCGCCGTCGGATTCGAGATCAGGCAGCGAGCCGGGTCGAACCTCGTCGACGCGATCGAGCAAGCGGCCGGGATCATCGGTGTCGTGGTGGCCGGCACGGACGCGGAAGAGTAGGCGGGCGCTACTCCGCCACTTCGGCCTGAGCCGCCCGGCGGCCGCGCGCAGCCTCGAGGCCACCCAGCCGCCGCCGGGTGGTCACGTCGACGCCGGCGCCGTCCCCCTCCTGGGCGGGGTGCTCGACCAGGGCGATCAGGCGACTCGCCATGAAGCGGCCGGTCCGGACGGGCGTCCCGCCGCGCGTCACCTCCGTGACCTCGACCACCCCGCGAGCGGTCGTCACCTCGATCCGCCGGCCGTTGCGGGTGGCGACGATCTCGAAGCGCTGGACACCCTGTCCCGTGTCGACGATGGCCTCGACGCGATCGCCCTTCATGGTGCGAACCATACGCCTCGCGATCCGGCGGACGCTGACCTGCGCCGAGCGTGGGCGGCCGAGCGGTCGCGCGGCCGCCGCAGCGACACGGCGGCCGCGCGCGGATCACGCCCCGGATCAGACCTCGCTCAGGCCGATGACGTGTCCCTCCGGGTCGGCCAGCAGGGCGATCGTTGCGTTCGGGCCGGGGCTCATCTTCGGCATGATCACCCGTCCGCCGAGCTTCGTCGCCTTCTCGAGCGCCTTGTCGATGTCCTTGACGGCGACATAGAACGTAGTGTGGCCGGCGCTACCGTCCGGCGTCGAGCCGATGCCGGTCACGACGCCGTTGTCGGCAGCCGACGCCATGCCGTACCCGCCCGGGTTGTTGGTGTCGAGCTTCCAGCCGAACAGCTCCGAGAAGAAGCGCTGGAGCTTGCCGGCGTCCCGCCCGACGACCTCGACGTGAATGATCCGGTCGGCCATCTCAGGGTCCTCCTGCATCGCGACCTGGCGGCCGCTCTACCCGGAAGACGAACGGCCGACGACCGAATCGACAGCCGCATGTGCGGCCGGTCCGGCCGGCCCCGGCGCCCCCGCTGCCGCCCCTCGCCGCGACGCCCGCGCCGCTCGCCGCCGCCTAACCCTTGAGGGCGCCCACCAGCAGGCCTCGGGTGATGTAGCGCTCAAGGGCGATCGCCATCGCCACGACCGGCGCGATCATGATCAGGATCAGCACCGACATCGCCCACCACTGCGGCCCGCGGGTCGCGTTTTGGGCGGCGACCTGGAGCGGCATCGTCTGGGCATTGGCCGAGGTCAGGACCAGGGCGATGAGGAACTCGTTCCAGGCGAAGATCAGGACGATCAGGAAGGTCGCGACGAGGCCGGGAACGGAGATCGGCAGGACGATCGAGCGGACGATGCGGTAGACCGACGCCCCGTCGACCGCGGCCGATTCCTCGAGCTCGCGCGGCAGCGAGGCGAAGAAGTCGCGCATCAGCCAGACGACGATCGGCAGGTTGGCGGCGACGTAGGTGATGACCAGGGCGACGAGGCTGTCGAGCAGCCCCACCTGCTGGAACAGGACGTACATCGGGACGACCACGGCGATCGGCGGCAGGATCCGCTGCGAGATGAGCCAGAACGCGATGTCGCCGTTGCCGAGCGCCCGCCGGAACCGCTTGCCGATCGTCTGGGCCAGGATGACGAACGCACCCAGCGCTCCGGCGATGGCGATCAGCGGCGGTGCGCCAAGCCCTGCGGCCACGAAGCCGAACGCCGCGCTGCCGATGAACAGGGCGATGATGCCGATCCGCGGCCGGTAGGTGAACCTGACGAGGGCATAGGCCGCCGCGGAGCCGACGATCAGGGCGATGATCGAGCTGGTCAGTCCCACGACCACCGTGTTGCGGTACGGGCGGAGCGTGTCGTTGCCCAGCTCGACGAGGATGTAGCGCCACGCGTCGAGGGTCGGCTGGAAGTCGACGAACGGGATGTAGAACGGGCCCTTGTCGACCTGGTAGGGCGTTTTGAACGACGTGACGAACAACCAGTAGATGGGGAAGAGGACGACGAACGACCAGGCCAGCAGGAGGCCGAACGCGGCGACCTTGGCCGGCGGCGACAGGTCGTGGACGGCGCGGCGGCGGAACGGGTTGGTCACACCGCCTCCGTCGCGCGGCGGCGGACGAAGCTGACGTAGGCCGTCGCCACGACCGACACGAGGATGAGCAGCAGATAGGCCACCGCCGCCGATCGGCCGAGATTCAGGGTGTTCCAGTCGATGTAGGCCTGGAGCGTCATCGACTGGGTGGCCGTCCCGGGTCCGCCGCCGAGCAGGATGTTCGGCATGTCGATGATCTTGAAGCCCTCGATCATCCGGATGAGGACGATCGTCGTCGTCACCGGCAGGATGGCCGGCATGGTGATGTGGATGAAGCTCTGCCAGCGGCTCGCGCCGTCGACCAGGGCGGCCTCGCGGATCTCCTGGTCGAGGCTCTCGAGCGCGGCGAGCAGGACGATGAAGACGAACGGCGTCCACTGCCACGTGTCGCCGATGATGACCGCCGCGCGCGCCAGCCACGGGTCGGTCACCCAGGTGAAGTTGCGGAGCCCAAGGGCGATCCACAGCGGCTCGAAAGGCCCCTTCGACGTGTCGGTCATCATCAGGAACATGTAGCCGACGCCGACCGGGGTGATCGTCAGCGGAATGAGGAAGACGACCCGGAAGAAACGTCGCCACGGGACCTGCTGGACGGCCAGCAGCGCCAGGCCAAGGCCCAGCGCGTACTGCAGCCCGATCCCGACGAAGACGAAGATCAGGGTGACGATGAGAGCGCCGGGGCGGCCGCCGTCGCTCGCCAGCGCCTGGACGACGATCCAGACGAGCCCGACCAGCAGGACGGCCCCCAGGAACCTGATGACGAGGAAGACCGGTCGCACACGCCCGGACCTTGCGCTCCGGACCAGGGCCCGGGTCGTCAGCGCGGCGACGGCGACCACGATCGTCCAGCCGATCGCGTTGGGCGGCTTGAGCACGCCCAGGAAATGCGACCGCTCGATCCCGAACAGCAGCTGCTGGTAGTTGGCGAAGCCGATGAGCTTGAGGTCGACGCCGCCCTGGTGGAACGCCAGCCGCGACAGCGACAGGGCGACAGAGGCGACGAGCGGGAACAACGACATGACGAGGATGAGGAGGACGGCGGGCCAGATGAAGAGCCACCTGGCCGCCCCCTCCGAACGCCACGCGCCGAGGGTATACACCGCTCGGCGCGTGGCCCGATCCCTCAGTGCCGACCCCGCTGGGATCGGCTCCGGGGATTCGACATCGATGGGCTTATCGCTGGACGCCAAGGCTGGCGACGTATGCAGCGAGCTGCTTGGCCCTCCCGGCCTCGTCGGTGATGGCGTTCCAGCCATCGGCGATGGCCTGCTCGGCGCCAGCGGCGTCGAGCTCCTTGGCCAGGTACTGCGAGACCGCGGTGTCGAGCACGTCCTGCTCATACCGCTTGGTCAGCGGGATCCGCAGGTCGAGGACCATGTTCTTGTTCTGCAGGCTGGCCTGGATCGCTCCCAGGTAGTTCTTCGCGGCCGCCTCGCTGAGGCCGGCCTTGATCCACGGATCGATGTTCGAGAAGTGCGACGTCCGGTACGGGTTGTAGCCGGTCTTGCCGAGCGTCACGTCGACGCCCGAGATGGCCGGTGAGCTCATGTACGACAGGAAGTCGTATGCCGCGTCCTGCTGGGCCTTCGGGGACTTGGCGTTGATGGCGCCGGACCAGCCACCGAAGGAGGAGAACGGCGCGTAGTTCACGCCGTCGACCGCGTTCGGGCAGGTGGTCCCATCGCACGCCACGAGCTTGCCGGTCGAGCGGTCGAGAATCTGCTTCCAGCCCGGCGTGATCGTCGCGCCGGTCCGGTCCTGGGCGTACGTGCCGGGGGCCAGGGTGCCGATGTCACCCCAGTCCATCGACAGGGCGCAGCGCCCGGTGGTGAACAGGCCGCGGGTCCCGCCGACGTCCATGTTGAGCTCGTCGGGCGGTCCGAACGTGGCCGTCTTCGCGTAGGTGTCGAGGGCCTTGGTGATGGCCTCGTTCTGGCCGAAGAGCGGGCTCATGTCCTTCGTGTTGAAGAACGCCCCTTCGTTGGTGCCCTTCGCCTGCAGCAGGCCGGCGGCAATGGAGATGATCCACCAGTAGCTCTGGGCGCCCTTCTTCTTGGCGATGCACGAGCCGTAGTCCGGCTGGCCGTCGCCATTAAGGTCCTGACCGTTGTACTTGGCGGCGATCGTCAGGTAGTCGTCCCAGGTTGCCGGCGGCTTGACGCCGTCCTTGTCGAACAGGTCCTTCCGGTAGTAGACCATATGGAAGTCGCCGTCGAGCGGGACCATGTAGACCTTGCCGTTGTAGGTCGCGCTGAAGTCGCGGAAGTACGGCCCGATGTCCTGCCAGTTCAGTTGCGGGTCGTTGTTGACCCGATCGGTGATGTCGAGCAGGTAGCCGGGAGCGACGAAGTCGCCCATCCACTGCGGGTCGAAGACGTAGGCGTCGAACGAGTTGGTGCCGGTCGACGCGTCGAGCAGCGCCTTGTCGTAGATCGTCTGGAAGCCGACGGCGATGACGTTGACGTGTCCGCCGGTGAGCTGCTCCCAGTCCGGCGCGCGCCGCTGCAGCGGCTCGGCGACCTGCGGCCCGTTGAAGGTGAGGATGTTGACGTTGACGCCCTTGAACTTGGTGCCCCGCGGCGCCTGCGACGCCGGGGCGGACGATGCCGATGCGGCCGGGGCGCTGGACGCGACGCTGGCCGGCGCCGAGCTGGGCGCCGCTGCCTGACAGGCACCAGCGACGAGCACCACGCTCGCCAGGAGGCCGACGCCGCGCAGGGACCGACGTTTCACCATGAGACCCTCCTCAACTTGTGCCGCAGCGCCGCGCCAACCGGCTCGCCGCTGCACGGTCACCGACTGGATCCCCCCTCGGCCGCTCCCACGGCCACGGTCTGCCACACCTCACCGCCGGGGAAGGTGTGGCGGCGCAGGCTGTCCGGAAGCATCTCGGCGCCGTAGCCCGGCCGTTCCGGGGCGACGTAGCGACCGTTCCGGATCCTGACCGGATCGACGAAGTGCTCGTGCAGGTGGTCGACGTACTCGACCATCCGGCCCGACAGGTCGCCGCTGACGGCGATGTAGTCGAAGATCGCGAGGTGCTGGACGAGCTCGCACAGCCCCACCCCGCCGGCGTGCGGACAGACCGGCACGCCGAAGCGGGCGGCCAGCAGCAGCACGGCGAGCACCTCGTTGACGCCGCCCAGCCGGCAGGCGTCGACCTGGCAGACGTCCATCCCGCCGGCCGCCAGGAACTGCTTGAACATGACCCGGTTGTGGACGTGCTCGCCGGTCGCGACGCGGATCGGGTGGACGGCGCGGGCAATCGCCGCGTGGCCCAGGATGTCATCCGGACTGGTTGGCTCCTCGATCCAGTACGGCTCGAACTCGGCCAGGGCCTTGACCCACGAGATCGCCGTCCCCACGTCCCAGCGCTGGTTGGCATCGATCATCAGCAGGTTCGTCGGGCCGATAGCCTGGCGCACGATCCGCGCCCGCCGGATGTCGTCGTCGAGGTCCGCGCCGACCTTCATCTTGAAGCTCGTCCAGCCGTCGGCCAGGGCCTCCGAACAGAGCCGCCGGATCTTGTCGTCCGAATAGCCCAGCCAGCCGACCGACGTCGTGTAGGCCGGGTAGCCGTCGCGGATCATCTCCGCCTCGCGCCTCGACCTGGTCGCCTCGAGCGGCCGCAGGATGGCCAGCGCGTCGTCCGGCGTCAAGGCATCGGTCAGGTAGCGGAAATCGATCGCCCGAACGATCTCCTCCGACGGCAGGTCGACCAGCAGCTTCCAGAGCGGCTTGCCCTCGCGCTTCGCCCAGAGGTCCCAGGTGGCGTTGACGACGGCCGCCGTGGCGAGATGGATGACGCCCTTCTCGGGGCCGATCCAGCGCAACTGGCTGTCTCCCACCAGCTCGCGCCAGTAGCCGCCGATGTCGCCGAAGATCGAGCTGGCCGACCGCCCGACGACCAACGGCCGGAGCGCCTTGACGGCCGTCGTCACGACCTCGGTCCCGCGGCCGGTCGTGAACGTCAGGCCGTGGCCGGTCGGCCAGGCGGGATCGTCCGTTCGGAGGACCACGTACGCCGCCGAGTAGTCGGGGTCGGGATTCATCGCGTCCGAGCCGTCGAGCGAGCGCGACGTCGGGAACCGGACGTCGTGCACCTCGAGCGAGACGATCCGCGGGGCCATCAGAATGGAAGTCCCTCGGTCTGGACGCTGCGTCCAAAATGCTGGACGATAGACGGTAGGCTGGACAGTATGCGAAGCGAGTCAAGGACCGTCAACGATTCCGCGGACCTCGATGCGGAGGCCCGCGGAGCGGCGACGCTCGCCCCCGCTGTGACGCGGGCGGCGGCCATTCTCGATGCGCTGGCCGAGAACTCGTCGGCTCCGACGCCGCTCAGCGAGCTCGCCCGCCGGCTTGGCCTGCCGAAGTCATCCGTCGCCAACATCTGCAGCGCCCTCGTCGAGGCCGGGCTCGTCCGGCGGGCGGGCGCCGGGTTCCGGTTGGGGCGGCGGCTGGCCGAGCTGGGTGGCGCCTACCTCGCCACGGTCGACCAGGTCCAGGAGTTCTACGACCTTGCCGACCGGCTGCCGGTCGCGTCGGAGGAGACGATGCAGATGGCGCTGCTCGACGGCCTCGAGGTCACCTATGTCGCGCGGCACGACGGCCGCCAGCCGATCCGTCTCGCCTCGGAGATCGGGCGGCGGCTGCCGGCGTCCTGTACGGCGCTCGGCAAGGCGACCCTGGCCGCGCTCGACCCCGCCGATCTCGCCGACCGCCTGCGCGGCGTCGAGTCCCTGCCCACACTGACCCGTAACTCGCACCGTCGCGTGGCGGACCTGCTCGACGACCTCGACGAGGTCCGGCGCCGCGGCCACGCCGTCGACAACGAGGAGACGTCGGAGGGAATCATCTGCATCGGCGTGGCGATCCCGCGTCGCTCGGGAAGCGATCAGTACGGAGTGAGCGTCACGCTGCTCAAGGCGCGCGCCGACCCCGCCCGCATCGAGGCCCTCGCCGCGGACCTCAAGCGGCTCGCCCGCCTGCTGTCGAACCCGCTCGTGGCGAACGCCCGTGACGGCGACGGCCGGAGCCCGTGAGGCTGCGGTGACGCGAGCGCTGTTCCGCCTCCGGCTGCCCGATGGCTCGGTGCGCCTCGCCGCCGGCGAGGTCGCCAGCGGGCCGCGCCACCTGCTCGAACCGGTGGAGTCCGTGGCCGCCATCCTGCGCCGCGGCCCGACGGGGCTGGCGGAGGCCGTGGCGATCGCGTCGGGAGAAGCGGTGCCCACCGGCTGGCGGATCCTCGCCCCCGTCGACGAGCAGGAGATCTGGGCCGCCGGCGTCACCTACGAGCGTTCGCGCGACGCGCGGATGGAGGAGTCGGCCGAGGCGTCGGTCTACGACCGCGTCTACGAGGCCGACCGCCCGGAGCTGTTCTTCAAGTCGCCCGGCTGGCGCGTCCGCGGCCCGGGGGAGCGGATCGGCATCCGGGCGGACTCGGCGTGGAATGTCCCCGAGCCGGAGCTGGCGCTCGTCGTCGCGGCGGACCTGTCGATCGCCGGTTACACCATCGGCAACGACGTCTCGAGCCGGACGATCGAGGGCGAGAACCCGCTCTACCTGCCGCAGGCCAAGGTGTACGACGGCTCGTGCGCGCTGGGGCCGGCGCTCGTGCCGTCGACCGAGGTGTCGCCGCCGTTCAGCCTTCGCCTCGTCGTCAGTCGGGACGGCGCGACGGTCGTCGACGACGCGACCACGACGGCTCGCATCCGGCGGCCGCTCGACGAGCTGGTCGAGTTCCTTGGCCGTGCCCTGGAGCTCCCGTCCGGCGCGATCCTGCTGAGCGGCACCGGCGTCGTCCCTGACCCATCGTTCACCCTCCGCCACGGCGACATCGTGCGCATCGAGGCCGGGCCGCTGGGGACGCTCGAAAACCCCGTCGCCGTCGTCGGCAGATCCGCCGGAACGGCCGCTCAGGCGATCCGCAGCGCGTAGGTCTCGATCGCGGTCCCGCCGAAGATCCGCCCACGTTCCGCAACCGTCAGTGAGCTCGTCAGCTCCCGCACGCTGTGGACGACCCGCTCGTAGGTCGCCGCGAGCAGGCAGACGGGCCAGTCCGAGCCGAACATCAGCCGCGCCGGGCCGAACAGCTCGAGCACCATCTCGACGTACGGCCGCAGGTCGTCCGGCGCCCACGACGTCCAGTCCGCCTCGGTCACCAGGCCCGACGCCTTGCAGGACACGTTGTCGAGCCGGGCGAGGGGCCGCAGCCGGCTCGCCCACGGCTCGAGCCGACCCGAGGCGATCGGCGGCTTCGCGGCGTGATCGACGATGAACCGCAGGCCCGGGGTCGCGCGCGCCACGCCGAGCGCGGACGGCAGCTCCCGCGGGCGGACGAGCAGGTCGTAGGCCAGGCCGCTCGACGCCACGGCAGCCAGCCCGCGCCGGACATCCGCCCGGGCCAGCCAGTCCGGGTCGGGCTCGTCGTGGACCTGGTGGCGGATGGCGACCAGGCGATCGCCGCCCGGCGCCGCCCGCAGGGCGGCGATGGCGTCGCTCACGGACGGGGCGGTGAGGTCGACCCAGCCGACGACGCCGGCGATGAACGGCTCCGCCGCCGCGGTCGCCAGGAACTGGCGCGTCTCGTCGAGGCTCGAGCGAGTCTGGACCAGGACCGTCGCGTCGATGCCCGTTTCGGTCAGCAGCGGCGCCAGATCGGCCGGCCCGAAGGCCCGGCGAATGGGCGCCACCTCGTCGGTCATCCACGGGTAGTCGGCCGTGGCCGGGTCCCAGAAATGGTGATGGGCGTCGACGGTCGTCACCCGACGCCGGCCGTGGCGGTGGGGACGGGTGCCTGTGGCGCGATGAGGCTCTCCGCCTTGAGGTCAGCCCACAGGTCGTCCGGGATCGACTCGGCCAGCAGCCGCGGATAGTCGTCGAAGTGCTCGACGGACCGGACGCCGGCGACGATCGCCGCGACTGCGGGATGGGCGAGGGGGAACTGGATCGCTGCCGCGCGAATGCCGACGCCGTGGCGGGCGCACACCTCGCGGATCCGCTGGGCGCGGTGGACCAGCACGCGCGATGCCGGGACGTAGTCGAACAGGGCGCCCGGCTTCGGGTCCGCCAGCAGGCCGCTGTTCATGATCCCCGCGCCGACGACCGAGATGCCCTTCTCGACGCACAGCGGGAGCAGCTCGGCGAGGCCGCTCTGGTCGAGGAGCGTGTAGCGGCCGGCCAGCATGAACACGTCGAAGTCGCCCTCGCGGGCGAACCTCGCCAGCATCCCGGGCTGGTTCATGCCGGCCCCGATCGCCCCGACCACGCCGGCCGCGCGAAGCGCGTGCAACGCCGGATAGGCGCCGCCGATGGCGTCCTCCCAGTGATCGTCGGGGTCGTGGATGTAGAGGATGTCGACGCGGTCGAGGCCAAGGCGCGCGAGGCTCTCCTCGACGGACCGCATCACCGCGTCACGACTGAAGTCGAAGATGGGTCGGACGGCCGGCGTGCCGCTGTAGAACGCGTCGTCGACGCCGTCGCGCGACTGCCGGTCGATCACCGCACCGGGCGGAATCCGGTCCACGGCAACGAGCAGCCGGCCGACCTTGGTCGAGACGGCGAAGGCCTCCCGCTCGCGGCCACGCAGTCCCAAACCGAGCCGCCGCTCCCCGTTGCCGTAGCCGTACAGCGGGGCGCTGTCGAAGTAACGAGCGCCGGCGTCCCAGGCGTGGCGCACGAGCTGCACGGCCGCCTCGTCCGTCACCGGGCGATAGAGCCCGGCGATCTCGGCCGTGCCGAGGCCCAGCCTGGTGACGGTCACCCGGCTGCGCCCCAGCGTCACGCGCTCGGTGGGGTCGAAGGCCATCCTCGCTCCTCTCCAAATGCCGTCCACTCGAGATGGTGCGCCGACCGTGCGGCGAGCGTGGGGACGCCCTCGCGGTCCCAGCCCATCAGCTCGTAGTAGCGAGCGATCATCGCGGCGAAGGCCCGCCGGTCGAGATGGGTGCCGGCATGGCGCCCCGCGTCGAGAGGCTCGTCGAAGAACCGGTCGGGCAGCGCGTCGTCGGTCGCTCCGAGCCCTTCGCGGATGTTGTAGATCCGCATGAGCTGGAGGCGGCGCGCGCCCCAGCCCATGACCTCGTCCGAGCTCGTCTGCCAGCCGGTCACGGCACGCACGAGCCGGGCGACGTCGTCGAGCGACAGGATCCGGACCGGCGCGCTCGCGAACGGACAGACGAGCAGTGCATCGAAGCCGCTCCACAGCTGGGCGAGCACCGCGAAGTCGCGGACCTTCTGCGGCGTCTGTGCCGTCGCCGGCGACAGCGCCACGATGCCCAGCGGCCGCGACAGCTCGAGGGCGTGCGGCCAGGACGGCGCCTCGTCGTCGTAGTCGGCGTCGTGCTCGGCGACGTCGTAGCGAGGCCCGAACGGCGCCGTCGCGAATCCCAGGGCGAGGCCCGCCTGGGCCCGCGGGTCGAACGGCGGCAGCTCGAGGCCCTTGACGGTCAGGGCGTACCGGCCGGCCGCACCCTCGACATGCGTGGCAGCCCGCGCCGATCCCTCGGCCAGCCAGTCGCCACTCCCTTCACGCCGGGCGATCCGGTCGACCATCGCCGTCGCGGCCGAAGCCTGGCCGAACCGCAGGTCGAGTCCGTCGAGGTCGTGCCCGGTCGCGATCCCCGCCTCGCGGCACTCCATGGCGAAGCTCAGGGTGAAGCCGGTCGACACCGGGTCGAGGCCCAGCCGCAGGCATTGCCCGTTCAGGTCGATGACATCCCCGAGGTTGCCGAGGCCCAGGTTCGGGCCGAGGGCGGCGATCGCCTCCTGGTGGAGGCCGCCCTCCCGTCGTTCGGCCGTCCGCCTGACGGCTGCCGCATCCGGCGAGCCGGCGAACCCCTTGATGCAATCGCTGGGACAGCCGGGACAGCCGTCGGCGCTCCAGGCGAGACGCTGTTCGAAGGCGTCGGCGAGGTAGCCCCGCGCGTCGAACGCGGACGTCCTGAAGTTCTCGACCGCGTACGAGCCGGCCGGCGCGCCACCGACCCAGGCGCCGAAGCCCGGCGGGCGCCGCTGCCACCTGGTGACCGGATTCCGGTCGACCGCGCCGGCGTAGGCCCGGCGGATGGCATCGAGCGCGCCCGGGTCCGCCACCGGTGGCGCCTCGCCGCCGACGATCGCGACGGCCTTCAGGCGCTTGGCCCCCATGACCGCCCCGAGTCCCATCCGCGGCGCGGCGAACGAGCGGTCCGCCACGACGCCGGCAAACCGGACCAGGCGCTCACCGGCCGGCCCGATGGTCGCCACGTGGCACGGGCCAAGGCGCACCTCGAGGGCGTCGACGACCTGCGATGTGTCGAGGCCCCACAGGTCGTCCGCCGGGATGAGCTTCGGCCGGCCGTCGACGATTGTCAGCGCAACGGGCCGCTCCGACGCCCCCCCGATGACGAGCGCGTCGAAGCCACAGGCCTTGAGGGCGATGCCGAACGGGCCCTCTGCGCGCGCCTCGCCGATGCCGCCGGTCAGTGGCGACTTCGCCACGACCGAGAAGCGAGGCAATGCCGGCGCCCGGTGGCCGGCGACGGCGCTGGACGCGACGATCAGGACGGCGGCCGGATCGAAGGCGTCGAGCCCGCGCGGCGTCTCGGCGAGGAGGAGTCGCGTGGCGAGGAGCGAGCCGCCGGCATACAGCCGCCAGCTGTCGTCGTCGAGCTGGTCCGCGCCGAGCGATCCGGTCGACAGGTCGACCCGAAGGATGCGTCCCCAGTGGCCGAACCGGCTCACCGTCCCCTCCACCGCGATTGACGTCCCGGACGAGCCTAGCGTACCGTTCAACATCTCGTTCGGAAGCCAGCATGCTGAACGGGCCAAGCGGGGGACGGAGGGCGGATGCGGCTCTGCTCGTACCTGGACGACCGCGACGGCGAGCGACTCGCGGTGGTCGCGGACGAGTGTGCGCTTCCCGCCACGGAGCTCGTCGACGACGGGCCGCGAACGATGGCCGAGCTGTTCGCCGCCGGCGCGGCGGGCGTCGATCGCCTGCGCCAGGCGAACCCGGATCGGATCGCGGCCCGGGGCCGGCCCCTGGCGAAACTCCGACTCCTGGCCCCCGTGCCACGTCCCGGCAAGGTCGTGGCGATCGGCCGCAATTACAAGGACCACGCGGCGGAGTCCGGGACCGAGCCGCCTCCCGCGCCCCTGATCTTCGCGAAGTTCCCGACCGCCCTGATCGCCCACGGCGACGAGATCCGCTGGAGCCAGTCGCTCACCAGGCAGGTGGACTACGAGGCCGAGCTCGGCGTCGTCATCGGCCGGACCGCGCGCAATGTCGACGAATCGAGCGCGCTCGACTGCGTCCTCGGGTACACCTGCCTTAACGACGTGTCGGCGCGCGACCTGCAGTTCGGCGACGGTCAGTGGACCCGCGGCAAGTCGCTCGACACGTTCTGTCCCATCGGGCCCGTAGTGGTCAGCGGCGACGAGATCGGCGACGCGCGCGACCTCGCGATCCGCTGCCTGGTCAACGGCGAGGAGCGCCAGTCGGCGCGAACGTCCGACCTCTACTTCGGCGTCGCCGAGATCGTCAGCCACTGCTCCCGGGCGTTCACCCTCGAGCCCGGCGACGTCATCGCCAGCGGGACGCCGGCCGGCGTCGGCGCCTTCCGGAAGCCCCCGCTCTGGCTCGCCGACGGCGATGAGGTGGTCGTCGAGATCGAGGGCATCGGCCGGCTCACCAACCGCTGCCGGATCGCGTCGTGACAGGCGCACGGTCGGGCGAGCGCTTCCTCGTCACCGGCGCCCTCGGCTGCATCGGCGCCTGGACGGTCAGGACGCTGGTCCGGCAGGGTCTGCCGGTCGTTGCCTTCGACCTTGCCGGCGACCCGAAACGCCTGCGCCTGATCATGTCCGACGACGAGCTGCGCAGGGTCATCTTCGTCCGCGGCGACATCACCGAGCTGGGCTCCGTCGGGGCGGCGCTCGACGAGCACGACATCACGAACGTCATCCACCTCGCCGCGCTGCAGGTGCCGTTCGCCCGCGCGAATCCGCCACTGGGCGCGCTCGTCAACGTCGTCGGGACCGTCAACGTCTTCGAGGCCGTCAAGGCGCGAACCGACCGCATTGCGAAGGTCGTCTACACCAGCTCCATCGGGATGTTCGACGCCGCGGACGCCGACGCCGCGGACGGGCGCCTCCACGTCGACGCGACCGCCCATCCAGTCACCCACTACGGCGTCTACAAGCTCGCCAACGAGGGCAACGCGCGGGTCTACTGGCTGGACGACGGCCTGTCGACGATCGGTCTCCGGCCGCTGACGGTCTACGGCCCGGGTCGCGACCAGGGGATGACGAGCGGCCCCACCAAGGCCATCCTGTCCGCCGTCGTCGGTCGGCCGTATCGGATCGCCTTCGGCGGGCGGACCTTGCTCCAATATGCGGCGGACGTCGCCAGGACGCTCATTGCGGCCAGCCACAGCGAGCTGACGGGCGCGCAGGTCTTCAACCTGGGCGGCTCGATCGCCTCGATGGAGGATGTCGTGACGGCCATCGAGGCCGCCGTGCCGGGCGCCCGAGGCCTGGTGACCTTCGACCCGAAGCCACTGCCGTTTCCCGGAGCCATCGACGACGCCGGGACCGACGTGCTCGGCGACGTCCCGGTGACGCCGCTCGGTCAGGCGATCCGGGAGACCGTCGACATCTTCCGCCACGCGATCGAGCGCGGCGACCTGGTCCCCGAGATGCATGGGCTCGAGGCCGCCACGGCTCCGGCCTGAGCGCACGGTATGCCCGTCTACGCCGATCCCGCCGAGGGCGCCACCGTCCGAGCCCATCTCCTCCGGGCCTGGACGGTGGCACTCCTCGCCAAACTCGGCACTCCCGGCGACATCGCCACCGACGTCGCGGAGATTCTCGTCGCCGCTGACCGGCGGGGGATCGCGTCCCATGGCACGGCCCGGCTGGCGAACTACGTCGCGCTCGTCGACGCCGGGGTGATGGACCCCGCCGCGCGCCCCGTGGTCGAGCGCGAGAAGCCGGCACTGGCACGCTTCGACGCCCGCAACGGCTGGGGCCACCACGCGTCGCGGATCGCCATCGACTGGGCCATCGAACGGGCCCGCACCACCGGCTCGGCCGTCGCGGTCGTCCGCAACTCGAACCACTACGGCATCGCCGGCTGGTACGCGCTTCGCGCCGCGGCGGCCGGGATGATCGGCCTGTCGTTCACCAACAGCTCGCCGCTCGTCGCCCCGACGCGCGCCCTGCGGCCACTGATCGGCACCAACCCGATCGCGCTCGCCGCGCCCGCCGGCCGCTGGGGAGCGTTCTGCCTCGACATGGCGACCTCGACGATCCCGCGCGGGCGGATCGAGGTGGCGGCGCGGCGTGGCGAGCAGCTCCCGGTGGGCTGGGCCATCGGGCCGGACGGGCGGCCGGCGACGACGCCGGAGGCGGCGCTCGCGGGCGCCCTGCTGCCGCTCGGCGGCCTCGAGGAGACGGCCGGCTACAAGGGCTACGGCCTGGGCCTTGGCGTCGACCTGCTGACCGGCATCCTGGCCGGGGCGTCGTTCGGCCCGAACATCATCGGCCTGTTCGCGACGACGGCGCCGTCGGACCTTGGCCAGGCCTTCTCGGTCATCGATCCCGCGGCCATCGACGAGCCCGGCGCGTTCGAGGCCAGGCTGGAGCGCTACTTCGACCAGCTGACCTCCGCAGAGACCGTGCCCGGCGCCCCGGGGCGCGTCCTCATCCCGGGAGAGCCGGAGGCCGAGGCGGAGCGCCGCTCGGATGAGCGTGGGGTCGCCATCGACGCGCGCCATCACGCCTCTCTGGTCGAGCTTGGCGAGCGACTCGGCGTCCCGTTTCCGCGCGCCACACCGGTACAGTGACCGGCGGCGCATCGCTCGACAGTCGCACGGTCGACGTCGCGATCGTCGGCGGCGGGATCGTCGGGCTGGCGACCGCCCGGCACCTGCTCCAGGATCGACCCGGCCTTCGGTTGGTTGTCCTCGAGCGCGAGCCCGAGCTCGCGGCCCATCAGTCCGGGCACAACAGCGGGGTCGTCCACGCCGGACTCTATTACGCGCCCGGCTCGCTCAAGGCGCAGCTCTGTCGCGAGGGCAAGGCCGCCCTCGAGACCTATTGCGCGGCGAAGGGGATTGCCCTGCAGCGGACCGGGAAGCTCGTCGTGGCCCTGGCCAACGACGAGCTGGAGCGGCTGACCGCGCTGCACGAGCGGGCGACGGCCAACGACGTGCCGGGCCTGGAGCTCGTCGGCGCGGAACGGATCCGGGAGATCGAGCCGCACGTCGCCGGCATCCGCGCGCTGTGGAGCCCGACCACGGGGATCGTCGACTTCCGTGCCGTCGCGCTGTCGTACGCGGCTGACGTTCGAACGGCCGGCGGGACGATCGAGACGGGCCGGCGGGTGACCGGGATCGAGGACCGGCATGGAACGACGATCGTCCGCACCGACGGCGGCAACGTCGCGGCGCGTACCGTCGTCGTGTGCGCCGGCCTGTGGGCCGACCAGCTGGCGGCGATGACCGGCGACGCCGGGCCCGACGCTCCGCGGATCGTGCCCTTCCGCGGCGACTACTACACCCTCACCCCCGATGCCCGCGACCTGGTACGCGGTCTCGTCTATCCGGTGCCGGATGCGCGCTTCCCGTTCCTTGGCGTGCATTTCACCCGCCGGATCGACGGCAACGTGTGGGCCGGCCCGAATGCCGTCCTCGCCTTCGCCCGCGCCGGCTACCGTCGCCGCGACCTGTCACCGGCCGACCTGTTCCGAACGCTGACCTACCCGGGCTTTCTCCGCCTGGCGACGAGGTACCTGCGCACCGGTCTGGCGGAGATGTGGCGCGACTGGTCCAAGGGCGCGTTCCTGCGCGAGCTCCAGCGCTACATCCCCGAGCTGCGCGCGGACCAGCTCGTTTTCGGGCCTTCCGGCGTGCGCGCCCAGGCGCTCGCCCGCGACGGCACGATGGTCGACGACTTCGACTTCGCCGGGTCGGGGCGGGTGCTGCACGTCCGGAACGCGCCCTCGCCGGCGGCGACGGCGTCGCTGGCGATCGGCCGGGTCATCGCCGCTCGGGTGGGGGAGCGACTCGACGCCTGACGCCCGGGGGCGCCGCGTGGTTCAGCTCGCGACGGTCGCCGGCTCCGCGGAGCCGGCCGCGGCATAGAGCGCCTCGATCGTGCTCGCCTGGCCGAGCGCATCGGCGCGGCCCAGGAGCGGCTCCGCCTGGCCGAGAATCGCCGCGCTGAGATTCTCGACCTCGAGCCGATACGGATCCTGCGGCTCGACCGGGATCTCCCGGCCATCGAGCAACAGCGCCGTGGCGCGACCGGTCCACGCGTCGGGGAGCAGCAGCGATCCGTCACTCCCGATGGCCTCGAGGCTGGCGTGCTCGGAGTGGAACCCGGCGACGATCGTGCCGCTGACGCCACCGGGGAAATGGAGGAGACCGGCGAACCGTTCATCGACCCCCGACTCGCCGACGAACTGCTCGGCGCGGACCCGGTCCGCTTCGCGGCCCGCCGCGAGCCGCGTGCCGCTGACGCAGTAACACCCGACGTCCATCAGGCAGCCGCCGTCGAGATCCGGCCGCAGGCGAACGTCGCCCCGGTCGGCGATCCGGAAGCTGAACGTTGCCCGGATCGCCTGCAGCTCGCCGATCTCGGGCAGCAGCTCGACGAAGCGGCGGGCCTGCGGCGTGTGTCGCCACATGAAGCCTTCCATCAAGCGCAGCCGGGCGGCGTCGGCCGCGTCGAATGCCTCGACGACGTCGGCGGGATGGCGCGAGTACGGCTTCTCGCACAGGACGTGCTTGCCGGCCGCCAGCGCGTGCATCGTCCACTCGTGATGGAGGGCGTTGGGCAGGCAGATGTACACGACATCGACGGCCGGGTCGGCCAGCAGCGCGTCGTACGAGCCGTGCGCCCGTTCGAGCTCGTGGCGGGCCGCGAAGGCTCGTGCGCGTGCGGCGGTTCGGCTGCCGACGGCGACGAATTCGGCGTTCGGTGCCTCCCGGACATGGGCGAGGAATCGCTCGTTGATCCCGCCGGTGCCCAGGATTCCCCAGCGGACCCGTCCCGAACTCGCCATCAGCCTGTCCTCTCCCTCGCAGCGACGCGGTGCCGAATCATGCCGCCACGAGTCGCGTCGCGGGAGGCGATCGCGCAGGCGCTCTGCTAGCGTTGCGCGCCATGACGATGTCGTCCGGCAGCCTTGCGCTCGCCACGCGCGGCCTCCGCAAGTCCTACGGCTCGCAGATGGCGCTGGCGGGCCTCGACCTGTCCGTCCCGAGCGGCGTGGTCTACGGCTTCCTGGGCCCGAATGGCGCGGGCAAGACGACCACGATGCGCCTGCTGACCGGGTTGATCCACCCGGACGCGGGCACGATCGAGCTGCTTGGCCGGCCGTTCGGACGCCGCGACCGCCGCCGCCTGTTCGAGGTCGGCTCGCTGATCGAGTCGCCGACCTTCTACCCGTACCTGTCCGGGCGGGCGAACCTGAGGGTACTCGCGGCCACCGGCGCGCCGACGCCGCGACACCGGGTCGACGAGCTCCTCGAGCTGCTCGGGCTGCGCGATCGCGCCGATGATGCCGTGTCGCGGTACTCGATGGGGATGAAGCAGCGGCTCGGCATCGCCGCAGCCCTCCTCAGCGACCCGAAGCTGCTGCTGCTGGACGAGCCGGCCAACGGGCTCGACCCGGCGGGGATCGTCGCCATGCGTGACACGCTTCGGCAACTCGCGTCCAGCGGCAAGACCGTGTTCATCTCCAGCCACATCCTGGGCGAGGTCCAGCAGCTCGCGGATGTCGTCGGGATCGTGGCCTTGGGACGGCTGGTTCGCGAGGGACCGATCGCCACGCTCCTCGCCGGCGAGGGCGTCGTCCGGGCGCGGATTCGGCCCGCCGAGGTCGAGGCGGCCGCGGCCGCGTTGCGCCCGCTCCCCGGCGTCGGCAGCGTCACGCCGTCGACCGACGGACAGGGCTGGCTGACCGTGCAGATCCCGCAGGAGCGCGCCTCGGACGTCACCCGCGCCCTGGCCGACGCCGGGATCTATCTGTCCGGTCTCGATTCCGGGAGCGACCTGGAGTCCGTGTTCCTCGAGCTGACAGCGACCGATCACACGGCCGCCCCGGCCGGCGCGGCCGTCGAGGCCGGCCGATGAGGCTGTTCGCGTCGGATCTGCGGAAGCTCAGCCGCCGCCTCGCGACGTGGCTCACGCTGGGTCTGCTGGTGGCCCTGCTGGCGCTGGTCTTCATCGCCGTGGGAGGGACGGCCGGCCGCACCCAGAACCAGCCGGGCGCGCAAGAGGCGCTCGCGATCCTGGCGTTCCCGGAGGCGTACGACGTGATCCTGTCCTTCATCCTGGGGCTGGGCGGGCTGCTGGCTGTCATCTATGGTGCCGCGATCGCCGGCTCGGAGTGGACGTGGGGGACCCTCAAGTCCGCCGTTGCACGGGGCGAAAGCCGAAGCCGCTATGTGCTCGCCATGTGCGCCGCCATCGCCCTCCTCGTCGCGATCGGCCTGATCGTCGCCTTCCTCGTCGGGATCGGCGCGGCGATGGTGGGCGGCCGGCTGGCCGGCGTGCCGACCGGCGACCTCGCCGATCCCGCCACGCTCGCCCGACTGCCGCGGCAGTTCGTCCGCGGCTGGATCGCGCTGCTCGAGCAGGCCGCCCTCGGCTTCGCCGTCGCGACGCTGGCGCGGAGCCAGCTGGCGGGAATCGGCGTCGGGATCGGCCTGTATTTCGGCGAGTCGTTCGCGGCGATCTTCCTGCCGGACATCGTCAAGTACCTGCCGTTCAACGTCGCCCGTGCGGCCGTCGCGACGGGCCAGACCAACGGTGGCGGCTTCGGGGGCAACGGCGTCGCCTCGTTGCCGGCCGACACGGCCCTGCTCGTCGTGTTCGGATGGCTGGCCGGCGCGGTCATCGTCGCGTCGCTGTTCACGGAGCGCGCCGAGATCACGGGCTGACGGCCACGTTCGAACAGCTCGACTTCCTGTACATCCCGAGCGCCGACGTCGCCGCCGACGCGCGCTGGTTCACCGACGTCCTCGGCGGCCGGCTGGTGTTCGCCGTCGAGGGCATGGGGACGCGCGTCGCGATGGTCGAGCTGACAGCTGCGCCGCCGCGGATCCTGCTGGCCGGCCACCTCGACGGCGACGTGCCGATCCTCGTCTACCGCGTCGCCGACCTCGACGCTGCGACGGCGCGGCTGGCGGAACGCGGCTGGCACGAGGAGACGAGGCTCGAGATCCCGATGGGACCCTTGTGCTCGTTCCGCACGCCCGGCGGCCAGCGCCTCGCGCTGTATGAGCTGAGCCGTCCGGGAGTCGAGGCGCACTTCGAGGGTCGGCGCGACTTCTGACCGCGGCCACGGGGCAGACCCCTCGTAACCGCCCCGAAAGGTAGCCCGGACAAACCTTCTCGCCACTCGGGGCGCTCCAGTCACCGCAAAAGCGCCCCGAGTCCATCTGCCGGGGGCACCCCACGGCAGGAGACGCGTGCCCGAGCCCACGGGACCCGGAGGTTGTCATGACCCCGCCCCGTCTGCCTCGCTGCAGCCAGGCCAGCCGCCGCCCGCCGCGCACTCGGTCAACCGGTTCCCTTGACCGCGGCCGTCGCTGCGGGGCGCCGCATCCGGTCCGACATCGTCAGCGCGGAAAGGTTGCGGTCCTGTTCGCGCACGTCGGGGAGTCTCCGCCTATGGGTTAGCCAGCGATCAGCCATTCACGTCACGAACAGGAGGTTCACATGGACTGGTACGACCAGCCAGCACAGGCGCCGCCCGCCGACCGCAAGGTCACGGGCGTTCGTCGGGGACTGCTGACCGCCATCCTGGCGGTTGGCCTGCTGGGTGTTGGAGGCGTCGCGGCCGTCATGGCCGCCAGCCCTGACCCCAGCTCGTCTTCGGCCCCCAACGCGACCACGCAGCCGTCCGGCAACGGTGCGACGGCGGCGCCGTCGACGAAGCCGAGCCGCGGCTCGGGCCACAACTGCCCGAACATGGGCGGGCAGGGCCCGAGCAGCAGCCCGAGCAGCAGCTCGAGCGGTTAGCTCGAGCGGGGCGTCCGGCTCCACGGCGGGACGCTCCGGCCGGTGGCGGCTCGCGTCGCGGGTCGCCCACCGGCTTCCCTGTTCGAATGGGTCGCGCCGTTGGTCCGGGGGATGGCATCATCGGGCCCATGCGGACGGGCCTCTCGATCGTCGACCTCGGCGACCTCCTGGAGCTGCCCATCGTGGCGGTGCTGGCGACTTATCGGCAGGACGGCACGGTCATGCTGTCGCCGGTCTGGCACGAGTGGCGGGACGGCGGCTTCAATGTCTGGACGGGCGGTGTCTCGGAGGGCAAGGTCCGCCATCTCGAGCGGAACCCGCGGGCCAGCCTTGCGATCGCCGAGCAGACGATGCCGTACCGCGGCGTCGACGCCTCCGGACGGGCGACCCTGTCCGTCGACGGATTCCACGACGTCGTCCGGCGCACCGCGGCCCGCTATATCAGCCCGGACGCGGCCGAGGCGTTCGCGGCGGGGTACAACGAGCCACACGTCGTCATCCGCCTGGTGCCGGACCGGATTCGCGCCTGGGACTTCGCGGACGACGCTACGACTGCGGGCTGACCATGGACACCTGCGGTTGCGACGATTTCGCCTCGATCTTCGACCGGCGGACGGCCGAACGCGCCCGCGACCGCTATCGGAAGCGAGGCCCGGACCGGACCACGCAGCTGCTGCTCGAGCTCATCCGGCCGTTTGGGGTCCAGGGCGCGACGGTGCTCGACGTCGGCGGTGGGATCGGGGTCATCGATCAGGAGCTGTTGCGGGCCGGCGCCGGCCGGGCGGTGCTCGTCGACGCATCGAAGGCCTACCTCGACGTCGCCCGGGCGGAGGCGCGACGCGCCAATCTCGCCGACCGGATCGAGGTGCTCGAGGGTGACTTCACGCGGCGCGCGGCCGAGGTCGACGTCGCGGACATCGTCACCCTGGATCGGGTGATCTGCTGCTATCCCGATGCGGATGCGCTGGTCGGGCTGTCGGCCGCGCGTGCCCGCCGGGTGTACGGGATCGCCCTGCCGCGCGACCGATGGCTGTTCCGGCTGGCGGTCCCGCTGCTCAACTTCGTCATGCGACTGCGACGGAAACGGTATCGGTCCTTCGCCCATCCCAACCCGCGGATCGACGGCCTCGTCGCGGCGGCCGGCCTGCGGCTTCGGTCCGAGCGGACCACGCTGTTCTGGCGGGTGGCCGTCTACGGTCGCGAGCCCGATCCCGGAGTCGTGGCCCCCTCGGCCTGAACCGGGCTGGCGCGGATGGGCGATCGGCGCGACCATTGGGGGATGAGAGCCCTGTCCCGGCCGGGGGTCGTCGCGCGGCTGGTGTTGGCCAGCCTGGTCGTGGCTGCCGTTGGGGCAGCCCCCACCCCGGCTGGCGCCGCGTCGCGCTGGACGGGTGGCGTCGACCTCTACCGCCAGGGTGTCTTCACGACCCAGCAGTCGTGGCTGTGGTGCACCGCGGCAAGCGTCCAGATCGTTCGCAACATCGTCCGCCACGAGGCGGACCACTCCGCGGCAAGCCAGTCACGCTATTTCGACTACATGCGGGCGCACGATCGCTATTTCATCCCCCTGAAGGACGGCGTCGAGCCGGCCGGCTGGGCGGCGGGCCTCCGCCACTTCGTGGACGGCCGCTACCACATGGTCGCCAGCACCAGCTTCGACTCGGCGCTGCGTTCGGCCGTCACCAACCTGCGCCGGACCAACCTGCCGGTCGGCATCACCGTGGCGCACGGTGACCATGCCTGGGTCCTCACCGGGTTCACCGCCACGGCCGATCCGGCCGCCACCAGCCACTTCACGGTGACGAGCGTCCGCGTCGTCGGCCCGTTGTACGGCCTCCAGAGCCGGACGTATGGCCTCGACATGCGCCCCGACACGAAGCTGACGCCCAGCCAGCTGCGTGGCTTCTTCACGCCGTGGCACTACGCGGGGGTGCGGATGGCGTGGGAGGGCGACTGGGTGTCCGTCCAGCCGATCGCCGCGCCGGCCACGATACCGAAGGCCACGGAGCCGCCGAAGGCCACTCCGACGCCCACGGCTCGGCCCGCTCCGACCGCCCAGGCCACGCCGGCTGCCAGCCCCACGCCCACGCCCACGACAGGGTCACCGGCGACGTCCGCCGTCGCCGCAGCCGTCGCCGGGCCGACGGCGCAGAGCTCCGCGGCGCCCGCGCCGGCTGGAGATCCCGCCGGCAGCGCGGCGCCTTCCGTCTGGCCGGTCCTTGCCGTTGCCGTGCTGCTGGCCGCGGTCGTCGCCGGTCTCGGCCTGCGGGCGTCGCGCCGCCGCTCCACGTAGCCCCCCGTCACCCCGCCGACGCAACGGACCCGCGATGGACCATCCCACGCTCAGGGGCGACCGCGTCGTGCTCAGGCCGCTGACCGCGGCCGATCGACCGCGACTCCGGGAGATCCGCGCCGAGCCGGAAGTGGCGCGCTGGTGGGCACTGGGCGGCACCGTCGAAGCCGCCGGTGAGCCGGACGACGACGCCGACGTCGAGCTGGCGGTCGAGCTCGACGGGCAGCTCGTCGGCCAGGTCCAGTACGGCGAGGAGGCGGAGCCGGATTACCGCCACGCCAGCATCGACATCTTCCTGGCGACGGCGGTCCACGGTCAGGGTGTCGGGTCCGACGTCGTGCGGACGCTGGCGCGTTACCTGTTCGACGAGCGCGGCCATCACCGGCTGACGATCGACCCGGCTGCGTCCAACGGGCGGGCGATCGCGGCTTACGCCAGGGTCGGCTTCAAATCCGTCGGGGTGATGCGCCAGTACGAGCGCGGCCCGGACGGAACGTGGCACGACGGGCTGCTGATGGATCTGCTCCGGGACGAGCTCCGGGAGTCGAACGCGGGTCAGCCGCGCTCGAAGCGGGGGTAGGCGGCGCGCTCGCTCACGCCGCACTCCACGTCGCGTCGATCGACGGCGGGGCGAGGAGGGTCTGGAGCACCACGCAAAAGCGCTCGGTGCGCTCCTTCAGCCGCTCCAGCCGGTCCGGTGGGACGTCGCCGCCGATGGTGAACCGGAGGCGGATCGCCTGGAAGCCGACCGCTACGTCCGGGCTGCCCAGCGTTCCGCGGAGGTCGAGGTCTCCCTCGACGGCAACGGCGATCGCGAGGCCGTCGAGGCCCATGTTGGCGGCAACCATCTGGCAGGTGATCTGGGCGCAGGCGGCCAGCGCCCCGAGCAGCAGGTCGCCGGAGCAGGCCGACGCCCCCCCGCCGCCCACGCCCGCGTGGGCACCGGCCGCGTAGAGCGCCCGCCCGACGTCGACGGAGCAGCTCATCGCCCCGTCCGCCGAGCTGCCCGAGGCGCGCAGCGTGATGAAGGCCGCATCCGGCTCGTCGCGGTATCGCTCCTTGATGGGTTGCTGGATCTCCCGCAACGTCATGACGTCCCTCCGGCCACACGATCGACGGAATCCCGCCGCCCATCACTGCCGACCACGACCTCGTCGGCCGTGGGGTCCGGCGTCGTCTCCGGCAACGGCGCCGATTCGCCAGTCTCTCGCCGGCGCCGCGCTCGCTGCTCCAGCAGCTTGGCGACGAGGGCCGTCCAGCCCGTCTGATGGCTGGCCCCCAGACCGCGCCCCGTGTCGCCGTCGAAGTACTCGTGAAAGAGAACGAAGTCGTCGACGGCGCCCTCCGCCGCCGAGCCCGCATCGGGGCCACGGAAAGGCCGGCGGCCCGCGGCGTCCCGCAGGAACAGCGACTCGAGCCGGCGCCCCAGCTCGTCGGCGACCTGGCCGATCGACCGGAGCTGGTCGCTTCCGGCGGGGAGCGGCACCTGGAAGTCCATGCCGTAGTAGTGGTCGAACTTCTGGAGCGCCTCGATCAGCAGGTAGTTGACCGGCCACCAGATGGGTCCGCGCCAGTTCGAGTTGCCGCCGAAGGCGGGCGTCCGCGATTCGGCCGGCTCATAGTCGACGACGTGGTCCTGGCCGGCGAGGTTGAGGACGAACGGATGATCCCGGTGCCACGCGCTCAGCGAGCGGATTCCGTGGTCGGACAGGAACTCGTCCGGGTCGAGCATCCGCCCCAGCAGCGCCTTCAGCCGGTGTCCGTGGACCAGGGCCAGCAGCCGCCGCCGGCCGACGCCCGGCTCCTCCCACGACGGCACCAGCGAGGCGAGCTGCGGACGATTGCGGAGGAACCAGCCCATCCGGCGCTTGAACTCGGGCAGCGCGTCGAGGAGATCCGGCTCGAGCGTCTCGACCGCCAGCAGCGGGATCAGGCCAACCAGCGAGCGGACCTTGAGCGGGACGTACGGGCCCGAGTCGAGGTGGAGGACGTCGTAGAAGAACTCGTCCTCGTCGTCCCACAGCGGCACGGACTCGATGTCGAGGCCGTTGAGGGCTCCCGCGATGTAGAGGAAGTGCTCGAAGAACTTCGTCGCGACGTCCTCGTAGACCCGGTCCTCGCGGGCCAGCTCGAGGGCGATCGCCAGCATGTTCAGCGAGTACATCCCCATCCACGCCGTGCCGTCCGCCTGGCCAAGATGGCCGGGCACCGGCAGCTCCGCCGAACGGTCGAAGACGCCGATGTTGTCGAGGCCCAGGAAGCCACCCTGGAAGACGTTGTGGCCGTCGGCGTCCTTGCGGTTGACCCACCAGGTGAAGTTCAGCAGCAGCTTGTGGAAGACGCGCTCGAGGAAGGCGCGATCGGCTCGACCGTTGATCCGGCGATCGATCTTGTAGACCCGCCACGCCGCCCAGGCATGGACCGGCGGATTGACGTCGGAGAAGTTCCATTCGTAGGCCGGCAGCTGGCCATTCGGATGCTGGTACCACTCACGGGTCAGCAGCACCAGCTGGTCCTTCGCGAAATCCGGGTCCACGAGGGCCATCGGCAGCATGTGGAAGGCCAGGTCCCACGACGCGAACCACGGGTACTCCCAGCCGTCGGGCATCGACAGCACGTCCTGCGTGTTCAGCTCGCGCCAGCCGGCGTTCCGGCCGCGTGCGCGGGATGACGGCGGTGGCGGGCCCCCGGGATCGCCGTCGAGCCACTCGGCGACGTCGTAGGTGTACAGCTGCTTCGTCCAGATGAGGCCCGCGAACGCCCGCCGCTGGACGAGGGCCTCGTCGTCGGTCAGGCCGTCGGCGATCGGGGCGAAGAACGCGTCGGCTTCGGCGATCCGGGTGGCGAGGATTTCGTCGGCGTCCTCGAACGGGTTGTCGTGGCGCGCCCGGCTGAGGCGAAGGCGCAGCGTCCGGGTCTCGCCCGGCTTGATCGTCAGCGGGAAGCGGGCCGCGGCCTTCGTCCCGCGAAGGGCGGGGTTCACGGCCTCCACCCGCCCGCCGACGACGAACTCGTGGAAGGCGTCCTTGACCCAGGGTGATGCATTCGGAACCCCGAACAGCCGCTCGGCGTTCGTCTCGTTGTCGGTGAACAGCAGCTCCGGCGAGCCGTCGATGACCAACCGGTAGTCGCCCATCCGGATGTGCGACGCGAGCAGCGTGGCGCGGCCGGAGCGCCGGTCCTCGACGCCGATCGTCGGGGCGACCGGATGGCGCCCCCACGACCAGGTGTTGCGGTACCAGAGTGTCGGCAGGACGTGGAGCGGCGCGGCGTCCGGCCCGCGATTGGTGGCGGCGATCCGGATGACGATGTCGTCGACGTCGGCCTTGGCGTACTCGACGACCAGGTCGAAGAAGCGGTTCTCGTCGAACACCCCGCTGTCGCTCAGCTCGTACTCGGGCACGGAACGGTCGCGGCGGCGGCTCTCCTCGACGAGACCGGCATACGGGAACGCGCCTTGCGGATAGCGGTAGAGCGCCTTGAGGTACGAACCGGTGGGCGTCGCATCGAGGTGGGCGTAGACCTCCTTGACGTCCTCGCCGTGATTGCCTTCCGGGCCCGTCAGCCCGAACAGCCGTTCCTTGAGGATCGGGTCCTGGCCGTTCCACAAGGCCACGGCGAAGTTGAGCCGGCCGTAGTCGTCGCTGATCCCGAGGAGTCCGTCCTCGCCCCAGCGGTAGGCGCGCGATCGGGCCTGGTCGTGCGGCAGGTAGCCCCACGCATCGCCATCCTCCGAATAGTCCTCGCGGACCGTGCCCCACTGCCGGTCGGACAGGTACGGTCCCCAGCGGCGCCAGGCGGCACGCCCGTCTCGCGCGTCCGTCAGGCGCCGGCGTTCCGGGTCGGACGCGTTCACCGGGATCCTCCGCGGCGCGCCGCGAGCCCGACGACCGACGTCGGGGCGACGAGGAGGAGACCGCGGAACGAGAGGTCGGCCAGCATCGCCCGTCCTCCGAGCTGAGCGCCGCCGTCCCGGCCGGCGGGTCCCGGAGTGTACCTCCCTGCCCGCCGGTCATCGATCAGCCGTCGTGCCGCCAGGCTGGCGGCCCGTTCGGCGATCGACCGTGAGGGAGCCGACTGTCAGGCTCGGCGAAGGGCGAGGGCCGCGATCGCCCAGCCGACGACCACGGTCGCGCCATAGGCCACGCACCAGACGCAGACGGCGCCGATGACGAACAACTCCAGGTACGTCAGGTAGCCGATGACCAGCACGCCGGCCAGCCCGAGGCCATATGCCCCGACCAGTGCCGGACGCGAGCCGAGTCGCCACCAGGCGAGCTGGAGCAGCGCCACGAGCGCGGAGAACAGCAGACCGAGCACGGCCAGCGGGATCCCGGCGATGTCGCTGTACTCCGACAGGGCGACCGTTTCGCAGCCGCGGAGCGGACCGCAGGCCGGCAGCTGTCCCGACAGCTTCACGACGGTGAGATAGCCGGCCACGGCAAGACCCGCCACCGCGACGACGGCGCCGGCCTGGCCCGTCCGTCGATTCGTCACGATGCAGAAGGGCCCGGTGTTGGTGCGAGCCGGGCGCGAATCGCGTTCGCGAGGTCGTCGTAGGTCCGGGGCAGGCCGGCGTTGACGGCGCCGTTCAACACGAGGGTCGGGGTCGAGTTGATGCCGGCGGCGACCGCATCCGAGGTCGTCGCCGCGACGGCTCGCGCGCGCTTCGGATCAGCGCGGCAGGCGTCCCAGGACGGGCGATCGAGGACGAGCTTGTCCGCCATGGCGCCGAGACGGTTGTCGTCGAACGCGCCGTTGTTCTCGCCGTTCTGATTCCAGAACAGCAGATCGTGGTACTGCCAGTACCTTCCCTGGTCCGCGGAACAGGCGGCAGCGACCGCGGCATCGGCGGATTCGGTCGACGTGCCGCGATCGACGAAGGCGACGTCGCGGGCCACGATCCGGAGCTGACCGGCGGCCACGAAATCGGATACCAGGCGAGGCAGGTAGGTCCGCGCAAACATGCCGCAGTACGGGCACTGGAAATCCGACCACACCTCGAGGGTGACCGGCGCGTCCAGCCTCCCGAGCGCCTGCCCGCTGATCAAGCCCTGCGGGTAGGAGGTCGTCGACAGCACAAGCCCGTCCGTCCCGCTGCCTCTGGGCGGCGCAGCCTTCTGGGCGAGCGCGATCGTCACGATCACGGCTGCCGCCAGGGCAAGACCCGAGACGAGCATGACCGGCGACCGCCAGACGGTGGCGTGACGCACCGCGGCTGTCGGCCGCTTCCGGGTCGGCTGCCCGCGATCGAGGCGGCGAGGCTCGTTACGCGTCGTGGCCGATCGGCGTGAACGGCGTGGCATGGCTGTCAACGGTCCTGCTGGCCGTTCGGCTCGGGTTGCCGGGACCGGGCCCCGGCCGAACGGTCAGGCGTCACGGCGCCGGGGCCACAGGCTGGAGGGCGGCCAGGATCTCCCCGGCCCAGGCCCGGATCTCGTCCCACTGCCGGAAGTCGCCTTCCGGGGCGCGGACGGCGGCAACCATCGCCCGCTCGACCAGGCCCAGCCCGCCCTTGTCGAGCTGACCGGCGAAGACGCGTGGTTCCTGCGCGCTGAAACTCCGGAGCGAGGCCATGTCGGCCGGGTCGCCGGCCGGCATCGGCGGGTCGCCGAGCGGCCCGCTGGAGAAAAGCCACACCGGGCGCGACTTCAGTGCCGCCTCGTGGCGAGCGAGGAAGTCCTTGGCGGAATCCAGCCAACGCCCGGCGTACACGGCGCTGCCGAGGACCACGGCGTCGAAGCCGTCGAGGGTTGCGACGCGTTCCGGCGGGAGCGTCACGACATCGGCCCCACCGGCGCGGAGAGCCTGGCCTATGGCGTCGCCGATTTCCGCCGTCGCGCCGTGCTTCGACGCGGTGCTGACGAGGATTCGCATCTTCCGTCCTCCTGTGGCGTTGCGATCCGAGCCCTGGCCGCCGGCCAGGTCCCGGTCATGCACCAGTGTCGCGGCGACAGTGGGCCGGGCGACAGGGCCGGGCGGCCACTCCCTCACCTGCCGAAGCTCCCGGATCCCGGCAGGAAGGACGGCGGCAGGCCTCCTGGCCTGCCGCCGTCGGTTGGTGAGTGTCGCCGTGCGCGACTGCGCCGATGGTCACACCGTCGTGCCCTGTCCGCCTCACCCGCCGGCGCGGCGGGTCAGGTTGCGGAAGCGCGTGGTTGCGGGCGCGGGAACAACGCACCGCGTCGCCAGGGCGTGCCCAGCATCGGCAGCAGGTACCGATCGAGGCCGTAGTACCCGGCGACCTTCCAGGCGAGGATCAGGCCCACGGCGAGCGTGAACATGACGGGATTGGTCGAGGCCGAGCCGGCCAGGAGGAACGACATGTTCATGAAGGCGCCGAAGAAGGCGGCGACGCCGGTCAGCGCGCCGACGACAAGCGCCACCCCGACGGCGATCTCGCCGAACACGATCACGTACGAGAACCACGTTTGGGCGTGATTGTCGATGAGGATCTGGAGGAAGCCGCGATACCACTCGAAGGTGATCGCCGGCCGGCCCGTGTCAGGAATCTTCACGGCGGATTGCCAGAAGCCCAGGAGCGACGAGCCTCCGTCGAGCCAGCCTGCGCCCGTCAGCTTGTGCGTGCCGGCGTCCAGCCATTCGAAGCCGACGAAGATCCGGATCGGCAGCCACAGGAGGCCGGCCCGCGAGTTGTTGAACAGGAATCGCGCGAAGGAGGGGCCTTCGATCTCGATTTCATCGCTCGCCGGATCCTTGCGGTCCTCGAACAGGGCGACCACCAGCACGATCGACGCGACCCAGAAGGCAACGGTCACCGCCTGGAGGAGCGAGCCGTCGGGATTGACCCACGGGTTGACCAGGTAGAACAGCAGCAGGGCGGCGATCACCCCGATCGGGACTACCAATCGGCGCAGCGCAGACATCATTTGACCTCACCGTTCGGGAGCCGGTTGGCGGGCCGGCGACTCCGTGGGCCCGGCGACTCCGTGGGCCCTACTCTCCGCCGGGCACCTGCCACGCGCGGAGGGTCGAACGTCACACGTTCGGCGGTCCAGAGGACCCGATGTCGCCTGGCGCCTCGGCCGCGAAAGCCTGCCCGTCAATCCGGTGCGGCCGCACGACGAGCACGGGAACGGACGCGTGACGAACGACGTGGTCGGAAACGCTCCCGATCAGGAATCGGCTGACGACCCCGCGGCCGTGGCTGCCGACGACGATCAGGTCCGCCTGCTCCGCACGCGCTGCGTCCACGATGGCCTCGCCAGGGTCGCCCTGCCAGATGAGGTAATCGACCTTGATCCCAAGCTCGCGCCCGCGATCGATGAGATCGTGAACGGCATTCTCGCGGATGCCGCGGACCTGGTCGACCCGGAGCCTCGATTCTCCCACCAGCTGCAGCGTTCGCGGGTCGATGACGCTGACTGCCAGCAAGGTCGCCCCGAACCCCGAGGCGAATTCGAGGGCCCTCGCCGTCGCCTCGTCAGAGGTGGTCGACAGGTCCGTCGCGAGGAGGATCCGCCGGATGCGCCGAAGCGGAAGCGGCCGGCCGAGCAAGGCGAGCGGGCGTTCCATGGCAGCGGCTAGCCCGCGCCGGGGAGGCGGCAGGCGAACGCCGTCGAGCCCGCGGCAGACGCCGCCGCGAGGACCGGCGTGGCCCCGGTCGCCGTCTCCAGGGAGGCCGCGGCGCCATCCTGGATGACCAGCGCGGTCACCATGCCGTACATGCCGTCGCGCCCTTCGACGTGGGGCAGGATGTGGCAGTGGAAGGCCCACGCGCCGACGTCGTCGCAGTCGATGATCGCGTCCCAGCGTTCACCCGGATTGACGCCGAGCGTGTCGCACAGGAACGAGGCTGGTCCAAGGGGATACCCGTCGCGCGCGACGATCCGCATCGGCATCCCGTGCAGGTGCCACGGGTGCGTCATGATCCCCTCGTTCATGAACCGAACGAGGATGCGCTCGCCCTTCCTGGCCACGATCGGCGCGGTCGCCGGGAATCCCCGACCATTGATCGTGAAGCCGCCCAGGGAGTCGTTGCTGATCCAGACGATGTCCTGGCTGACGCCGAACGCCCGCTCGTAGCCCTTCGCGGGGTCGCCCGGATGGACGATGAACGCTCCCAGCAGCCCTCGGCCGACCTGATCCGTCGCGTTGTGGTGTGAGTGGTACATGTGTGAGCCGACGGTCCTGGCGACGAACTCGTAGGTGAAGCTCGCGCCCGGCTGGATCGGATCCTGGGTCAGGTGCGGGACACCGTCCATCCGGTTCGGGACCCGCTGGCCGTGAAAGTGGACCCCTGTCGACTCGTCGAGGTTGTTGCGGAAGGTCACCCGGACCGGGTCCCCCTCGACGACATCCAGCCGCGGTCCCGGCCACGTCCCGTTGTAGCCGAGCGCCTGGAGGGCGGGCTTCTGGGCGTCGATACGGTGGCTGATCCGGTCGATGCTGATGTCGAAGACCTTGACGTTCCCGTCCAGCGTGGGCTTCAACGGCTGATTGCCGGCGCCGTCGACCTGGCCGTATTCGCCGCCGAGGAACCGCTTCACGACGGCGAGCGCGATGGCGTCGTGGTCGACCGCGCCAGCGGAAGTCGGCGAGGGCGACGCCTGATCGGGGCCGTGCGTTTCGGGAGGCGAGGACGGAGCCGTCCCGGCGGCAGCCGTTGGAGCCTGGAGAGGAGGCCCGAAGGTCCACGTTGGAGCGGCTGCGGCGGGAGCGCAGGCCGCGACCCCCGCGGCGACGAGACCGCCACCGGTCAGGGTGGCGGTCCTGAGAAACCCGCGGCGGGACAGCGAACGTCGCTCGAAGGTGACCGCCGACGCGTGTTCGGGCCCCGGCAGATCGGTCAGGGGAGCCGGGGGCTCTGGATACATGGCGGAGATCGTCGGCCCGGCGCCCTCGGGCGAGAAGGGACGTCCGGCCCGTTCGCGGGGGCCGAGTGTCCTTCGGCTGTCCGTTCGTGGCTGCTACGCTCGGGCCTGTGACGATGCGGGGCAGGGCAGCCGGCGGCGCAGACGCAGGCACTCCGAGGCCGTCGCCAGGGGCACGCCCGGGCGGCGCTTCCCTGTCCGACCAGCTCGAGGCGCTGGACGCCGCAACCCGGGCCATCGCCGGTGTGCTCGACCTCGAGACCGTGCTCCAGCTGATTGCCGACACGGTGCGTCAGCTGGTGCGGGCGGAATATGCCGCCCTTGGCGTCGTCGACACCGGCGGGCGCATCGAGCGTTTCATCACGAGTGGGATCGGGACGAGGGAACGCGAGCGAATCGGAGCCCCACCCCGGGGCCACGGGCTGCTGGGGCTCATCATCCGCGAGGGGCGGTCGTACCGAATCGCGAGCATTGTCGGGCATCCCGACTCATACGGCTTCCCGCCCAACCACCCGGCGATGTCGTCGTTCCTTGGCGTCCCGGTCAGCGTTGGCGGTCGAGCGATCGGCAACCTCTACCTGACGAACAAGCTGGGCGCCGCGGAATTCAGCGAGGCGGACCAGCGCCTGACCGAGAGGTTCGCGATCCACGCGGCGATTGCCGTGGAGCGGGCCCGGCTCCACGCCGAGGTACGTCGACTCGCACTGGTCGACGAGCGCGACCGCATCGGCAAGGACCTCCACGACGGGATCATCCAGGCGATCTACGGCGTGGTCCTCGCCCTCGAGGACGTTCCGGAGCTGATGGACTCCGACAGGTCCGAGGCGGCCTCCCGAATCGACCGGGCCATCGACCGCCTCAATGTCGTGACCCGCGATATCCGCCGGTTCATCGTGGGACTCGCGGCCGACGAGACCGGCGGTAGCGATCTGGCCGCCGGCCTGGCAGGCCTCGTCGAGGAGCTGCGGGCCGCTGCGGCGGTCGATGTCGAGCTGGACGTCACCTCGGCCCAGGGGGCAGAGGATCTCGACGCCAGGGGAGTGGGGGAGCTGCTCCAGCTCGCCCGCGAGGCCCTGAGCAATATCGCCAGGCATTCCGGCGCCTCGACCGCCCGGATATCGGTCGCCAGCGAGGGAACATCGCTGTCGCTCGAGATCGCCGACAACGGGCGTGGCTTCGACCCGTCCGAACCGCGCTCCGCGGGGCATCTTGGGCTGCGCAACATGGCTCGGCGCGCCGCGGCCCTGGGCGCCACGCTGGCGATCGACAGCAAGGCCGGCCGCGGCACGCGTATCGTTGTGACGATGCCCGTTGGACCGTTCGAGGAACAGACGGATTGACTGACGTCGTTCCCGCCCGCCCGCTGCGACTGCTCGTGGTCGACGACCACGAGGTCGTCCGCCAGGGTCTCGTCGCCCTCCTCGATCGGCGCGAGGCCTTCCAGGTCGTCGCCGAGGCCGGGACGGTCGCCGAGGCCGTGGAACAGGCTCGTCGTCACGAACCGGACATCGTCGTGATGGACGTCCGACTCCCCGACGGGACCGGCATCGAGGCGTGCCGCGAGATCCGGGCGGATCGGCCCCAGACGCGGGTCGTGATGCTGACCTCCTACCCGGACGAGGAGGCGGTGCTGTCCGCGATCGTCGCGGGGGCGTCCGGCTACCTCCTCAAGCAGATTCGAGGCCGCGACCTCATCGCCGCGCTCGAAGCGGTGGGTCGTGGTGAGTCGCTGCTCGACCCGGCGGTGACCGAAAAGGTTCTCGAGCGGATTCGCCGGCTGGCGACAGGCGGGATCGCCGACGAGCTTGCCCAGCTGACCGCCCAGGAGCAGAAGATCCTCCTCCTGGTCGCCGAGGGGAAGACGAACAAGGAGATCGCCACCGACGTCTTCCTGTCCGACAAGACCGTCAAGAACTACGTCAGCTCGATCCTGTCGAAGCTGAACCTCGAGCGTCGGGCCCAGGCGGCGGCGTTCGTCGCCAAGCGCCGGATCGACCGCTAGCGGCCACCGTCAACCGAACCACCGACCGGTCCGAAGATCGGGTCCTTTGGCCCGTGTCGTCGACCGGGGTTTTCAGGAGGCTGTCCAGGTCATGCGGATCGTCACGGCGTCAGAAGCGGTGTCGGGGGTCAAAAGCGGCGACCAGGTCTATCTGCACTGTGCCGCGGCGACGCCGTCGGTCCTGCTCGACGCCCTCGTGGCTCGCGCCGCCGAGCTCAAGGACGTCGGTGTCGTCCACCTCCACTGCGAAGGTCCGGGGCCGCACCTGGCGCCGGAGATGGACGGGCACTTCCGGCACCGTGCCCTGTTCATCGGACCGAACGCCCGCGCCGCGGTCAACGAGGGCCGCGCCGACTACGTGCCGGTCTTCCTGTCCGACGTACCGCGGCTGTTCACCTCCGGGACGCTCAAGCTCGACGCCGCATTCGTCAACGCGACGCCCCCGGACGCGCACGGCTTCTGCTCGCTTGGGACGTCCGTCGAGGCGATGCATGCGGCGATGCGAGCGGCCAGGACGGTCATCGTTCAGCTGAACCGATCGATGCCTCGAACGCTCGGCGACAGCTTCGTCCACGTCAGCGACATCGATCTCGCCGTCGAGGTGGACGTCCCGCCGTACGAGTACGTCCCGGGCGCGCTCGGCGAGGTCGAGCGCAGGATCGGTGGCTACGTCGCTGACCTCGTCGCCGACGGCGCCACCATCCAGATGGGCATCGGCGGCATCCCTGTCGCCGTTGCCCAGGCGCTGTCGACCAAGCGGGACCTTGGCGTCCATACCGAGATGTTCACCGACCC